>JBNLFT010000008.1:0-34908 GCA_050305675.1 Methylococcaceae bacterium
GGAATTCGACCATTTATCGTCGCTGCTGATCGCGTCGCTTTGGCTGCGCGTTGCCGTCAACAAACGACCGATCAGTACCGCCGTTTCGTTGGCCGACATAATCGACCAGTGGTCCTCCTCGAGTCGTTGCTCGACTACTTGCCGGGCGGACAAGATTTCATTCCAGCGACTACGGTAATTCGAGAACCGGCTTTCCGAAGCATGCAGCAGCAGTGCGTTGGTGACCGTCAAATGACCGGGAGCGAACCCTTTTGCGATGAACATGTTGGTAACGGCAAGCAGATTAAATTGGTCTCTGTCCGCCTGGCTCAAGGCAGTCGGATATCCCAAAAAGGCCGACAGCTGGAGTTTTAAATTTCCCGCCTTTCCAGGCGTAAAGCCGAACTTGCCGCCGAACAATTTCACCGCTTCCGAGAAATTTTCGTCGGCGTACAATGCTTCGGCGGATCCGATATGGTTTGCTTCCAAAAACCGAGCGAAGTCGGAATGACGAGCCGGCGCCTCGGCATCGATCGAGATGTAGTTTTCGATTCGTTCGCCGCGGCGCGCCAGTTCTTCGCCCACTAAAAAGGCGATGCTCGAACCGTAGGACCATCCCGCCAACGAGTAGGGACCATTGGGTTGAATGCGTGTTATATGTTCCACATAAGCATCGACCATCTGTTCGCACGATTCGAATCGCTCCGGACCCATGGCATTGACTTGAAGGCCGTACAACGGGGGCTCAATCTGACGATCGGCCAACGCTTGTTGTTTGATCTGACGGGCCAGCGGGAAAAAGGTGGCCAAATTGCCGCCCACGCCATGGAACAAAAACAGCGGAGCAACGGGCTTCGAAGTCGGTATCGCATCGTTTAACGCTGGAAACTCGATGACGCCGGATTTTTCGGTCGCGCTTTCCGAACATGATGACAGAAATTCGCACAGCGCCCTGACGGTCAGGTTGGAATACAGGTTGTCGATCGACAGCTTGACCCCGAATTCCTGATAAACCCGCTGCAATAAATGAATCGCCAACAGGGAGTGGCCTCCGACATTCAGAAAATCATCGTCTATCCCGATGCGGTCCGCTCCCAACAAATTTTGCCAGATCCTTAGCATGCGGGCGTGCAGTTCCGATTCCGGCGGGCTGGCGTGGGCGATTCCGTTCTCCAGGCTAAGCTCCATAGCTTCCAATTCCGCCCGGTCGACTTTGCCGTTGCAATTCATTGGCAGTGAGGGCAGTAGATTGATGGCGTCGGGCGTCATGTAGGCGGGCAGCTTTTCGCGCAGGTGGTTTTTCAGTGTCCGGGGCGAGAGCTCCGCGTCTGCCGCCACTGCGAAAGCGATAATCCGTTTTTCCGAATGAACCGTTTTCAGGATAACGGCGGCGTTTTTAACGGCCGGGTGGTCGTTCAGGACGCTTTCGATAGCTCCCAGCTCAATCCGGTAGCCGCGCACTTTAACTTGGTTGTCGTTGCGGCCGAAAAATTCGATTTCGCCGGCTTCGGTCCAGCGAGCCAGGTCTCCGGTTTTATAAAGCCGTTCGCCGGGAAAATTTTCCGACCTGACGAATGCCCTGCGGGTTTCTTCATCCCGGTTCATATAGCCGCGGGCAAGGCCGTCGCCGGCAATATACAATTCCCCGACGCCACCGATCGGTAACGGTTCGAGCTGATCGTCGAGGATATGGATCTTGGTGTTGTTGATCGGAGTTCCGATCGGCAGGCGCGCCCTGAGCGCATGTTCGGTGATGAAATTGACGGTGGTCGCGGTTATCGTAATCTCGGTCGGACCGTAGGTGTTGATAACGGGAATCCCGGGATTGGTCTTGATCCAGGCCCGGTATTTCCGGACATCGGCTTCCTCCCCGCCAATGCCGACCAGTCGCACGCCAAGCCCTCCGAACGACTGCTCGGCAACGCTGTGCCAAAACGCGGTCGGGAACTTCAAGACGGTGACTTTGCACTGCTTGATGATCGATTTGAGCTTGTCGACGTTGAGTCGGTCGCGGTCCCTGATAATCGTCAGGCTTCCGCCGACCGAGAAAATGGGGAATACTTCCTCGACGAACGAATCGAAGTTCATCGTCGCAAACTGCAAGATATTGTCCTTCGGCGTCAACTCGAAACGCTTGGCCAGGCTAACGTTATGATTGATTACGCTGCGATGCTCGACCATGACGCCCTTGGCTTTACCGGTCGTCCCCGAGGTGTAAATGACGTAGGCAAGATTGCCGGCGGACGGCGAGGCTTCGGCGGCCGATAGATTGTCGGGATTTGAGCGGCGAATCTGCGAGGCGATGTCCTGGACCTTGATACGGCGTTTGTTTTCCAGAAGTCCTTCGGTAATGTCTCGGGTCTGTTCGGACGTAAACACGAACTTCGCGCCGCTGTCTCGAAGCATATGCTCGATGACTTCTCGAGGATAGCTGGGACAAAGAGGGACATACGCTCCGCCGGCCTTCAATACGCCTAAAATGACCGCATACAGGTCGACCGAGCGTTCCAGGCAGATACCGACCAAGTTCTCCGGCCGCAGGCCGTTTGCAAGCAGATGGCGGGCATACGCGTTGGCTAGTCCGTTGAGTTCGCCGTAAGTCATGGCTTGGTCATCGAACACCAATGCCGTTGCATCGGGGGTTTTGGCGGCTTGCGCTTCGAAAATATGGTGTATGCATCGATCGCTCGGATAGCCTATCGCGGTATCGTTCCAGCGTGCGATTTGTTCCTTGTCGCTTTGGAAATCACCGCCGCTGGGCGTCGGCAAGGCATTGTTACGAACCAGGAATAGAACGGCTTTGTGAAACCAGGTTTCGACGAATTTTTGTTCCAGCCGTTGCCGAATATCGGAATCCAAATGTTGTTTGAGCTGGCTGCTGTCGTAAAACGATTCCGGTTTCACTTCCTCGTCGAACAGACGAATAACCAGTTGTCGATAGGACCGGCAATGTTCGTCCCAGAGATGATCCGGAAATTCCTTGAGACGCTTGACGAACTCGGCTCGACTTACCTCGGTCAGCCGATACCCCATATCCCTCAGCATGCCGACGATTTTCAATAAATCGACCGATTCGTTGGATTGACTGGTGACGTTGAAGGCGACGTTGCTGGCTTTGCTTTGCACCGAGGCCATCGCGTCCGCCATCAGATCGACGGGGATGACATCATGCAGGTAATTTCCCTTGGGAAAGACGCCCAAGGTAATCAGAATTCTTAACATGATGTTAAAGCCGTCATTGATTTTAGAGAGTCCGGATTTCGATTGGCCGCCTACCCATACCAAGCGGTAAATATTGCATTCGACTCCCCGTTGGCGCGCGAGCAGGCACAATTGCTCGCTGACATATTTACTGATGTCGTAGCCGTTGTACTTGTTGATGTCCTCCTTGCAGATATTGTCGGCTTCCGAGAACACCGCTTTGTCGTCTTTGTCCGGACAAAAGGTACTGGTACTGGCGTAATGGAAACGTTTGCCGCGGCCGGTCATCGCCAAGGTCAGCAAGCGTCGGGTACCCTCGACGTTGATATCCTTAATGCCTTCATACGGCAGCCAATTATTGACATGCGACCCGATGTGGTAGATGTTTTGGACCGAATCCGCCAGTTCGTTGTATTGTTCGTCGCTCAGCCCGAGCCGATGCTGTCCGAAGTCCCCCTTCAGCAACGTAATCCGGCTCATGTCTATTGTATTTTCCAGCTGATAGTAACGTGCGGTTTTCAGGAACTTGTCGCGTACCTCGTCGTCGCTTCGGCCGCGTACCAGACAAACAAAACGGTCGTTGCTACGGTTCAGCATGGCCGTCAAAAAGTGAAAACCGAACAATCCGTTCGCTCCGGTGATCAGACTGACGTTGCTGGGTTTCCTTGCCTTACCGTCCAATGCCGATGGCGGCAGCCATATATCATTCTCAACGTTGGGAAACTTGTATTCGTCAGAGCGATTCAGGAACGAATCGATAGTGGGATACTTGAACAGCAGTTCGAGGCTCACGTCAAGGCGATTGGCCAGTTCCAGCATCATTAACGAGTGACCGCCCAGGCTGAAGAAATTGTCGCGTACGCCGATGTTGTTCCTATCGATTCCCAGCACTTCGGACCAGATGGTCGCCAAAGCAACTTCAGCCTCGTTTCGCGGTCTGTCCCGATCGCTAGGCGCGCTGTTTCTTGCCCCGCTGCATAAAGCGCGGCGATCGTCGTAACGCTGGTCGAAGACGATCTGCAAGCGGTCTTTCTGTAACAATTCCCGCGTCAATCGGCGCTGAATTTTGCCGCTTGTCGTTTTTGGCAAACTTTTTGGCTTTATCAGGACGATGCGGTTGACCGGCAACTGGTAATCTTCGATGATTCGACTGCTGACGGTTTCGCAAATGGTTCGGTGATGAACGTTATTGAACGTACTGACGCCGGCGACGACGGTTAAACTATCCGGGTCGTTTTCATTCTCCAGGAACGTAGCAACAAAGCCGTCCATCAACCCCGCTATGCCTTGAAGAGTCCACTCCAGGTCTTCGGCATGGTAGTTTCGGCCTTTGATGATGATTAAATCTTTAAGGCGACCGGTAACGAAGACGTGGCCATCGCGGATGAATCCCATGTCGCCGGTTCTCAGATAACATTCGGAATCACCGGACAGCGTCGCCCGGAACGTTTCTCGGTTCATTTCCGGATGCCCCCAATAACCCTTGGTCACGCTCGGTCCCCGGACCCAGATTTCGCCGACACGACCGTTTTCCAATTCGGTAAGCTTGCTGGGGTCGACGATTTTCATAACATGAAACGGTGCGACTCGGCCGCTGCTCAGATAGCCGGTGGTTTCATCGACCGGAGCGATACAACCCGGCTGCCGCCCTGTGACCAGTAAGGTCGTTTCGGCCATGCCGTAGACGCCGATCAGCGCTTTTTCATCGAGCCCGCACCTGCCAAAGGCTTTACTAAAGCGTTTCATCGTGTCGTCGCGGACCGACTCGGAGCCGTTGAAAGCCACTTTCCAACTCGATAGATCCAGTGATTGTTTGTCCGTGTCGCTGATTTTGTTGACGCAATAATCGAACGCGAAGTTCGGTCCGCCGCTTGAGGTGGCGCGATATTTGGTGATCGCTTGCAACCATCTGAGCGGCTTTTGCATGAAATGCAACGGCGACATGAATACTAACGGATAACCAACGTAGAGCGGCTGCAAGGTGCTTCCGATCAAGCCCATGTCGTGCAGCATCGGTAGCCACGAAACCGTGCAACTTGCGCTGTTATGCCCGAAAAAATGGTTGATGGCCTTTTGATTCGCGATGACATTGCCGTGGGTGACCATAACGCCTTTCGGAACGCCGGTCGATCCGGATGTATATTGCAGAAAAGCCAGATCGTCGGCGGAAATTAATTCCTCCCGATACGATAAGTGCCGATCGGCAGCGATCCGGTCGCTCAAGATATGAGGAATGGAGCCTAGTCGACCGGTTTTTGGCGAATCCCGGTCGTCTGCCAGTTTATTTTCCAAGACTCTTAGCAACTGCGACGAAGTCTCGCTATTCGTCAAAATCCGGAAAACCGAGCAGTCGGTAATGATGCGTTCCATTCTCTTAGCCAGGCGAGCATTGGTCGGCGGATAAAGCAGAACCGATACTGCTCCGGCATAGACACAACCGAAAAAGGCGATGATGAAGTCCAGTCCTTGCGGATACATCAGCAATATGCGCTTATCCTTACATCGTTCCGCCTGTAATGCGGCCGCTACCTTTCTGGCCTCCAGATCAAGTTGGCCATAGGTCAGGATTTGTTCGTCGTTTTCACCGTCCCTTAAGTAAATATAAGCGGTCTTGTTCGGCGTGGCCGACGCGCGCAGTCTTAGAATGTCGGCCAGAGTCTCTTGGGATTTCAATAGCGTGTCGTCAGACACTTGACTTAAGCGGTAGTGCTTGGAATCGAAATCCGTATTTTCTAGAAAGTTTTTGTAATTAGTCGCCATAATGATTCCTAAATAGTTCTTGAGGTAACGAGTTTCCGGCTTTCGGCAAAACAACCGACGACCTTAAACTGCCGGTTACTGCGCTTTTTCGCCGTGTATGGTAGTTGCTGGTAAAAATTTCCTACGAGTCGAAATGCGTGGGGTTGGAGCACACTATAAAAAAGCCGGATTTTTCCCGGTATGAACTTTTTGGGTTTGCAATAGTGAAAAATTACATTGAAGGAAATGCCATTGAAAAAGGCGAAGGAGCGGCGCGATTAAAGTCTGAAGGTCAGTTGGAAGGTTTATGGATAGACAAAGCCGGAGTTTTTTAGCGAATTGTTTAAATGACTATACCCATTTAAAAAGTAAGCTAATATATTTTATTGAATTAATTAACGTGGCTGAATTTTTTGAAGTTAACGAAAGCGATCCGGTCGGGAAAGAGTCTAGGCATTGTTTAAAATTAATATTTCGCGTACCACGGTCGGAAAACGATATTTCTTACGCCGAACGGCGATATTCAAGCGCGTGAATTCGGTTTCGGAAAACACCTGAGTTCAAACTTGAGTTGTACTCGGACCGAAGATATGCCGGCCTTCGATTGTGGAAGCGGACTTGTCATGGGCGCCGTTAACCGATATCGACAGCGCGGATACGACTCTTTGTGGGACGGACCGGGCGGCAACGACGATTGGTATTTTACGTTGGCCGATTTTCCGCTTCCGACTGAATCGCTCGAGAAATGCCTTGATTTGTAAGAAGCGTCCTATGGTTTGCCGAAACGCGATAGACCTCGGAGCAGGTCTCCCGCCGCCCTACGGTCAGCTCCGGGCGTTGTCCGGAGTTTTGCTCGGATTATTTAGTTCGATTACAACAAGCGGTTATCTGGTGTTATTATTGCAACGGTTTTGTGGTTAAAAATCATTCTTACTTATGGACAACCTGTCAGAAAAAAAAGCCCATATTTCGGCCCGCATTTCCGAGTACGCAATCCCGCCCTTGAAGGATATGCTGGTTTTAGGGAACGATGCGCCGATTGGATGCGTCGCAATGCGTCGTTCGTTAGAGTTGTTGATCAGAACGCCATTCGAACATATCGAGCTAGAGGACGATGTAATCGGTGACATTTTGGTCCGCCAGCCGTTGCTTAGACGCGTTGCCAAGAATACCTTAATCGATTTCGTTCTCGACCAAATCAAACCCATGATGGGTGCCGACGAAGTGTTGCAAGTAGAGCTCGACATTAAAATATTCCTATCCGCAAGTGCCTGATGAAATCGTTGCAAGCTAAGGACTGCCTGTCTCCTCACGTGATTCACGTTTTGGAGGAGGAGCGGCCGGAAAACGTGTTGCCCGATTCCGTCTTCGCGGTGTTTCGCGAATCCAAAAACAATGGCGCTTTCTGCGGTTTGGCGACCGAATACGACATCGTTCGCCATCCGGACTGGATATTCGCCGACTTGACTGAGCATCGCGATTTACATGCCGTCACGCCGAAAACAAATGTGCGGCGGGCGCTCGAGCTCATGGAGGAAAACCGACTTGCGGCGTTGGCGGTTGTGAACGACAAACAATTTGTTGGGGCGGTTACCCGACAGAGCATCCACGAAGCGCTCCTGGCTCGCGACAATTCACTGTTGAAAGAATCCAGACGCTTGCATAAGCATCTTGAAAAGGAACATGGCAAGTTGACCGCCTGGGCGAAAAAGTTGTCTCGGATGCACGACGCTTCGCGGGAACTATTGAGCGTTTTGGCGTATTCCTCGTTGGAATTCGACCTCCTACAATCGGGGCTCGATGCATTGGCGGAATTGGCAGAGGCTCAATTCGGCGCGATCGGCATCCTCGATCAATCGGGCGAGTTAAAACATTTTATCTACACCGGAATAGATCCCGAGGTGGTGCAAAAAATCGGTCGCCCCCCCGAAGGACGCGGATTGCTGGGTGCCGTCGTGGCGGATAAAGTGCCGCTTCGGCTCGACGATATGAGTCAAGACCCGCGGAGCGTCGGTTTTCCTCCCCACCACCCGAAGATGAGGTCGCTGCTGGCGGTTCCCATCTCTCACGGCGACAGAGTTTACGGCCGGGTATATCTGAGCGAGAAAAAACACGGTAGTACGTTTGCCAAAACCGACGAAGACATCGCAATGAGTTTTGCTCATTTTCTTTCGTTGATGCTCGATAACGCGAGAAAAGTCGAGGAAGTCAAGCACGCAAGGCAGCATCTGGACTATATGGCGCACTTCGATGCGTTGACCAATTTGCCTAATCGCACCTTGTTGAACGACCGTATTCAACAGGCGTTTTCGCGGGCCAAGCGGAACGGAAATAAGATCGCTTTGTTGTTCATGGATCTGGATGATTTCAAGCTGGTTAATGACAGCCTCGGTCACGCGTACGGCGATGAACTACTGAAGAACGTAGCCGTACGCATCGATCGCTGTTTGCGGGAGGACGACACCGCCGCCCGGCTGGGCGGCGATGAATTCATCATCATGTTGCCCGAAATTCTGCACGCCCAGGAGGCCGCCAACGTTGCCGTCAAAATCTTAAAGGCTCTGGAAAACCCCATACGATTGGGCGAGCACGAAATTTTCGTCGGCGCCAGCATCGGTATCGGCATTTATCCGGACAACGCCGTTTTGACGGACGACTTGATGGCCGCCGCCGACGCCGCGATGTACCATGCAAAAAAACACGGTAAGAACAATTACCAGTTTTTCAATAATCAAATGAACCGTGAGGCGCAAAATCGCATTACGCTGGAAAAGCATTTGCGCCGAGTGTTGGAACGGGATGAACTCGAGCTTTATTACCAACCCCAGATCGCGGTAGTGGACGGTAGCGTGACCGGTATCGAGGCGCTGTTGCGCTGGCACAGTACGGAATTGGGAACAATAGCTCCCAGCGACTTCGTTCCCTTGGCGGAGGAGACCGGCATGATCGTACTCATTGGCGCGTGGGTGTTGAAAACGGCATGTCGTCAGGCCGAGCGGTGGCGGCAAAGCGGTTTTAACATTCGTATCGCGGTCAACTTATCGGCCCGCCAATTTCAGAAACATCCGAAAGGCTTGCTGGACGATGTCGCTTCGGCGCTTGAGGAAAGCGGCTTACCTCCGGAGTTTCTGGAATTGGAGATTACCGAGACGATATTGATGCAGGATCTCGATACGACGATGGGTATCCTGCTTGAATTGAAGAGTTTGGGAGTACATATTTCCGTTGACGATTTCGGTACCGGCTATTCATCGCTAAGCTATCTGAAACGGTTTCCCATCGATCGGCTTAAAATCGACCGATCGTTCGTTAACGATATCGCTTTCGATCCGAACGACAAGGCGATCGTTTCCGCGATCATCGCTATGGCTCAGCAATTGAAGTTCGAAACCGTTGCCGAGGAAGTTGAAAACAAGGAACAACTCGAATTTCTTCGCGAATATCGTTGCCAGACGTTACAAGGCTATTATTTTAGTAAACCGTTAAACGCTGAGGGTATCACCGCGTTATTACAGGCGAAAAATAGATGGGCTCTGAGATAGGCCGCACTAACGGCACCGCCTGCGATAGATGGCACGTTGCGTCTCCGGCGGCGTTTAAGCATTCGGTTGCGGAAGGCGAAAGGCCCGTTTAGCCGGATCAAGATCCGGCTTGCCGGATGGCAACGGTTGCAGGGAAGCGCGAGCCTAAGGGCGGCTTATTCGCCGGGAGTTTGGTCGATGGTCTGGTTTATGCTGTCCCGCGTGTCGGTGATCGCTTTTTCGGTAGCCGTTTGGGTTTCCTTTGCCCGATCGACAATCCCGGCGGCCGACTCGGCTGCCGAGTCGACAGCGGATTCAACGGCTTGGCCGACTTGAGATTTCGCTGCTTCCAGCTTTTCGGCGGCGTCGTCGGTCGCAGATTGTACCGATTCGGCTGCCGAATCGGTCGCGGAGTCAAGGGATTGCTTGATTTCGGCTGTCGCCGCGTCCAGCGTTTCGCCGGCGCTATCGGACGCCGATTGCGCAGATTCCGAAATTGTCGTCTCCGCTCGCTCGATCATCGGTTGTTCGGTTGAAAGCGGTTGCTCGGCGGCAGGGGGGAGCACCGTTGCCGGGAGCGAACTGGCTGCCTGTTCGCCGGTCGACTCTTGCTTTTGGTCGCAGCCGGTTGACAGAATAGCGGCAAAGACTGAGGTCATTAAGAGATGTGTTTTTTTCATTGTTTTGCCTCGAAGCGAGTTGAATATGATTGACACCGTGAGCATAGTAGAGTGTCAATCTTAATATTAGCTGAACTGGGCGACGTCCGACCGGGGTGACCATGGGGCCGCATTATCTGAGCGTTTTCTTTCAGCCGGCATCGGTAGCTATTATCGGGGCGTCGGAACGTCCGGACAGTGTTGGCTGTCACCTGCTCAACAACTTGCTCCGGTCCGGTTATCGCGGGCGTATTTACCCGGTCAACCGCAAACGTTGCACGGTGTTCGGTATGCCGGCTTACCCCGATATCAGAGCTCTTCCGGAAACGGTCGAGCTTGCCGTAATCGCCACGCCGGCAAATACCGTACCGGCGCTATTGCGGCAATGCGCCGAGCGGAACGTTCGTTCGGCGGTGATCTGCTGCAGCTTTCAATTGCCGGGCGTCGACACCGCGTCGCTGAAACAAGAGGTTTTGGCGTTGGCGCAGCGTTCCGGCATACGTCTAATGGGGCCCAACTGCTACGGGTTGGCGCGTCCGCAGCGGCATTTCAATCTGACCTACAGCAACGACACGATCAAGGCCGGCAGTCTTGCCTTGTTATCGCAATCCGGCGCCGTCTGTAGCGCAATTATCGACTGGGCGAAAGCGCAAGACATCGGTTTTTCCACCGTGATCTCGATCGGGGACGCCGAGGATATCGATTTCGGCGAGGTGTTGGATTTTCTCAGCATCGATAATCTGACAAGAAGTATCGTCATGTACGTGGAAAGCGTGCATAACGCGCGTCGATTCCTCAGCGGGTTGAAAGCGGCCGCCGGACTCAAACCGATCGTCTTGATCAAGTCGGGTCGCTTCCAGGCCGGCGCCCAGGCGGTGATGTCGCATACCGGCCGGATCGTCGGCAGCGACGATGTCTTCGATGCGGCGATCGCCCGAGCCGGCGTCGTCAGGGTCAATAGCATCGCTCAATTGTTTTCGGCCGCGCGCATCCTCACTCATAATTACCGCATCGTCGATAATCGATTGGCAATCATCACCAATGCCGGCGGACCCGGGATCATGTGCACCGACCAAGCGGAAAAAGCCGGAATTCAGGTTGCCGAGTTGTCGGACTCCTGTAAGGAGGCGCTAAAACGGCAGTTGCCGGTTGCCTGCAACATCGACAACCCGCTGGATCTTTTAGGCGACGCGACGGCCGAGCGGTTTCGTCTGGCCTTGCGCCTATGTTTGAACGACAACGCGGTGGACGGCGTGCTGAATATCGTCACCCCGCAGGCACTGACCGAACCGACCGCAATCGCCGGCGCGATAATCGGTGAGGCGGCGGGTAGCAACAAGCCGGTGTTGGCATCCTGGACCGGCGGAGAAAAAGTGCGCCAGGGCAGGGAATTATTCGCCGACAGCCACGTGGCACACTTCAATACGCCGGAATCGGCGGTCGACGCCTTTTCCTTTCTGACTCAGTACCGCAAGAACCAGATTTTATTAAAGCAGATACCGCTGCCGGAGGCGCAAACGCCGGAGCCCGACTTGGCGGCGGCTTTCGCCGTATTCGCCACGGCCAGGCGCGAAGGTCGTCGGCAATTGAACGTGTTCGAATCCAAACAAATATTGGCCGCCTTTCATATTCCGGTGAACGAAACGCGGTCGACGTGTTCGTTGGAGCACGCATTACAGTGTTCCGAACAATTGCCGTTTCCGCTGGTGTTGAAGGTCGATGTACCGGAAATTCGGCATAAGACGGATATCGGCGGCGTGCGTCTGCCGATCACTAACCAACAGGAACTGGTGTTTCACTATAACGATCTACGGCGCATGATCGGGCAACGTTATCCGCACTTGAATGCGGTCCGAATCAACGTGGAGAGCATGGTGCAGTCTTCCTCGGCGAGGGAGTTGATGGTCGGCATGGTGAGCGATCCGATATTCGGACCGGCGGTCAGTTTGGGAATGGGCGGTACGCTGGTGGAAATCCTGCAGGACAAGGTGGTGGCCCTGCCGCCGTTAAACCGGTACATGGTCGAACAAATGATCGCCGGCAGCAAGGCGGGAAAGTACTTGCTGCGATTCCGGCATTTGCCGGCAGCCAACCGTCGCGCCGTGATCGAGGTCATGCTCAACTTGTCGCGGCTGGTCAGTGAAATGCCCGATATCGACGAATTGGAGATCAATCCGTTGATCGTCGACCAGTACGGCGCCTGGGCGGTGGATGCCCAGATCAAAATTCACTCGCAGCCCCGTTGCCGGGATTATCGGCACATGGCGATCCATCCCTATCCGTCGGAACTGACGCAGCATTTTCAGTTGGCAAACGGCGTGCATATTTGCATACGCCCCATCAGGCCCGAGGACGCGGTGCTGGAACAGGATTTCGTGAAGCGCTTGTCCCAACGCAGCAAGTATTTCCGTTTCATGCAATCGTTGCAGGAATTGACTCCCGACATGCTGGTGCGTTTTACCCAGATCGACTACGACCGGGAAATGGCGTTCGTGGTCGTGACCGAAGATGTGGCGATGCCGAACGAGTTGGGAGTGGGTAGGTATATGATCAATCCGGACGGCCATTCCGCCGAATTTGCCATCGTCGTTTCCGATGATTGCCAGGGGCTGGGGATCGGGGTCAAGATCATGACGACTCTGATCGATGCGGCTCGGCGCAAGGGACTGAAGCAATTGGAGGGGGAAGTGTTGGCGGTCAACAAGCCGATGCTGGCGTTGGCCGGAAAACTCGGTTTCAGGACGGAGCCGATCGAGGACGATTACGAGGTGGTGAGGGTGATCAAGGAATTGCAGGAGTAAGGTATAATAAAATTTTTACGGCTATGACCTCACCGCAGATTGTTTCCTGTCGGGTTTTCAAGAACGGCGCGAATGCCTACCTGTCGTCTTTACGACGGCAACTCTGCCGCCGTCGATCTTGAAGCCCCAGCCGGCGCAGTCTCTGATTCGGGTAACCATTGGTTTATATAGCCATTTTACTTTTTGTCTGTCGATAGCAGCGCAACGAGATGAGGCCTGGTCGATCACGTCGTCGACCCTGGAACCTCGACCTTGCGTCTCGCACCTTGGATTCTTCTTTCATAATATGTCCGAAATCTATTCAATAAACACCGACTATGCGGTCGAATCGCTCAAAGTTCCGCCGCATTCGATACAGGCCGAGCAGTCGGTGCTGGGCGGCCTGATGCTGGATAACCAGACCTGGGACACCGTATCGGATAAGGTTTCCGAACTGGATTTTTACCGCAAGGACCATCAGTTGATTTTTCGGGCCATCGCCCGATTGGCCGACAAGCAGGAACCGTTCGACGTCATCACGTTGTCGGAAACCTTGGAAGCCAGCGGGGAACTAGGCGATTGCGGCGGTCTCGCTTATTTGGGCATGTTGGCCAAGGACACTCCCAGTGCGGCCAATATCGTGGCCTACGCGAATATCGTCCGCGACAAATCGGTGCTGCGCCAGTTAATTCACGTGGGTACCGAGATCTCGGATTCGGCCTTCAACCCGGAAGGAAGGGAGACCGCGGAGTTGCTGGAGAACGCCGAGCGCCACGTATTCAAGATCGCCGAGCAGCGGCAGCGCGGCCAGGGCGGATTCAGCCCGATCAAAAAGTTGCTGGCCGAAGCGGTCGACAAGATCGAAACGTTGTTCGAGATGGAGGGCAATATTACGGGTGCCGGCACCGGTTTCAGCGATTTCGACGAGATGACTTCGGGTTTGCAGCCGGCCGATTTGATCATCGTGGCTGGCCGGCCGTCGATGGGCAAGACGACGATCGCGATGAACATGGCGGAAAACATCGCCATCAAGGGCGACAAGCCGGTCGCGGTGTTCAGTATGGAGATGCCCGGCGAGGCGTTGGCAATGCGCATGATGTCGTCGTTGGGCCGGATCGATCAGCACAAGGTCAGGACCGGCAAACTCGAGGACGACGAATGGCCCCGTTTGACCTCGGCGATCAATCTGCTGGCCGAAACCAAGTTGTTCATCGACGATACGCCGGCGCTGACCCCGACCGAAGTCCGTTCGCGCGCCCGCCGGCTGGCTCGCGAACACGGCCAGTTGGGGTTGATCGTTATCGATTACCTGCAATTGATGCAGTCGCCTTCCAGCGGCGAAAATCGGGTGCAGCAGATCTCCGACATTTCCAGGGGGCTTAAAGCTTTGGCCAAGGAGCTGAATGTGCCGGTGATCGCTTTGTCGCAGTTGAACCGGAACCTGGAGCAGCGCCCCAACAAACGCCCGGTTATGTCGGATTTGCGCGAGTCCGGGGCGATCGAGCAGGACGCCGACCTGATCGTATTCGTTTACCGGGACGAAGTATACAACGAGGAAAGCCCCGATAAAGGCATTGCCGAGATCATCATCGGCAAGCAGCGTAACGGTCCGCTCGGCACCGTGCGGCTGACCTTCCTTGGGCAGTATACCCGGTTCGAGAATTTCGCCGGCGACAGCTACGGTTACGAGGATTATGAATGATCCCGGCTGCCTACGCGACGCTCGACTTGGACGCCATCCGACATAACCTGCAAATTGCCAAACGGCATGCGCCGGCGGCCAAAATCATGGCCGTTATCAAAGCCAACGCCTACGGTCACGGATTACTTCGGGTCGCCGGGGTATTGCGGGCGGGGGTCGACGCCGTGGCCGTGGCTCGCGCCGACGAAGGCATAAGGCTGCGGAAAGCCGGCTTCGACAAACCGGTGACGGTGCTGGAAGGTTTTGTGTGCGCCGATGAACTGGTCGAACTGTATCGCTACGCCCTGGATCCTGTCATTCATTCGCCGCAGCAAATCGATTTGTTGCGCCGGTGTCGGGAACAAGGGGCAATTTCGGTTTGGCTGAAAATCGATAGCGGCATGAATCGTCTGGGATTCAAGGGGACCGAGGTAGACTCGGCCTACCGGCGACTGGTCCGGTGCACCCAAATCAAGCAGCCGCCTGGCTTGATGACGCATTTGGCCAATGCCGACGACCGGACCGACGATACGACGCGGCGGCAAATCGCCCGCTTCAACGAATTGACGCGAGACCTCCCGGGGCAGCGGAGTATCGCTAACTCGGCCGGCATTCTGGGTTGGCAAGAAGCTTTGTCGGATTGGGTCAGGCCGGGGATCATGTTGTTCGGTTGTTCGCCTTTTATCGGCCAGCAGGGGGCCGACCAGGGGCTTAAGCCGGTCATGAGCCTGCAATCCAGGGTCATCGCCGTCAAACGGTTGGCGGCCGGCGAGACGGTCGGTTACGGAGGCGGTTGGGTTTGTCCACGCGATACCCGGCTCGGAGTCATCGCCATCGGTTACGGCGACGGTTATCCGCGTCATGCCGGGTCCGGCACGCCGGTGCTGGTTAACGGCCGTGAAGCGCCGCTGATCGGCAGGGTTTCGATGGATATGATTACCGTCGACTTGCAGCACCATCCGGAAGCGAAAGCGGGCGATCCGGTGACCCTCTGGGGGCCAGGGCTGGCGGTGGAACGAATTGCCCGTGCCGCGGATACCATCCCGTATACCCTGTTATGCGGGATTACTCAGCGGGTCCAAATCATAGAGCGCCAGGGCGTGGAACGGCCGGAAGCCGCGGACGCCGAATAGCGGTTAGCCCGGATATTTCATGAAGGGAATGGAATTTCTGGAAAATCGGGCGAAGAAGATTGGACAAACATCACGAATGGCATAGCCCGCTCTGGCTTGAGTGATTTTGTTCAAGATTCGAAGTCCGATTGTTCAGAAAACCATTCAGGCACAAACTGTACCCAACAAACTTGAGTCATATGAAACCTAAGACATTGGCTTTAAATCCTTATTTCAAATAGTAAGGCCGCCTTTGTGAAATATCCGGGTTAGGATTGCCTGACATCTGCGGATGGAACTGATGCGTTAGATTGGTTCGGTCGCGGTGCCGGAATTTTGGGCGATCGACGCTATACTTTGGTTTGCACTTGACGAGGCGGAACGGATTCGATCGGGATTGGTCGGCGGCCATGCCTCGTTGCATACCGGGAAAGACTGCAAGTCGGTGTTTCCTTAATCAGAGTAGACGGGCGGCACATGACTGAATGTAAGCAAACGGGAATCCAACGAAGAACGGCATTGTCGGCAGGCAGTTGCCTGCTGATCGTTTTATTGGCCTTTAATGGTGCGTCGTGTCTTGCCGACGGACCTGATCTTGCCGGTACCTATTACGAGCGCGCGCTCGCGCAATATCGAAACAATAACGTCAAGAGCGCGATTATCGAGCTCAAAAACGCCGTTCAGCAGAACCCCGGCTACTTGGCGGCGCAAATTCTGCTTGCCGAGGCCTATCTCAAAGACAGGAATCTGGTTGCCGCCGAGGTCGCCTTATCCCAGGCGGATAAACTCGGCGCCGATCCCGCGCTGTTGGTGACGACCCGCGCCCAACTGTATTTGTATCAGTTAAAGTACGGACTGGTACTCAAGGAAATCCTTCCGGAAAGGTTTGTTGCCGCGGTGCGGCCGGATCTGCATATCTACCGGGGCCACGCCTATCTTCAGTTGAATCAATTGGCCCGCGCGCTTGCCGAATACGACTCGGCGGCTCAGTTGGATGACGGGCGCGTCGAGCCGATAATCGGCCGCGCCAATGTCTTGCTGCATCTGGGAAATCTGCAGGGGGCGATGAAGGCGGCCGAACAAGCGGCCGCCATGCAGCCGGAGTCTGCGGACAGCTTCTACATACTGGGAGCGATAAACCATGCGCAGGGCGCCTTGCAGGAGGCTCTGGTCCGCTACGGACAGGCGCTAGCCGCGGATGCGGATCATCTGGATGCGCGGATCGCCCGGGCCGGCGTACTGATCGACCTGCACCGCGATGAAGAAGCCGAGGTCGATCTGCGTAGCGTGCGGACAACATATCCGTTCAGCGCCAAGGCAGCCTATCTCGACGCGGTTGTGCTGGCGCGCAACGGCCGGGAAACGGAGGCCAAAGAAGCGTTGACCGCGGCGGCGGAGGCGCTGGACGCCATCCAACCGGAATTTCTGACCAAGCACGAACAAAGCTTGTTGCTGATGGGACTGGTTAACTACAGTCTGAAACGTTTCGAAACCGCCGTGCATTATTTGGAGCTATACATCAGGGATTATCCGCTGCAACCGGGGCCCTATAAATTACTGGCTTCGATATTGTTGGATCAGGGCGAATACGAGCGCGTCATATCGTTGCTGAATCCGGCTTTGGCTTATGCTCCGCGCGATTATCGATTGTTGGTGCTGCTGGCCAGGGCATATATGCATTCCGGGCAGCATGACCGGGCAAACGCCTTACTGGAGAAAGCCGCCGGCTTGGAAATCAGAGAGAGCGGATTTCATACCGAGCTGGGACTGAGTCGATTGATATTGGGACAAGACGATCTAGCCCTGAAAGAGTTGGAAACCGAGCTGAAGACCGACCCCGGAAACGCCAGCGCGGGGATTCCTCTGGTGTTGCTGTACATGAGCCGGGGGCATACGGAACAGGCGCTGCGCGTCGCAAAAGACCTACTGTCGCGTGATCCCGAGAATCTCACGCTGCTTAATTTGTTGGGCCGCGTCCAGGTCAGGGCAGGACAGCGGAGCGAGGCTAGAAACAGCTTTCTTGAGGCGATCGCCATTGACCCCGCGTTCGCCGCCGCGCAGGTGAATTTGAGTAAACTGGATGTGCTTGAAGATAAATCGGACATAGCGGTACAGCGGATGACCAAGTTGATCGAGCAATCGCCAAACTCGGCCGATTTGCCATATGAATTGGCCACAATCTATCAAAGCGTCAATGATTTTGACAGTGCCGCGAAATGGCTGCAACAAGCGTTGAAAGTCGACGGGCGATTTGTTGCCGCCAAATTGGCACTGATCGAACTAAAACTTCGGTCGGGCCACCATGTCGAGGCGTTGCGGCTGGCTCAGCAAGCAAGCGCTCAGGAACGGGATAGTCCGCAGGTATCGGAACTGTTGGCGCGCAGTTTTCTGGCCAACGGCAATAAGGGCAAGGCAGCGGGTGTGCTGCGCGTCATGTCGCGCAGTGCCGGTTTCGACGGCAAGCAATTGTTGCGGATCGCGCAAGGCCAAATCGCCGCCGCCGATCATGAAGGAGCGATCAAATCGTTAAAAAACGCGGTCGCCGGCAATCCTTATTACGTTCCTGCACGGGTCGCCCTGGCGGAGGCCGAGTTACAGTTTGGCGAGATTCAGTTCGCCCGCAATCAGGCGGAATTCCTGCGAGACCGGTTTCCGGATGGCGCGGCCGGTTTTCGACTGTTGGGCGACGTTGCCGCACGGGAAGGAAAATGGTCCGAAGCGGTAGCGTACTATCGAAACGCTTTCGACCGCGAGGGTAACGGCTTTTTGCTGATGAGGTTGTACGAGGCGTTGAAAAGGACGGGTGACGATAAGAATGCCGTGCAGTTGCTCGAAAAATGGGTGGCTGAAAACGATCGACATACAGCGCCGGTGCTGGCGCTGGCGGAGGAGTATACGCGCCTCGGGCGTTTGCAGGAAGCGCGACAATACTACGAGCAGTTGCTGGCACGTTTTGGTAAACGCTCGGACATAATGAACAATCTTGCCTACATCTACTTCAAGCTGGGCGACGAACGAGCGTTGAGTTATGCCCGGGAGGCTCACGAATTGGCTCCCGATCAACCCGGTGCGAACGACACGCTGGGTTGGATACTGGTCAGTCAAGGGCAGGCGGAGCAAGGTTTGCACTATCTTCGCAATGCGCATGCCCGGCTTTCTTCCGACCCGGAAATCCGTTACCACATTGCGGTGGCGCTTTACCGCCTGCGGCGGGGCGACGAGGCGTTAACGGAATTGCAGGAAGCCTTGCAACATGACGGGCCGTTCCCGGGGCGGAACGACGCGCTCCAACTGATGGAAGAGTTGAATCGGTAGTCGTTGGCCGGGGCTTGGTTGGCGACGGTGAAATTCTGTTAGGAAATTTTACAATCACGCTAACAGGCGGAATTGACTGTCGTAGTGAACTAACTGATTCTTAACTACTTAAATAATTATGGCCTGACTTATGCTTTAAACATGTTGAGACCATTCAAGAATTGTACCAAAGTACAATAGACTGAGGTGGTGGACTCATGAATAATTTACATTCATTTGGGAACTGTCGGCCGGGTTGAGAAAACTCGAGGCAACTATTTGCTTGGCCGCACACTGATAACCGGAAGGTCGAAACATGAAAAAAATACTATCGATGATGCCGATCATGGCGGGATGCGCCGCCATCAGCTTGGCTTCCCCAGCAAGCGCCAATTTCAGTTGGACGTTTGCTTCAAGCCCTGCTCAGGGCAGCTGCTCATCCAGTAATCCAGGGTCGCTTGGTAACAATTGTTCGCAAACCAGCACATATAACGGCACGGTCATCGGAGTCAGCGCGACCGCGTGGGCGGCTTCGGGCACCGGCACCGGCATCGAGCAAGCGACATTAAATCTCTGGGACGGATTGGCGGTACAATCGCAAGGCGAAACCTGGAACGACGCCCCGCAACACGCCACCGATAACAACGGCAAGCTGGAAGCGGTGCTGTTTTCGTTCGACCATGCGGTGACGTTAACCAGTATAACCATGGGATGGCATACCGACTCAGATTTTACCCTGCTGCGCTTCGCCGGTTCTGCTTTCGACGGTCTCGAAGGAAAATCGTACGATGGCCTGATCAGCGGCGGCTGGGATTTGGTGGGTAATTACACCTATGCATCCGGTTTCAGTAGCGACACCGATATCACCGCCAATACCGACGGCAACAGCCCCGATAATTTTACCGGACCTTTGGCCGCGGACGGGTCGGCCAAGTCCGTCGTCGCCGACGAGACGCTAAGTTCCAGTTATTGGCTGGTAACGGCATTGAACGGGGCTTTCTGGGGAGATAGCCGTTACATAGGAAATGATTATTTCAAGGTGAAAAATCTTCAGGGGCTGTACACGGCGCCTCCGCCGCCGGCGGGGCAAGCGTCGGTTCCCGAGCCGTCCGTAATGTCGCTGTTTTTGCTCGCGCTGGCCGGTTTCGGTTATACTCGGCGGACTGCCCGGCTTTAGATTGGGTGATTTCAGTTGAGTTGCAAAAGCCCGCGTTGCGGGCTTTTGCTTTTTTGGGACGCAGCGGTCGCACCGGTTAAAAGTGAGTACGCTTGCCAATACCCGGTATTCCTCTTTTATTCGTCGATGGCTAAAAAACAGAAGACAGCCTTTGTCTGTACCGAATGCGGCGCCGATTATCCCCGCTGGGCGGGGCAGTGCAGCGCCTGCGGGGAATGGAACACGATAAAGGAGATGCAATTGGGAACGTCGGCAGCGCGCCATCGGGTTTCCGCCGGTTACGCCGGCGGCCGGAGTGAAGTTCAATTGTTGTCCGAAGTCAATGTCGCTCAGGCGGAGCGGATTTCGACCGGGCTTCAAGAGTTCGACCGCGTGTTGGGAGGCGGGATCGTCAGAGGCAGCGTGGTATTGATCGGCGGTGCGCCCGGCGCCGGTAAGAGCACCATCTTGCTGCAGGCCATCGCCAGTATCGCACAGCGGCGGATTTCGGTATTGTATGTCTCCGGCGAGGAGTCGTTGCAGCAAATTGCCGAACGGGCTCATCGTCTGGGGTTGAACAGCGGCGGGGTCAAGATGCTGGCGGAAACTTCGGTACAGCAGATTTGTGAGGTGTTGGACCGAGAACGACCGGAAGTCGCCATTATCGATTCGATTCAAGTGATGTATACGCTCGATTCGGACTCGGCGCCAGGTTCGGTGTCCCAGGTGCGCGAATCCGCCAGTTTATTGACCCAATATGCGAAGCGGCACAATGTCAGTATCTTCATGGTCGGGCACGTCACCAAAGACCAGTCGCTCGCCGGGCCGATGACGTTAAGTCATATCGTCGACGCCCAGGTCGTGTTGTCTTCCACCGACGATTCGCGTTTCCGCGTATTGCGGTCCGACAAAAATCGTTTCGGCAGCGTGGGCGAACTGGGTTTTTTTGCGATGGAAAGCACCGGCTTAAAGGAAGTCAAGAATCCGTCGGCGATGTTTTTGTCCAGGGCGGATCAACCGGCTCCGGGCAGTGTCGTGACCGTGCTGTGGGAAGGGACGCGGCCGCTGCTGGTGGAAATCCAGGCGCTGGTCACCGAGAGCCAATATGGAAACCCACGTCGTTTGGCGGTCGGGTTGGATCAAAACCGGCTGGCGATGCTGCTGGCGGTATTGTCGCGGCATGGCGGAATTTTTACTGGCAACGACGAGATTTACACCAATGTCGTGGGCGGAATCAAGGTCAACGAGACCAGTTCGGATTTGGCGATTATGGCCGGTGTCGTTTCCAGCTTGAAAGACCGAGTAATCCCTTATGATACCGTGGTTTTCGGCGAGGTTGGGTTGAACGGGGAAATCAGACCGGTAGCCAATGGCCACGCTCGTCTGAACGAGGCTGCCAAGCATGGGTTCAAGCGGGCACTGATTCCCGGTGCCAATAAGCCGAAGCAGGGGATGTCGGGCTTGCAGATTAGTGCGGTGAGCAACATTCAGCAGGCGCTGGCGGTGCTGTCGGAGTTATATCAGTGAACGTCATGGTTGGAAAGCGCTACTAAATCCCGTTCCAGCAACACGCTGTCTCCAAGATTTAGTTCCACCAAGCGGCGCAACTGCGATATGCTTTCGAGATCGATGTGTTCGCATTTGAAGCCGACGTCGCTACCGTCGACGTGACTGACGGTGAGCTCCATGCTAATGGCGATGTCGTCGGATAATTGCAGCACCAGCGTGTAGAGGGCCTCGGGCGTTTCCGCTTCGGTCCAGGGGTGTTCGAAATGCAATAGGCACCCGCGCAGCGATAAATCCAGAACCTTGCAAGGGTAGGCCTGTCTGTTAAAGGTCAGATTCGCATCCGCGGTATATAAGATCCGATGAAAGCGGCGTTTTTCGTCATTTCTATCCGCATTCATCGTATTCATGGTCAGCCGTTGCTCAGGAAAAACTGCATTGCGACCTTATTGATGGAAATGATGTCGTTGTTACTCAGGCGCACCGATTGGTCTCCCAGAGGTTTTTGGTTGACGGTAAGCGGGCAGCCGTTGCTGTTTTCCAACGCGGCGATAAAGTAACCGTCTTTGCGCCGGGAAATGGCGACTACGCCGGTATCGCTGTTGCCGATGCGGGTCATGGTTTTTTTCAACGACAGAATTCGACCGATATGGGGCCCGTTCATGACTTGCAGATTGGCTTCGACCGGTTTTAATTTGTCTTCCAGTTTTTCATTGAGAAAGCTGACGTCTTTGTCTCTCAATTTGCCCGGCGCTATATCGGTTACCGACTCGGTAACGCTGTAAACGATCGAGTGCTTGCCGATGTTGATGCGATCATTGTTCTGTAACACCGCTTCCTTGGTTGGCGCATTGTTAATGATCAGCGGAAAATCGTCGTTTAGCTGTTTGATGACGCAAGTGTCGTCCTTGATGATGACTGCGGCATGAGCAGGCGCTACCGCCAGGCTGTCGACCGCCAAATCATTGGTTTCGTCCCGGCCGATATGAACAACACCCGAATCGAAAATTTCCGAGTTGATTGCTTTATCTTTAAAAAAAACGGTGAATTTTGCCATTGTATTAATCAAATGATCCCTACTCACGCCTTAGTATAGACGTAAATTATTTCCTTGCTTAATAAAACCTTGGAATCTTGAAATCCGGCAAAAAACCGCTCATATCTCGGCTTGTTGGGGGTTATTCGGTCGGGTGGAAGCGGACCAGCTTTATCGTGTTTTCGTCGCGTTTGATGATTTCCAGCCGATAACCGTATAAGCTAACGCTGGTGCCCGGTTCGGGTATGGTTTCCATGAATTCGATGATCAGGCCGTTCAGCGTTTTTGGGCCTTCGAGCGGCAAATCCCATTTTGTGATCCGGTTTAATTCGCGGATTGTGATGCTGGCGTCGACCAGGTAGCCGCCGTCTTTTTGCAGCGTGACGTCGGCCTCGTCGATGATCAGTTCGCCGATGACTTCCTGCAGCAAATCGTCCAATGTTACCAGACCCTGTACGTCGCCGTACTCGTCGACTACCAGGCCGATGCGAAGTTTTTCCGCTTTGAAGCACTGGATTTGTTTATGCAGCGGCGTGTTGACCGGAATAAAAAACGGTTTGCTCAAATGGTCGGTGATGTTTTGCTTGTTGAAGTCGGCATGGCTGGTTTGCGACAACACGTTGCGCAAGTGCAAAAATCCGATGACCCGGTCGATACTTTTCTTATACACCGGCAATCGGGTATGGGGACTGTGTTGCAGTTGTTCGATGATTTTCTCGATGGGGTCTTCCAGGTCGATGCCGACGATTTCGTTCCTAGGCGTCATGATGTCTTCGACCGACGCCGATTCCATGTCCAATATCCCCAAGAGCATGTTTCGGTAGCGGGTCGGCATGAGGTCTTCGGCGTCCGATACGATACTTTTCAATTCGTCCTTGTTCAGCGTATCTTCTTTAACCTTGGCGACGTTGACGCCGAAAATCCGCAAGAACAGGTTGGCGATCAGATTAACCAGCCAAACTACCGGGTAAAACAGCTTCAGCAACGGCGTGTATATCCAGGCCGCGGGAAACGCAAGCGCCTCGGGTTTGATCGCCGCCAGCGTTTTCGGCGTTACCTCGGAGAAAATGAGCACAACCAGCGTTAGTAAAGCGGCGGCGGCCGCGATCGCGTGTTCGCCGCCGATGCGGATTGCAATAACCGTTGCCAGTGACGATGCGAGAATATTGACGAAGTTGTTGCCGAGCAAAATCAAGCCGATGAGGCGGTCAGGGCGTTTCAGCAGCCGGTTCGCCTTGGCTGCGCCACGGTGCTTTTGTTTGACCAGATGCTGCAACCGATAACGGTTCAGGGTCATTAACGCGGTTTCGGAACCGGAAAAGAAGGCGGACAATAACAACAATCCGATTAAGATGCCGAACAGTACGTTCAGAGAAATGTCGTTCAAAGAAAAGGAGCTCTAATTTTTTAACAGAGCTCCTAGTTTCTATGCTGAGAGAAAATTGTCAAGTTCTGTCATCGCTTGGAAAAACGCAAAATTTTTCGTTATTTTGCAATTCACTTTAGATAGTTAGCATAACTTTTTAAAAAATAGTGTGTTTTGACAAGTTAAAAATTCGGTGCTTAACTTATTGCATGGTAGCGACAGCCGGGACAACGGTAAACAACGCCGGGTGCCCCGCTTGCCCCTTGGCCTAACAAGATGGAATGTTCCGACCCGTTCCGCTACCAGTTCGGAAGGAGACCCTTCTCGGGTCCCAAATAGCAACGAGTGAGAATGCATGGCCTTGCCCACAATTTTGTTAATCGATGATAATCAAACCAGAGCCCGAGAGTTCGAACTGATACTCACGTTCATGGAATGTCGAGTCAAATGCGTCAGCACGCAAGATTACCCCTTGTCGTTGGACGATGATGAGATGTTTCAGGCGGTTTTTATCGGCGGCGACAAGCAGGACGAGATTGCGCGGTCGGTTGTCGACTTGACCGGCGACATCCCGGTGTTCATGTTACACGACAAAGGCGGCTCCGCATCGCCTTCCGGCGCAATCAAGCAAGAGGTCTGCAAGGAGCTGGAATGGCCGTCGACCTACCCGTTGCTGAATGAAGCGTTGCAAGCTATTTCGGTTACCGAGAAGGCGTTGGCCGTATCCCCTAAAGCCAAAGCGAACAAGGGGTTGGCAGGGAACAGTCGAGCGATCAGAAAGATCCGCGAGTTGATCGATCAGGTCGCGGGGTCCGATGCGACGGTCTTGATCCTGGGGGAGTCGGGGACCGGTAAGGAGGTGGTCGCACAGGCCTTGCATCGCCATTCTTCGCGAAGGAACAAGCCTTTCGTTCCCGTCAATTGTGGAGCTATCCCCGGCGAATTGCTGGAAAGCGAGTTATTCGGCCATGAAAAAGGCGCGTTTACCGGCGCCTTGACGTCCCGCCAAGGACGCTTTGAAATGGCCGAAGGCGGTACCCTGTTTCTGGACGAAATCGGCGACATGCCGATGCCGATGCAGGTTAAGTTGTTAAGGGTGCTTCAAGAGAGAACGTTTGAACGGGTCGGCAGCAACAAGGCGATCCGTTGCGATGTACGGGTCGTCGCGGCGACCCACCGCAAATTGGAAGAGGAAATTCGGGAAAAACGTTTTCGCGAGGACTTATTTTACCGGCTCAATGTTTTTCCGATCGAAATGCCCGCTTTGCGCGACAGGCCCGAGGATATTCCTTATCTGGTCAGCGATTTGGCGGTCCGTATGCAAGCCGCCAAGCGCGATTCGGTCAGATTGACCAACGCCGCCCTGGCGGTGCTGATGCAGCACAATTGGCCGGGTAACGTGCGGGAGCTATCCAACCTGATGGAGCGGTTGGCGATCATCCATCCCAACTCTCTGGTGGATGTGGAGGAGTTGCCGGAAAAATTCCACAACTATGAAGTCCCGGAAGGTGTCGAGGACCAGGTTTTGATCGAGGAACCGGCCATGCCGCCGGCGCTCCCGCAACAACGATCGCGAGCGAACGAACTGCAATTGGTTCCGGTCAGCCAGTTGCCGGAACAGGGAATGGACTTGAAGGAGTACCTGAACGATCTGGAAAGCGGCTTAATCAAACAGGCGCTGGACGAATGCAACGGCGTGGTCGCTCATGCGGCCAAACTGTTGCATATGCGCCGGACTACACTGGTCGAAAAGTTACGCAAATACGACCTGTCTTAAGGGTTCTCCGAATCAATTCGCCCCGGACTTCTCGGCGCTCGGTTAACGATAATGTGAATTTCGTTATCCGGTCAACATCGATCGACTTAGGAATCGAATTTGCTCGCTCGTCCCGGAATTACGGAGAATGTCGACTGTAATTGCGGTTGCTTATCTTGCCGTGGCGGGCGTTCTTGTCGGCATAGCGACGGCTGCGGGGAGTTGACTTTCCCGTCCTCGCTCCGGTCAGTCGGAGGTCCGTGAGCATTTCCGTTTCTTCCGTCGAAATCTTGACGGTCGTTTCATAACTAACTGTTTCTATACAAAAAATAATGTGGCTTTATTTTTGCTTGTCGGTTTTTGTCAATGACCAAACGAAGCAGAAATGACTACGACCCATAATGAACGAGCACTTAAAGCTGAGCGTTTGACCGACGCATTCCGTCTTTTCAACGAGCTTTCGCAGAATCTGAGTGCGTCATACCAGGGCCTGGAAACGCAAGTTGCCAAGCTAAACCGGGAATTGTCCGCGGCGCGCAGCGAACGTTTGAACACCCTGATCGAAAAGGAAAAAATAGCCGCCCGCTTACATCAGATTTTGGCCGCCTTGCCGGCAGCCGTCATCGTGCTCGACGCTTCGGAACGAATCGTCGACTGCAACGCCGTGGCGGTTTCGTTTCTCGGCGAACCGTTGTTGGGAGAAAGTTGGCGAGAGGTCACGCAGCGGCGCCTGCAGCCGGTAGGCGACACCCCTCACGAACGTCGACTCCCGGACGGCAGGCAGGTCAACGTGACGCGTAACTTTTTAGCCAACGAGTCCGGACAAATCATCCTGTTGTCCGATGTCAGCGAGCTGCGAGAATTGCAGGAAGCTCTGGCCCGGCAAAAACATCTGACGGCGATGGGCGAGATGGTCGCCAGCTTGGCGCATCAAGTCAGGACGCCGTTAGCGACCGCCATTCTTTACGCCTCGCAAATGAACAAGGCCGTGGTGGACGACGATAAACGCCAGCGTTTTGCCGGCAGGATCCTGGAGCGGTTGCACCACCTGGAACGGCAGGTCAACGATATGTTGATTTATGCCAAACAGGGCAGCTTGAGCATGGAACGTTTCTCGCTGAAGAATCTGTTGGCCCGTATCGCCGAAAACATGACGGAACGGCGAGTTGAGTTCCGCTTGCTCAACCGTGTGGAAGCCGACGACATGTTGGGAAACGAAGACGCCTTACGCGGCGCACTGATGAACCTGCTGAACAATGCGGTCGATGCGTGCGCCGACGACGGCAAAATTGCGCTGACGGTTTTTCCGCAAGGTGAATGCTCGTTGTGTGTACGCGTCGAAGACAACGGCGCCGGCATGACCGCCCAACAGCGGCAACGCCTGTTCGAGCCGTTTTTTACCACCAAGAGCAATGGCACCGGCTTGGGATTGGCCGTCGTCGACAGCGTGGTCAGAGCTCACGGCGGTTCCATCGACTGTATTTCGAGCGTAGGCCGGGGAACGGTGTTTAACGTGCTGTTGCCCTGCATCAACCCTTATTCGGTAACCCTGTCCACAGCGGCCTCCGACATCGATAACGAGGTAATCGATTATGAAACAATATGACGTATTGATCGTGGAAGACGATGCGGCGTTGAACGAAGCGTTATGCGAGACTCTTGAGCTCGAAGGATATCGGGTGATGGCCGCCGGCAACGGTAGCGAAGCGTTGGGCAAACTGGCGAAACACGCCTTCCGACTGGTGGTCAGCGACGTGCAGATGCCGGTTATGGACGGATTTCAGCTGCTGCGCAACATGCAAACGCATTATCCGGCCACGCCGCTGTTGTTGATGACTGCCTACGGTACGATACCGAAGGCGGTCGAGGCGATGCAATCCGGCGCGGCAGATTATCTGATCAAGCCGTTCGAGGCGGCGATGTTGGTCGACAAGGTCGCCGCCTTGACGATACGCTACGGCGAAGTTTCGGCCGTCGACGGCGTCGTCGCCGACAGCAAGATGAAACAGCTGTATGCGCTTGCCGCCAAGGTCGCGAAAACCGAGGTGACGGTGCTGTTGGAAGGGGAAAGCGGCACCGGCAAAGAGGTGCTGGCCCGCTATATTCATCGACAGTCGAGCAGCAGCGACGGCCCGCTTGTCGCCGTCAATTGCGCGGCGATACCGGAAAACATGCTGGAAGCCATGCTGTTCGGCTATGAAAAAGGAGCCTTCACCGGCGCCGTTCAGGCGTGTGCCGGGAAATTCGAGCAAGCCCAGGGCGGCACCTTGTTGTTGGACGAGATATCGGAAATGGACCTGGCCCTGCAGGCCAAGCTGCTGAGGGTCTTGCAGGAAAAAGAGGTGGAGCGATTAGGCAGTCAAAAAAAAGTCACGCTGAGCGTCAGAATATTGGCGACGACAAACCGACGACTGAAAGAATACGTGGCACAGGGGCGTTTTCGGGAGGATCTATATTATCGCTTAAGCGTTTTTCCGTTGAAAATTCCGCCGTTACGGGAGCGGGTCGACGATGTTTTGCCGTTGGCGACGGAATTGCTGCAAAAACATCATCCAGGCGGCAACGAATTACCCGTGTTCAGTGCCGATGCCGCCGAGGCGATGCGGCGCTACCGTTGGCCGGGGAACGTTCGGGAATTGGAAAACGTGGTGCAGCGCGCGTTGATCCTGCAGCGCGATGGCCGAATCGGCGTTGATGAGCTAATCTTTGAAGAGGCTCAGATGGAGCACGGTTCGCGGTTCGTCGAACCGTCCGGGGACACGTTCCAAGACTCTGAATTAAATCTGGAAAACGATATTAGTAGCCTGGAAAACGGCGTCCGCTCGGTGGAAGAAAAAATCATCCTGCAAACCTTGAACGAGGCAAATGGTAGCCGCAAAATGACCGCCGAAAAGCTGGGAATCAGCCCCCGCACGTTACGCTATAAATTGGCCAGGATGAAAGAATCCGGAGTACCGGTTCCGTGTTAGTGGGTTGGCCTGGAAAATGCTTGATTGTTTCAGAGCATGATGAGTGAGTGAATAACATGTCAGAAATGAATATCAACCAAGTTTTGGCGCAGATGCGCGCCATGTCGATAGAGGCTAGCGGAAAGCCGCAAGCTGCCAGTCAGGAAGGCGATTTCGCCGTGATGTTGAAACAGTCCATCGATGCCGTCAACAATACCCAGAAGTCCTCCGGAGAATTGGCGAAAGCGTTCGAAATGGGAGATCCCGACGTCAGCCTGGCGGAGGTGATGATCGCCTCGCAGAAAGCCAGCGTATCGTTCCAGGCTATGGTCCAGGTACGCAACAAACTGGTGGAAGCCTATCAAGACGTCATGAACATGCCGATGTAAGGTTAACCGTTTCCAGCCATGAGTGAGCAAAACAACAACAGTGCCGCCCCATTGCAAGGGTCTTCCCAGTTGGTTTCGACGGAGAGGGCCGTGCATCCGGCGCTCAGCGGTATGATGAACCTGTCCGCCGTCCGTCAGTTCGGGCTGATGTTGGGTCTGGCGATCAGCGTCGCGATCGGCGTGGCGGTGGTGCTGTGGTCGCAGGAGCCGAATTACGATCTGTTGTTTAGCAATATGGCCGAACAGGACTCTGCCGAAATCGTCGACGCGCTGGATAAATTGGGCGTCGAGTACGAAGTGGATACCGGCTCCGGGGCGATCATGGTTCCGGCCGGCGACGTGCGCGAGTTGAAATTGAAATTGGCTGCTCAGGGGCTGCCGCGCAGCACCGGCGCCGGCTATGAACTGCTGGACAAGGAAACCGGTTTCGGCACCAGCAAGAATGTCGAACAGATGCGTTTTCAGCGCGCTCTGGAAGGTGAAATTGCCCGGACCATCTCGACGATACAGAATGTCAAGGCCGCCAGGGTGTTGCTGGCCTTACCCAAACAATCGGTGTTTTTGCGCAAACAAAAGAAACCCAGCGCCTCGGTGATTGTCAATTTGTACCAGGGGAGAATGCTGGAGAAGGAACAAATCGAAGCGATCGTGCATCTGGTGGCTTCCAGCGTGCCGATGCTGGAAGCGAGCCAGGTCACGGTGGTCGACCAGAAAGGCCGCTTATTGAGTACCAACGACAGTTCGTCGAATTTGTCTTTGTCCTCGAAACAATTCGAGTATAAGAAGAACATCGAAGAACACTTGATGGAGCGGATCCAAAATATCCTGACGCCCTTGGTCGGAAGTGACGGTTTTCGTACCCAGATTTCGGCCGATGTCGACTTTACCGTGACCGAGCGGACGCAAGAGATGTTCAACCCTGATTTGCCGGCGTTGCGCAGCGAGCAGACGCTGGAGGAACAGAATTCCTTGTCGGCGGTGCAGGGGGTTCCCGGCGCATTGTCCAATCAACCGCCGCCGGCGGGCGTGGCACCGGAAGTGACTGCCGGAGCACAGACAAATACGAGCGGGACCGGCAGCGTTAGCGCGCCGACGGCGGCCAGTAAAAGCGCGACGCGAAATTTCGAATTGGATAAGACGATAACCCATACCCGTCTGGCGACGGGCGAATTAAGGCGTTTGTCGGTGGCGGTCGTCGTGGATAACAAGAAGATCCTGCAGCCCGACAATGCGTCGGCCAGTCAACCGTATTCCCAGGAAGACATCAACCAGATGACGGCATTGGTCAAGCAGGCGGTCGGTTTCGACAGCGCTCGCGGCGACCAGGTCACGGTTACCAACGTCGCTTTCAGAGCGGTGGAAGACCTGGAGCCGTTGCCGGAACTGATGATCTGGGAACAAAGTTGGTTTCGCGACGCGCTGAAGCAATTGGTCGCCGTCGCCGTCGTATTGTTCCTGATCTTCGGCGTTTTACGTCCGACCTTGCGCGGATTGGTCTCCAGGCAGGAGGAAGAAACCTTGGCCGCGGAATTGGCGAAAGTGCGGGAAGAAGCCGAAGCGATCGGCGGCGTGGTCAAGTTCAACGACGACGGTAAACCGGTGGCGGTGCCGGTCGGTCCGGGTGGAACACCCAAGCTCGAGGCCTTGAGCGGCAGCGCGGAAGACTTATTGCTACTCGACGCGCCGCAGAGTTACGAGAAACGGTTGGAGTACGTGCGCAAGCTGATCGACGAAGATCCGAAGCTGGTTGCTCAGGTGATGAAAGAATGGTTGAAAGACGATGGCTGACGACAAGAAATTAAACCACGCCGAAAGGGCATCCCTGCTGTTGCTGGCGGTCGGTCAGGATCGGGCGGCGTCGGTATTGAAGAACATGGGGCCTAAGGAAGTCCAAATGGTCGGTGCGACGATGGCGAGGTTAGGACCGATCTCGTCGGATATGGTCGATTCGGTGCTCGAGGCGTTCATCACTCAGGTCAAGACCGAAACCGGCCTCGGCATGAATTCCGACGAATACATCCGCAATATGCTGACCGACGCGCTGGGCGCGGAAAAGGCCGGCAGCATCATCGACCGCATATTGCTCGGCGCCAACAGCAAGGGTATCGAGCAACTGAAATGGATGGATACCCGGGCTATCGCCGATTTGATCAGATTGGAACATCCGCAGATTATCTCGATTATTTTGTCGCTCCTGGATGCCGACCAGTCCGCCGAAGTGCTCTCGATGTTGCCGCCGAACATGCGTTCCGACGTGTTGATGCGGATCGCCACCTTGGAAGGGGTGCAGCCGGCGGCGTTGCGCGAGCTGGACGACATCATGGAAAAACAATTGACCGGCAGCGACAGCGTCAAATCCTCCGTGGTGGGCGGCGTGGATGCGGCGGCCAATATCCTCAATTTCATGGATGGCTCGATGAGCGAGGCCATGATGGAGGACATCAGCGAAACCAATCCGGATCTCGGTCAGCAGATCCAGGACAAGATGTTTGTGTTCGAAGATTTGGTTGCGGTCGACGACCGCGGCATCCAGACCCTGCTGAGGGAAGTATCCACCGATCAATTGCTGATCGCGTTGCGCGGCGTCGACGACAGGCTGAAAGACAAGATTTTCAGCAACATGTCCAAACGGGCCGCGGAAATGTTGCGGGACGACCTGGAAGCTTCTCCGCCCACCAAATTGAGCGAGGTCGAGATGGCGCAGAAAGACATTCTTTCCATCGCCAAAAAATTGGCCGACTCCGGGGAACTGTCGCTAGGCGGCGGAGGCGACGAATTTGTCTAAGGTGGGAAGGTTTTCGCCATCCGAGCTGGAAACGCTGGATACCTGGACCGGCCTGGAAAATTTCGACCAGCGTCGATCCGAGTCGCTGGAGAGCGGGGAAGCCCGCATCATGACGGTCGAGGAAATCGAGGCCATGCAAAAGCAGGCCTATGACGAAGCGTTCGCCCAGGGCCTCAAGGAAGGGTTTAATCGGGGACGCGAGGAAGGAGTTGCCGAGGGCCAAAAGACCGGTTTTCAACAAGGGTTCGACGAAGGCTCGAAAAAAGGATACGAAGACAACGTGCATTTGTTGCGTAAACAAACCGCAGAATTCGTCAGTTTGTTGGAATCGTTGGCCGAACCGTTCGAGCAATTGGACGAGCAGGTCGAACAGGAATTAGTGACGCTAGCCATCGGCATCGCCAGCCAGTTGGTGCGCAGGGAGGTCAAGGTCGATCCGGGACAGATCGTCGCGGTGGTGCGCGAGGCGGTGCGAGCGTTGCCGCTGGCCAGCCGCAAAATCACTCTGACTTTACACCCCGAGGATGCGGACTTGGTGAGTTCGGCATTGGTGTTGGACGACATGTCGCCGCCTTGGGAAATCCGGGAAGACCCCCTTTTGACTCGCGGCGGCTGCATTGTCGAAAGCGGTGCGTCGAACGTCGACGCCACGGTGGAAAACCGTTTGGCGGCGATCGTCGCCAAGGTGTTGGGCGGGGAGCGGCGCGGGGATAAGACGTCATGATACCGAGCGCCAACCGGACCGAGCATTGGCTACAGCGGCTAAGACCCTATCTCGCCCGGCTGGACGAGACTCCGGAGCTGGTGGTGGAAGGCCGCTTGTCGAGGATGGTCGGGTTGACGCTGGAGGCGGAAGGATGCCGCGCGGCCATCGGTTCGTTGTGCCAGGTAGAAACCAAGAACGGAAATCGTATCGGGGCCGAAGTGGTCGGTTTCTCCGGTAGCCGCATTTATCTGATGCCCACCGGAGATACCCACGGTTTGGAACCCGGGTGCAGAGTGATTCCGCTGGGCACCAACAGCTTGGCGAAAGTCGGCTTCGGTTTGCTCGGACGGGTGCTCAACGGGTCCGGAGAGGCGCTGGACAGCAAGGGGGCGTTGGCGACGGACGCCAAAGTATTGCTATCGGGCGGCACCATCAACCCGTTGTCGCGAAAACCGATCCGTGAACCGCTCGATGTCGGGGTCAGAGCGATCAATGCCTTACTCAGCGTGGGTAGGGGGCAGCGCATGGGGCTGTTCGCCGGCACCGGCGTGGGCAAGAGCGTGCTGCTTGGCATGATGACGCGGTTTACGTCGGCCGATATCGTCGTGGTCGGATTGATCGGCGAGCGGGGACGCGAAGTTAACGAATTTGTTTTGAAAATTCTCGGTGAAGAAGGCATGAAACGCGCGGTGGTGGTGGCCTCGCCGGCCGACGATTCGCCACTGATGCGGGTTCACGGTGCGATGCTGGCGACCAGTATCGCCGAGTATTTTCGCGACCAGGGGTTGGACGTGCTCTTGTTGATGGATTCCTTGACCCGCTATGCGCAGGCCTATCGGGAAATCGCATTGGCCATCGACGAGCCGCCGGCTACCAAAGGTTATCCGCCGTCGGTGTTCGCCAAGTTGCCGGCGTTGGTGGAAAGGGCCGGCAACGGCGATATCGATAGCGGTTCGATCACGGCGTTTTATACCGTGTTGGCGGAGGGTGACGACACCAATGACCCGATAGCCGACGCCGCACGGGGAGTGTTGGACGGTCACGTCGTGTTGTCGAGAACGCTCGCCGAGGCCGGCCATTTTCCGGCCATCGACATCGAGGCTTCGATCAGTCGGGTGATGCCCGATATCGTCGAAGCCGAACATTTGATCATGGCCCGCGAATTGAGGCGTTTGTATTCGACTTATCAGCAGAACAGGGACTTGATCAGCGTCGGAGCCTATCAGCCGGGATCCGATCCGCGCATCGATCAGGCAATCGCCTCCAATCCCGCCATCATGGATTTTTTACAGCAGGATATGAATGAATCGGTCGATATCAGCAGGAGTCTTTACGAGTTGGCCTCGGTCCTCGGGATGAACGCGGCTGGCAAGGAGCAAGCATGAAGAAATCCGAACGCTTTCAAGTCATCATCGATATACAGGCGCAACAGGAAAAGCAGGCGTTGCAGGTCTTGGGAGCTTGCCAACAGCAACAGCAGGCGATGGAATCGCAGTTGCGCAACTTGCGTAGTTATCGACGGGAATATGCGGAGAAATACGATGCCGCCGAAAGTCGAGGGCTATCGATCGGTCAGTTGTTGGAGTTCAGGGCTTTTATCGCCAAATTGGACAAGGCGATAGAGACGCAACAGCAAACGATCGAGGCAAAAAACCGGGAATTGGCGAGGTTTCGTAAGATCTGGGAGCAAAAGCACCGGAAGACTCAAAGTCTGCAAAAGATCGGCGAGCGGGCGGTCCGGGAGGAAACCAAATTGGCCGACAAGTTGGAACAGGCGGCTCAAGACGAACGGGCGGCCAGGTCCGGGCGAAAAAATGGCATGGGAAGTGCTTAATTCTAGGTGAATTTATTGGAGAACGGTTATGAACGTAGAAGCTTCCGGTTTGCTGTCGTTTTTTTCCGCCCTGACCGGAGTGGAGAAATTGCCCGATGCCTGGCTGCAAGAGGGGATGTTACCCGAGCAGTTCGCGGCCGCCCTGAATGAGCAAATCGCCGCGTTAACGCAGAATCGGCAGGATTTGCCGCGACCCGAACTGCCGGAAGGATTTCCTCCGCTTGCCGATTTTGCCGGTTTGTCCGGCAAAAAGTTGCCGACCGTCGGGGACGACGTCGATATCGATCTGGAGGCGACTTTGCAGGCGCTGGTCGACGTGTTGAAAACCATCGAAACCGCGCCGCCTCCGGTCGAGCCGCTCGCTCCGCAAGCCGCAACCGTTGAAGGCGAGGTGAATGGGCAGCCGGAAGCGGATGTCGAATTGCTGTTGCCGGACTCGGCCATGATGCCGAATCTGGCC
>JBNLFT010000009.1:0-33653 GCA_050305675.1 Methylococcaceae bacterium
AACTATTTCCCGGTCATCGGCTATTCGCACGGCGTGAAACGCCACTTTAGTTTTCTTCACCACTCACAAGGAGCAAACCAGAATTGCGACCGCGGATTTCAAGCGGTCATTCCCAATCAGCCGCACGGGCATGAATTGCACTTGTTTCGCCAGGATTCGGACCAGTTTATGGCGGCAACGGCCGTCTCTTACGGGGCGAAATTGATGCAAAACGTAACCGTCAAGGACATCGAAATTACTGCGTGCAATGCGAAAATAATTTCCAGCCTCGGAAATTTTACCGCGGATTTTGTCGTCGACGCCGGCGGCTACAAATCAATTCTGGCCGAGCGCTTTAGCCTCAGAGACTTCGATCTTAAAACCCACTCGAGATCGATTTTTACCCACATGATCGATGTGCCCGATTATCATCGAGTGGGTGCCATGCAAGGTCAATACGGATTTCCCTATAGCGTCGCCGAAGGAACGCTGCACCATATCTTCGAAGGCGGATGGCTATGGGTAATACCGTTCAACAACCATGAAAAATCGACCAATCCTTTATGCAGCGTAGGTTTACAGCTAGACACCCGTCTTTATCCGGAAGATTTCGATCTCAGCGCCAAGGAGGAATTTTGCAGGTTCGTGGCAAAATTTCCCGACATAAAAAAGCAATTTGCCAATGCCAAGACGGTACGCAACTGGACGCGAACCGGCCGCTTGCAATACACATCGAAGAGAGTCGTGGGTGAGCGCTTCGCGCTATTGGGTCACGCAGCCGGATTCATCGACCCCCTCTATTCGAAAGGACTTTATGTCTCCTTCCATTCGGTTTCGACATTGGCTAATTTGCTACTGAACGGCGGCCAGCTTTCGTCTCCCGAGTATTTCAATGCGTATGAAAAGCAGACCCTCGCTTTTATTAAGTCGCACGACCGCTTGGTAGCCAACTCTTACAAATCGTTTTCCAACCACAAATTGTGGTCGGTTTATAAAGTGCTGTGGCTACTCGGCGCATACACGGAATACGTCAAACTGACCAGTGCTCGAACCCGCGCTGAAACCAGGGACGACTATTTCAGGCAGATTCAGGATCTCAACTTGGTCGGCGGCGGATTTCCCGAATACACCATGTTGGCCGAAAAAATCGATACGTTAATGGACATGGTCGATCCGTCCAACGAGAAAGCGGTTGACGATACCTCGGCACAGATTAAAGCGTTATTACTCGACATTGAATGGCTTCCCCATGCGTTTCGAGAAACACTGTCTGGAAAAAGATATCTTCCGAAGCACAAATTGAAATGGCATTTATTAAAACGTAAGACCGGATTTATCGGTAACGGGACTTTTAAAAAACATTTTTTTAATAATGCTACAACAAGGGATCTCATTCTGACTTTTCTAATGGAAAAAATCAATTATTCAAAATCGTCTATTCTTCGAAAAAAATATTTGGGAACTTATTAATGTACCTTTGTTAGTGTTTCATTATTTAATCAAGCTATGACTTTCGTTCTAATTAAGGGCGTTAAAACCTCACGTTGCAGACATAATCAAAAACGGATTTACAACCGAATTCTTTTTAACAATCGGAGAAAAAATAAGTAATATATTTCACAAATATTTAACAAATAATTAACAGCTTTTTAACAAAAATACTTTAGATTATTGACCTGCAACCTTAGACAATATGTCGGTAGTCAAAGCTTTTATTCAACCTAGGAGAAAAATAATGTTTAATAAAAATTATCTTGTAAAAATAATAACACTAGTTTCTGCTTTAATAATGGTGAACCTGGCATCGGTTTCCAATGCCTCGGAAAATAAAGAGACGCCGACTCCGATAGGCTTTAAAAAACTGGCCCTATATATGGGCACCGGCTTGTTCGACCCGAACCTCGACGAACCCAGACCGGGCGTCGTCGGTTGTAAAGGTTTGTTTTGCGCGGGCGAATTCTTTCAATATGAAATTATGCACCGGACGCCGGACGAAGTCGCGGCAATAGAAAGCGACGCGAAAAGCTATTTCCTCGAGCAATTTGGAATCGATGTCGACGACCCGACCTACGCAAACAGAATCACCTTCATGATGTTTATGGTAAACCCGGACTTTCAGTATCGCCTGCACGCCCTGTCCGGAGAAGATGTCAGCGACGATGGCTGGATCATACGAGACGGCGGCTTCATGATATCGGTCATCGATCCCAACGGAATCGTTCTGGGCGGGAAACAGGCAGGTCTAACCGCCCCGGAAGGAGCGGCAATGTTCTTCGGTAACTACAACATCCTTGCTACCGGCAAACACAATCATCCGAAGGAAGAAATCATTGTTTATTACAAGTCCATCGTGCCCGGCGAGACGCTGGAAAACGGTAGCTTTGTATTTAAGTGCGATATGTTCAACGAGGATTGGGGTCAAGGGTTAGGGCTTGGCACGCTCAACTTTCTTCCACAGGACGACGGACGGATTAGAGCGAACGGCCGCAATATTCTGACATTCCCTCCTGTCAGCGACGTTATCGATTTTCCAAGTCAGCCGGATTTCGCGGCCCATCCGGAAGAAGATCATTCGAGGCATCACCACGATTAAAGGGAATTTCGCACTAAGCACAACGGCTTAAGTGTTCGGTAACGATGCTTGTACTGCCGGTCTAGTCGGCTTCCATTGCCGACTAGATGCATCGAGCAGATAGCCCAGGTGTTAACTCATCCAACAAGTTTGTGAAACCATTACCAAATCCGAACAATTTAAATTGGATATTAATTATATGGAATACCCGGCGTTATCTAGCCGTGTAGCATCACGGCGCGGCCTTATCAGTGCCGAGGTATATCATTATCGGCAAGGCAATATTCTGTTAACGACCCGTATTTGCGTGCCCTAAGTACACTTTAAGTCATTAGAATATCCATCCCAAAACTGGAATTCGATTGGACCGAAAACGAGAATACATATTTTTTAAGTATTATCGTCGATTTTTTGCATTTTATTTAACAAGCGGCTTGATAGGAACAACAATGGAAACCAAAGAGATCGAAAACACTATTCGTAAATTTCTTGTCGAAGAACTCATGATAGAACAGGCAAACGAATTCGAACCAGACGATGAGTTGACGTTGGACAGTCTTGACCAAACGGAACTTCGGGTATTTTTGAAGGAAAAATACGAACTCGACACCGATCTGGAAAAAATAGGTGCGGAAGCAATAAGTAGCATACAAAATATTATTAATTTGGTTAGCGAAAATCGCCAGTTAGAAAAAGTTGATTGCTGACCGTTGATACGAACATTACTCTCAGTCTAATTACATCTGGTTAAGCAACTTAATCCTTTTAATCCAACCTTACCACTGATTTCTGGCACACGATGCTTAATACTACAATACCGGTAATCGGTAACGGCACAGAATCGCCGTCAACTCCGACCTACTCGCGGATTATCCACGTCCATGAAACGGATAAGGATGGCGTCGTCCACTTCAGCAATTACTATAAGATTGCCGAGGAAGCAATGTACGCTTCGCTAAGAGAATTAGGATACTCATTCGACAATACCGATTTTTCGGTAGCGATGATTCATTCGGCAGCAAATTATTACCATCCCATAAAATTTGCCGACCGGATACAAGTGACGATGGCGGAGGCAAACCCGCAGCGAGTCAAATTCACATTGTCGTTCGCTATCTACGATTCAAACAAACTTCATTTGGCCAATATTCAATTCACACTGGTGGTGATCGATCCGAAGAACAGGACAGCAATACCGTTACCGGAATCGCTTCGTTTTGCTCTAAATCGGCTACCCCGCGGGTGATTGAATTTCGCTTCGAACTCTCTATTCGTTAGGAAAAAGAAATGAACGAGGAATTAAACTTTGAACAAATCATGTCACTGAGCGGGCAAGGCGACGGCCCGATCAGTCATACCGACGGCAAAGCCTACCTAAGGCACACCCACCCAATGCTAAGTCTCGACCGTATCGCGGATCACGATTTTAGCGCCGGCTGGGTTCACGCCGTTAGGGCGATATCCTGTTCGGATCCGGTGTTTGCCGGTCATTTCCCCGACTCTGCGGTATATCCGGGCACCAACCTGAACCAAGATATAAACCAAGTCGGCATCCTGCTTTTCATCGGCATGACATCGCCCCTAAAACATAACGACGACGTTCAAGAAATCACTGCAGTCAACGCCATCAGCACCGAATTCGGCCATCCGGTTCCGCCGGGCTGCCTGCTCGATATGGCGGTTTGGGCTACGGCGGTGGAAGGAAAAAAGAAAATACATTTGGCGTTCGAAAGCCGGGTAAGGGATTTCCCCTTTTACGACAAGCCGAACAAATACGGCTTGAAATTTGCCGCCGCCATTAAAGGAAGCGCCACGCTGGTCAGGGCGAAGAGAGGGATTTATGACGGCATTTGGTTCTAATTGGCAAGGAACACTGGTATGGACTCATATATAATATACCCGAATGCGCTAACCTGTCTGGGACACGGCGAGGATCTTTGGAATAACTTGCTGAACGGCCATTGCGGACTCATCGCCGCAAAGGACAGTTTTCCCGAATGGTTTCCAGACAGCACGAGCAAGATCGGTACGATAAGGGGATTACGAGGACAAGATTCCCGGTTATTCGAGTTGCTCGAGCTGATGGGAGAATCCATCATCCCGGAAGAAGCCAACCGCTGCCAGCTTATATTGGGCGCTAGCAGTTTGGGCGATCTGGAGGGACCTTTTACCGGAGACCCGTTAGGATGCATCAAATCCTATTTGGAATGCTACCGACCGGAGCTGGCACCGCTTTTTAAAGGCGTAATATCGAGCGCGTGTTCGAGCGGAACGGATGTTCTGTCCATGGCCTCGATTTTGGTCGACCGGGGAAAATACGACATCGTCGGCATATTGGCGGCCGACTGTCTTGATCGAGGAAAATTATTGCAGCACTTCGCGCTGGGAACGCAAGGCCCCGATCGAGCCAAGCCATTCGACCTCCATCGATCGGGAACATCGTTCGGGGAAGGCGCAGCCTTTGCGATAGTCGCCAATTCCAGGGGCCTGGAACGCCTGTCACTTCGCCCTAGTTCCCGTGTCCTTGGCTTCGGCATGTCGTGTGACGCCATGCATATCACGGCGCCCGACGACAGCGGAGAGATACCGTCGCAGGCTATTGCAAAGGCCCTCAAGGCGGCAAACGCTTCCCCGAGCGACATCGCTTATGTCAACGCGCACGCCAGCGGCACCCCAATCAACGACCGCGTCGAAACCACGGCGATGAGAAAAGTATTCGGTCCGGCGTTGAACGACATCGTTGTATCCGGAACCAAGGGCGCGGTCGGGCACCTATTGGGCGCGACCGGCTTGGTGGAAGCCGTCGTGACGTGTTGGACCTTATCCCGCGGCATTGCGCCCGGCACCGTCGGATTAACCGAAATCGACGACGGCCTGGAGCTAAACGTGGCGTCGGAAAACGAGCCAACGGTTATCTCAGGCCCTATTGGAGTTTCCACGACGTTCGGTTTTGGCGGCGTAAATTCTTGCGTTGTGCTAACCAGTTCCGTTAATTGAAGGAGAAGTCCGTGAGTAAAACGAATTGCCGATATCACTCCTTTTCCACCGGCGATCAAAGAGCGCCGATTCCCGAAGCGCTAAAAAACAAGGACAAAAGAGCCGATCCGGCCGCTCTTGCCGCGGTGACATCTGCGGTGCAATTGATCGAGACCGTCGGCACCATCGATCTGAATACGCTGAATGTCCTGGTACTGAACCGGGAGGGATGCCGATCTCATTTGGAACGGGTGAATTCCGACATCCAAAACCGCGTTCCGGCGCAAGGTTTTTTTGTCCGGAGCGGCCCGCAAACACTTGCCACCTATACCTCTTTAGCGCTCGGCGCTCACGGCGCCGCGTTTACGATTGTCGGCAACGAGGATTGTCTATCGGAAGCGATCGACTTCGCCGCATGTCTGCCCGGCAGCAGTCTGATCACCGTCGTCAAAAAAAATGACGCTGCCGGATATTCGGCCAACACGGTGCTGATCGAAGACAGCGCGGAAAACGACGATCAACAATCCGACATCCCCGCATGGGAGGCGGAGGTCTTGGCTTTTCTGTCCGCCATCTACCGTTCCTAGCTCGTATCGCCGCCGCTAGATGGAAAATGCCGAACTAATACGTTTTTTATAAAGAGATAGCTCCATGAACATTAACCAATTGATTAGCGAATTAAAGGACTCGGATAAAACGGTAATTTCCGATCGCCACGGTTCTCTAACGGGAAGACAATTAGCGGCCAGAATAGAAAGCTTATCGGCAGATCTGGATTCACTGGGTATAAAAGATAAACGGGTATGCCTTCTTCGAATGACCAACAATATCGACTCGGTCTCGTTGTTGCTTGCGGCGCTGCTCAATCGGGCGGTGGTGTTTATCAACAACCCCTACGATCCGATCCAAAAAGTTTATCAAGCCCTCGACCGGTTCTCGGTATACGCCTTGATTGCCGACAAGGCCTCGTCGCTGACGATCAACAAGAAATTTCAAGACGGCCACACTCCACAAGTCCACGCCATCGAAGGACTCGACAGGTATGCAACCCTTTACCGGTCGAACGATGTCTCGATCGCCGACCGAGACCGTCGAATGGCCGAGGCCGACGTCGCGATTTTCAGTTCCGGTTCGACCGGCGAACCCAAAGCCATCCTGCATAAATTGGAAAACCTGTTGCTGAACGCCCGGCTGCATATCGAGTCGATCGGACTAACCGAATCCGATAGGCTGGGGATCTCGTTGCCGCTGTATTACAGTTACGGCTTGGTGGCGAATTTGTTTTCCGGATTGATCGCTAAAGCGGAAATCCATTTGACCGCTCAAGTCGGTGCGATCGACAACGACTGGTTGGAGGAGAAACACATTACCGTCATCAGTATCACGCCTTTTATGGCGAAAAAAATAACCCGCAGTTCCGGATGCTTGCGGACGATTACCGTCGGCGGGGACGTATTCTACAGCAAACATGCCGCAAAGTTGCTCGAACTGTTTCCGGATTGCGCGATTTACTCGACCTACGGACTGACCGAAGCCGGCCCTCGGGTCGCTACCTGTCGAATCACCGAACAAGCCACCGAAACAAACTTTATTATGCCGTTAGGAAATCCGATGAAAGACGTTCGGTTGGCCCTGCGAAACAACGCCCAGACGGGTGAGTTATTGGTGGAAACTCCGACCCCGATGATCGGCTATTTTTACGGATCGGACAAAGGCTTCATCCCGAAAACAGGCGCGGATAATATCGTCGAAACCGGCGATTTGTACGAAAACAAATTCGGCCACTACTATTTTGCCGGACGGGAAAAGAAAATCATCACACAGGGCGGCGAAAAACTGTTTCCGCTAATGATCGAATCGGTCATTAGCAGTATCGAAGGCGTGGTCGATGTGTTGGTTGACAGCCTTCCCCATGCCGAACACGGAGAAATAGCTAAGGCATATATCGTTACCAATAAACAGCTATCGGAGGACTACGTCAAAAAAGAAATGCTGAAGAACATAGCGCGCTCGCATATGCCGCAGCAAATGGAATTCGTCGAATCCATTTCACGAACCGTAACCGGTAAATTGTACGGCTGATCGCCGTCGAAAGTGACTTTTGATACGCATGGAGAAATTTAACGTGGAACCGCAACACAGCAGTTTGATTGGTACCTGGGGACTTGAAAGCTATACCGTTTCGACGCCCGCGGGTAAAAACAAGAATCTATGGGGCGAAAATGCCGAGGGCATGTTGATCTATCAGGCGAACGGCTATATGTCGGTACAAGTCTCCGATAAGACAAGACCTTTATTTGACAATCGCGACTATCTGTCCGGAGACGCCGACGAAATAGATGCCGCATTCAAAGGATATACCGCCTATTTCGGACGTTACGTCGTTCACCCCGGCAACATCATTCATCATATCGTCGATCAGTCGCTATATCCGAATTGGAGCGGCGTTACGCTAATTCGTTATCTGACGTTAAACCAAAACGAACTGGTTTTATCGACACCGCCCATCCAAATGAAGGACGACATCTATACGATGAAAATGAACTGGTACCGAATCTGATCCGTTCCGACCGTCAGCATCGGCAACGGTTGCCATCGGCGGTGACTCGGTGCCCCGCAGCACGACGAGACGACGACGGGAAACGCAGGACAACGCTTTTCCCGATCCGCGGTACAGCGGACTTCGGCATTCGAAAAAATCCCGGACCGTAGTCGAGAATCGCTCATCACCCTTTCAACTACACGTAAGTAACATGAAGCAATCACCAATATTAGTGGCCGGCGCCAATGGGAACAACGGCCGGGAATTGATCGCCCAACTGACCGCCGAAAAAATCCCGGTACGGGCGTTGGTTCGAAACGAAAGCCGGGCATCGATCAAAAAAAGTGAAATGACGGAGCTCGTCGAAGCGGACCTATTGAAGCCGGAGTCGCTCGCACCGGCATTCGCCGGTATCGAGCGCGCGTTTATCGCCGCACCGATTCATAGCGAATCGGTCACCCTATTCGAGAATTTTTTCAATGCCGCAAAAGCAGCCGGCATTCGCCATATCGTCAAGTTGTCGGGTTTTGGGGCCGGGCCCGCATCGAAATCGGAAATCCTGCGCCAACACGCACAATCGGACGACCTTTTAAGCGCGTCGGGCTTGAATTTCACGATCGTTCAGCCGAACTCTTTTTTCCAGAATATACTATGGCAACGACGCTCGATCCGGTTAAAAAACCGGTTCGCGCTACCACTCGGCGACTCCCGGCAAAGCTGGGTCGATATCAGGGACGTGGCCGAAGCGACGGTCAAGATTTTCTCGACTGACGGACATGCGAATAGAATTTACCGACTTACCGGTCCCGAACGTTTATCTTGCCACGACATAGCCGGGCAATTGTCCAATCAATTAGACAAACCCATTCGCTATAAACCGATTTCGCCGGAATCGGCCGAAACCGAGATGCTGGCGTCGGGAGTTCCCAAATGGAATGCCCATGCGCTGGCGGAAATTCAACAAGTCTTCGCCAGCGAGGATTTTTCCGACACCACCGACGATATAGCATTAATTCTCGGCAGGCCCGCGCGTCGCTTCAGCGCGTTCGCGGCGGATTATGCAAGTTATTTTCGATAAAAGAGGAACGTGGCCGTCGACGGATCGCTTCGACCGGGCCTTTCTTTGACCGGCTCCCGTACCGTTTCCGATGCGAGATCGGGATTGGTGATGCGGTAATGAGTGTCGGCCGGCGCTCGCGGACTGCACGATTCGGACTTAGCGGTCGATTTCGCTGCGTCGTCCCGGTGTAAGCGACAGTGAGCGTTTATAAACAACCGCAACGCCAATCGTGCAAAGCGGATTTCGACCGCGACCGACCACGACCATGATTACTCGTCGCGAGATTTAATCGTCTCCTCGACGTCGATACTGAGCTTTTGATAGATTCCCAGGCAAACGATGGACAACGAGGAGAAAAAAATCAGCAGTCCCGGATAAATCAACAGCGAGATATCCTGGTCGCCCGCCTTAAAGATGTAAACCAGCCCTTCCATGCCCGCTGCGATGGAGATTATGACGAAAATCTTGGTAATCGTTTTTCTCGCTTCAGAGGGCGAGCGAAGCTCCTTGTTGCGGGTAACCTCTTCTTCGATCAAGTACTTGGCGACGTCGAGAACGGCAATCGAGATGATAATGGCGCCAATCGATTCCAGGATTTGCGTGATCAACAGGGAAAAATCCATCAACGCGACGACGGTTTCGTAAACCGACCATGCCATGATGCAGAAAGACAACACGGTCAGACCGACCGCTGCAATCAAATAGATAAACGATGCCAATACTTCGAAAATTCGCATGATACCTCAACCGAATCGGTAACAAGCTCAAGCCGGCGCTTCATTGCCCGCTCTAAAAAAAACATCCTCGATGCCGGTATTCCCGGAACCGATACCAGCTCAGCCGATCAATTTCAGGCCGGGCGGCAGCGCCTCGCCGTAGACTTGTTTCTCCTGCTGTTCGTCCAGTGGTTGAAATTGCTCGACCATGGAGATCCAGGAAGACGGCATCTTGCACTGGCGCATTTTGTCCAGCACTTTTTCCCGCATGCCGTCGTCGATGTCGCGCGTCCTGTCCCCGCACTTGCGGGCAATCATGGTCGCGGCGAAAGCCGCCTGCGGCACTTTTTTCCAATCGACCGCCAATATTTGCTCCAGCCAACTCGAGACGGTGACGGCCGGAACCACATTGTGGCTACTCCCGTGAAACGGCACTCTGGATCCGATGCGGCCGACCGCCCACCAGGTCTGATTCGGTTCGCTGGCTTTCTGCAGGCGCTTCAGCAACCATTGTCCCAGTTCGGTCTTTTTGTCGGCCGGTAACCGTTCCAGGACGCCGGCCAAGCGAACCATGTCTTCGTAGCCTCTGTTCTTGATTTGTTTGGCCACCCCCGCCTGACGCGCCGCGGCCGGATTGAGGAATTTGCCAATATCGCCGAGCAGGCGTTGTTGGGCCGCTTCGTCGAGCCCCCCGGCGACGCGCCGCCACAGAGTCCACCATTCGCTCCAATTTTGCTGTTCATTGACAAATTGGATCCCTTGTTGATAGGTTTTCCACAATTGCTCGACGCGCCAATCATCGAGCGGATAGCCGAACCCGGGGCGCAGGCAGAAACCGATCAGGCTGAGCCAAACCCGTTCGTGATTTTCCGAACGACGCCGGTTTTTCAGGCCGTCGAGAAGAACGGCAAACAACACTCTCAGCAACGGCGTATTCCACTCGCCGCGATTCATACCCAGGAGTTTTTCCAGGTCGGCGCGAAGGCTCTTGACGGCTTTCGGATTTACCTGCTTGGATTTGGAGCCGAACACCAACCGAATCGTTTCGGCCGCCTGGTGAAATTGCGGCGGCAAATCGACGTCGCCGACTTGATCCGGCCCCTTGTTTCGAAGTTGGAACTCGACGTCCCAGCGGCGTTCGTCGTCCGCGACCGAAACGCATTGTATCTTCAACGTGCCGATTTCGGTGTGGGTCGCCGCCAACTGCACCGCCACTTCGGTTTTGTCTTCGCCCTCGAAAGCCACCGCCAGCGGCGGCAACGAATGAAATCGCTCGTCTACCGTGACCAGTTGCCCGGGTTGGAAATCGCCGTCGCCGCTGTTGGAGACCAAATGGAAACGTACCGGCTGCCCGACACGCAGCGCGAACTGCCGTCCTGCCAAACGTATCTCGTTTCCTTCTTCGCTGCCCTTAGGCAAAATGCAAACCCCCTGCTGGAATTGGGTATCGCTTTCGACCACCAGAAAATAGCTGCGCGCGGAGCCGCCGCCGATACGTGTCGTTTTTCGCCGCCGCGCCAGCGCATAGCCGACGGCACCAAACGCCACCGCCAATTCCGGATGATCGTTTTCCAACAGGCGAGGCGGCCGGTCGCTCCAACTGCTCAACAACGCGATGACCCGCTGGGTTAACGGCCGGCTGCGAAACACGCCGCCGTTCAACAATAACGCATCGGGGACGATGCTGTCCCTGCCCAACGCATCCCTGGCCGCCTGCCCGTGCAAATGCAAAAAAGCGGCAATGTGCTTGCTGACGGCTGGTTCCGCCGCGTAAGGCAACCCGAACTCGACCACGCCGCTGCGTTTTTTATCCGGCAACTCGTCAAGTCCGGACAATGGAAAAAAACCGTCCAGCGCAATCCGTCTCGCCTCGTCCCGGCTCAATAATGCGGTCCGGCTGCCGCCGATCAACCGGGAACCGCCGCCGAGCAACGTCACGTTTGCCTGCGCCGGCGCATCGTCCGCCAGCAATAGCTCCTTGGCAACCCTGCACTGTTCGATCAATTGCGAAAAATCGGCAGCCGACAATTTTTTGCCGCCCGGGTTCAACCGGCTTTCGGCCAGATGCGCCAACGCCAGATCGATATTGTCGCCGCCCAGCATCAAATGATCGCCAACCCCGATGCGCGTCAGTTTCGGCTCCTTGTCGCCCGGCTCTACCTTGATCAAGGTCAGATCCGTGGTTCCCCCGCCGACGTCGCACACCATCAACAAGTGCACATCGTCCAACGCCTGCCGCAGCGTCTCGGCATGCCGGCGCAACCAATCGTAGCAAACCGCCTGCGGTTCCTCGAGCAGGCGGACATCGTGCAAACCGGCTAGACGGGCGGCCTCCAGCGTCAACGAGCGGGCCGCTTCGTCGAACGAAGCCGGCACGGTAATGACAATATCCTGCCGCTCCAACGGCGCGTCTGGAAAACGATGCCGCCAAACGCTGCGGACATGCGCCAGATAACTGGCGCTGGCTTCCAACGGAGACACTTTGTCGATTTCCTCGGCACTGCCCCAAGGCAGGATGGCGGCATCATGATCGACCGACGGATGGGACAGCCAACTCTTGGCGCTGGTCACCAGACGCCCCTGCGTTTTCGCCCCCAGCAAGCGGGCGGCCTCGCCGACGACGGCTTTGTCGCCGGCCGGCGAAAAACGGATATCGGCTTCGCTCAACTCGCCAGCGGCCGGATGGTAACGGACCGAAGGCAGCAGCGGCCTCGGCCCGACTTGCCCCGGCGCCAGCAACTGGTCGATAGCAAAGATTTCTATATCCTGCCCGGCCTGATCGGCACGGGCGAAGGCGGCGACGGTATGGGTCGTGCCCAGATCGATACCGACCAAATATTGCGCTTGTTTGTTCACGGTCTGTCTTGCTTGCTCGGTTCCAATGAATGAGGATTTACTAAGAGAAATCGCCTCGTCGTCACAGCCGCTGCGAAATCAGGACGGCCATTTTCGGCGGCTTACTACCGCAGCCAACCGAATTTGTAGATGATTGCGCCGATCACGACGATGGCGACGATCGCCCAACCCAATCTGTCCATATAACGCCGCAGGCCAGATTCCAATTTCTCGCCGCCGGCGGCAATCAACAATGCCAACAGAAAAAACCGCGCGCCCCGCCCGACGAAGGAGGCGGCAACGAACGGCAAAAACAACATCTGCAACGCCCCGGCGGCGATCGTGAACACCTTGTAGGGAATCGGAGAAAAGCCGGCGACAAAGACCGCCCATACCCCCCATTCCCGGAACCAATTTTCCGCCAACAGGTAGCTATCCCAGTAACGGCTTTGCTGCAGCCACGGCGCAATGCCGTCGAACATAAAATAACCGATCGCAAAGCCTAACATTCCGCCCGCGGTCGAGGCCAGAGTCGTCAACAAGGCCAACCGCCAGGCCTTGTCCGGCCGCGACAGCGACATCGGCGCCAACATGACATCGGGCGGAATCGGGAAGAACGAAGACTCGGCGAAGCTTAACGCGGCCAGGTACTTCGCGGCATGGCGGTGTTTGGACCAGAGCAATGCCCGGTCGTAAAGTTTTTGAAACATGGTTAACTGGTCCCCGATAAAAAAGGAACGAAACTGACCCGTTCCATGACTTCGTCTTCGAAACCCCTTTCGGTGTAGGTAATGCGATGCAAATCCTGCTCCTGCTCCCGGCCGATCGGAATCACCATCACGCCGCCCGGCGCCAGCTGCTGCAACAGCGTTTCCGGTATTTCCTCGGGCGCGGCGGCGGCCAGGATACCATCGAACGGCGCATGTTCGGGCCAACCGCAACCGCCGTCGTTGTGCGAAAAGCTGACGTTCTTCAATTTCAATTCCCACAGATGATCCCTGGCCTTTTTCAACAACGGCCCGATGCGCTCGACGGTATAGACCTTATCGACCATCTGCGCCAAGACGGCGGTTTGATAGCCGCAGCCGGTACCGATTTCCAACACCTTATGCAACGGACCTTTCTGCAACAACAGTTCGGTCATTCTGGCGACGATGTAGGGCTGCGAAATCGTTTGGTTGTGCCCGATAGGCAACGCCGTGTCTTCGTAGGAACGACTGGCCAGAGCCTCGTCGACGAAAATATGGCGCGGCGTTTGCGCCATCACGTTCAGTACTTTTCTATCCCTGATGCCTTGTTCTTGCAGCCGCCGGACCATGCGCTCGCGGGTTCTGCGCGAGGTCATGCCTATGCCCTGCAAACGCTGGTCGCTCATGTCTCGTCCTCCAGTTCCAGCCACTGGCCCAGGGTTTCGATCCGCTCGTAGCGGGTCAGATCCAGCTGCAGCGGGGTGACCGACACATAGCCGTTCTTGATCGCAAAAAAATCCGTTCCGGGTCCCGCATCCTGCTCGCTGCCCGGCGGACCGACCCAGTATATTTCTCGGCCCCGCGGGTCGCTGGCCTTGATCATCCCCTCGGCGCGGTGGCGTTGTCCCAAGCGGGTGGACTGATAACCCCGCAATTCGGCCAGCGGAATGTCGGGAACGTTCACATTCAACAACGTGTCCTTGGGCAGCGGGTGATTGACGATTTTTCGCATCAACGTAACGGCAACCTCGGCGGCGGTGTCGAAATGTTTCGGATCGCTCGAGGCTAGAGAGATCGCGACCGCCGGCAGGCCGAGAAAGCGCCCTTCGGTGGCCGCCGCCACGGTCCCCGAATAAAGGACGTCGTCGCCCAGATTGGCACCGTGATTGATGCCGGCAAATACCATATCGGGCTCGTGCGCCAACAGCCCGGTAATCGCCAAATGCACACAATCGGTCGGCGTCCCGTCCACCCTGACGAAACCGTTGTCGGCTCGGATCGCCCGCAGCGGCATTTCCAAAGTCAAGGAATTGCTGGCCGCGCTGCGGTTCCGGTCCGGAGCGACAACGGAAACCTCCGCGAAACGGGACAAGGAGTCAGCCAGAGTGACGAGGCCTTGGGCCAGATAACCGTCGTCGTTACTGATTAAGATGTGCATGCTGTTCTAAAACGCTATAAAATCCGCCATATTAGCAAAGTTTCCGGGATAAATTCAGCTGACGTGGCAAAAAAATTACTTTCTTCCGAGGATGCCGATCTGTTCAGACAAACCATCGGCAAGGTCAGACCCGTCAAAAAAGACAAGGTGGTGTTCGAGCCGGCGAAAAAACCTCCTCCCAGACCTAAAACCCGTACGCTGGAGCGGGAAGATCCGTTGCAAAAAGCCGTCGATTCGCCGCTGGAAACCCTCAGCAACGAAGACAAACTGGGGTTCATCGCTCCCGGCCTGCAAAAGAACGTATTGAAAAAGTTACGCAAGGGCCATTACGGCTTGGATGCCGACATCGACCTGCACGGGCTCAGCAGCCTGGACGCGAAACTTCGGCTATTGAATTTTCTGCATCGATGCGTCGAGGACGGCTGCCGCTGCGTACATATCATTCACGGGAAAGGCTACCGCTCCCCGGACAGTCATCCGGTGCTGAAAAACGAAATCAATTGGTGGTTGCGGCAACACAAAGACGTACTGGCGTTCTGTTCGGCGCCGCCAAAGGACGGCGGCACCGGCGCGGTATTCGTGCTGTTGAAGTTATCGGAAAAATACGACCAGCAGGACGACGCCGAGTACTAAGCGATAGTAGACGAAAGGCATCATCCCGACTTTTTCCAGCAAGCTCAGAAACCAGCCGATAGTCAGATAAGCCACCACGCCCGAAACCGACGCGCCGACGGCGATCGTTTCCCATTGTACCGGCTCGGGACTTTGCGACAATTCGACGACGTGCAGCATACCGGCCAGGGCGATAACCGGAATCGACAACAGGAAAGAAAAACGCGCGGCTTGTTCGCGGCGCAAACCGGTGATCAAACCGGCAGTAATGGTGATCCCGGAACGCGATGTGCCGGGAATCAGAGCGACCGCCTGAAACAAGCCGACCACCACGGCGTCCCAAAAATTGATGGAACTGCGTCGTTCTCCGGCCGTTTTTTCCGCCACCCACAACAATAACGCGAACACGATAGTAGCGGCGGCAATCACCAGCGGCGACCGCAGGGCTTCCGTCACCGAATCGGGCAAGCCGATACCGACCAGACCGACGGGTATGGTCCCAAGGCCGACGTACCAGGCCAGTCTGGCATCGTCGTTGAGCCCCCGCCCCAGCAACGAGCCCAACCAGGCGCCCACCATACGATAAAGATCCCGGCGATAATAGGCAACCACCGCCGCCAGCGTCCCGACGTGGACCGCGACGTCGAACGCCAGGCCCTGGTCCTCCCAGCCCGAGATAACCGGCAGCAAAATCAAATGCGCCGAACTGGAAATCGGCAAAAATTCGGTAAGCCCTTGCAGTAACGCGAGCGCGATTGCTTGAATGATGTCCATGGTATTGGTCTTGATTGCGAAAAGTACGGCCCGGCACCGCCGAAAAGCTGTGATTTTAATGGATAATAGCCGGCAATCCTATCAGATGTTTCATGGCAATCCCGTCTGGCGTTGACGTTATTTACTCGTCGGATACTGATAACCGACCGGCAATCGCATACAATATCCGTAATCTGCCGCTCAAGAACCGCCGCCTCTCCCGACATCGCGGCACCCATCCACAACATTTCTATGACAAAATCGGTTTCGATGAAAAATGGACTGGTTCGACACGCATTCAATTTCCTATAGCATTCTTATGCTGAGCCTGGTGATCTCGTCCGGTTTGGCTATCGGGCAAGTCCCTCTTTTCCAGCTCAAGCTGGGCATCGCGGGCGTTCTGTTTTCCGGCATCGCGTTCAGCCACTTTGGAATCACGTTGGACGGACACCTGATGCATTTTATCCGCGAATTCGGCCTGATCCTGTTCGTTTATGCGATCGGCCTGCAGGTGGGACCGGGATTTGTCAATTCCTTCCTGAGCTACGGTATCCGCCTCAATATCATGGCTGCCTGCATCGTGTTGCTGGGCGCTGCGCTGGCAGTCGCCGCCGCCCGGTTAACCGGGATCGAGATCCCGGTCGCCGTCGGATTGTTCTCCGGAGCCACCACCAATACGCCGTCGCTGGCTACCGCGCAAGAGATCCTCGGGCAAATGCCGGGGGTCGATGATCATACGTTGAAACAACCCGGACTCGGCTATGCCGTCGCCTATCCTTTCGGAGTGGTCGGCATCATCCTGTCGATGCTGCTCGTCAAACGCCTGTTGTCGATCGATATTGCCGCCGAAGCGGCCGACTTCAAGAAACAGCAACAAGGTTCGTCCACCCGCCATATCGCCAAAGACCTGATTATCGAAAACCCCAACCTGAATGGGTTGACGGTCGCGCAGATTCCGTTTTTCGATGCGATGGGAGCAATCGTCACCCGGATCGCCCATAACAATCAGGTGAGCATCGTCACCAACGAAACGGTGCTGCAACAAGGCGATTCGATCCGCTTGGTCGGCAATCCGGAACAAATCGACAAGTTAAAAATGCTGATCGGACCGGATTCTCCGCTAGACCTCAAAGAAACCTCCAGCAACCTGTTGCTGCGCCGCTTCGTCGTCACCAACAAGGAAGCCATCGGCAAAAGCATCCAGGAATTGCGGACCTATTACGCGGTCACCATTTCCCGCATCCAGCGTCCGGAAATCGAGTTGATTCCCAGCAAATCGACCCGCATCCATTTCGGCGACGAGCTGCATGTCATCGGCTCCAAGGAAGCGCTGAACAACATCGAAAAGGTATTGGGCAACTCCCTGGAACAGATCAATCACCCCCAGGTCATGCCGGTCTTTATCGGCATCACGCTGGGGGTAATCCTGGGTAACCTGCCGCTGTATATTCCCGGAATTCCCTCCGCGGTCAAATTGGGGCTGGCCGGCGGGCCGCTTATCGTCGCCATTATCCTCAGCCGCGTATACAGTTGGGGCACGATGACCTGGCATATGCCGAAAAGCTCCAACATCATTTTAAAAGACATCGGCATCGTACTGTTCTTGGCCTGTGTCGGGCTGAATGCCGGCGACCAGTTTTTGGCGACGCTGATCGAGGGCGACGGGCTGAAATGGCTCGGCGTGGCGGTCATGATCACGCTGTTGCCCTTATTGATTGTCGCCTTCGCGGCAAGAATGTATTTTCGGGTGAATTTTCTCTCCATCTGCGGCCTCTTGTCCGGCAGCATGACCGATCCCCCGGCACTGGCCTTCGCCAACGGCTTCAGCCCGTCGCCGGCCGTTTCTACGGCCTACGCCACGGTATATCCGCTAGTCATGATACTTCGCATCATTTCCGCGCAGTTAATGATTCTGCTGTTCATGTGAATGCAATACGCCGGCCTGGAACCAGCCCGCCATCGCAAGATCCGGGGGTAACGCGGCTTCGCCGAACGGCCAAGCCGAGCAGCCCAGCCATCCCGCCGAGAAACGACCAAATAGCCGAAGACCCGGGGACCGGAGCGATTTTCCAAGCCAAACCGTAATCCCAAACGAACGGCGAGCCGTCGGCGGCGGCCACCTTCAACTGATAATCGTGTCCGCCTTCCAGAAAAAACCATAGATTTTCGCTGTTGTCGATAGCGCTTTCCGAACCGGCAAGTAACGAGGCGACACCGTCGGTCACGTCGTATAACAGCAAATCCAGATTAAATAAGGTTGCCGTCGGATCGAAACCTGGCCCGGGGGCGTCCTCGACACCGATGTTCCAAATCAGAGAGGCGGTAAGCTGCCAAACGCCGCTTTGCGTCGTCTCGAACGCATAGGATGCGGTATCGTTCGAACCTTGCGCCCCGCCGAAAGCGGCGTCGTAATCGTAGCCCATCGGGCCAACCGTCGCCGCTCCGCCGTCTTCGAGACTGTCCTGTTCTCCGGCCGCCACGATCCGATAATTATTGTAGACGTTCAACTGTCCGGCGCCGAAACGGCTGTCGAGGCCGTTAGCCGTGTCGATGTGGTAGTCGCCGATCTGCGCAACGCTTGACACGTTTCTTGTGGTTCGCTCGGCTCCCGCCATCATCACCGCTTTGACGACCTCCGAGCGCTCGCCGTTATAGATGGTATCGCCATTGGCGATGACCGCCGAAGGCCCTTGTGCCGCGCCATGCGCCTGCCCGATCAACATAGCGGTTGCTGCGGCAACGATCGGCGCCGCACTGCTGGTGGTTCCCAGCGGCACAACCACGTCGGGACGCGTCCTCCCGGCCGCATAGACCGGATCCAGTGCCAGCGTTCCTTGCGCATGGTTGGCGTCGGTGCGGCCGACCGCGATGCTGTTGTAGGAATTACCCAGCAACGGCTGGTTGAGCGAACCGTTGTTCATCGCGACGACCTGGACAAACTCGTTGCGTTCCACCTCCCAGTCCAGCCGCTTTAAGATCGTCGCCGAATTGGCCGCGCTATCGGCCGCGCCGACCCAGCTGTGATTGGCAATGCGGCCGGATGCAATGGCGGGTGCGCCGCCGGTGCCGGCGTTAAGGAACCCCGAGGTAATCCAATCACTGGCCGAATAGACATCGATATCTGAAATACCGAAAGCCATCGACAGGCTGCCGTAAAACAAAGTCGCCACACCGGTGGCATGGCCGGATATCCCGTTGGACGGCGGTACCGATCGATCAACGATCGTTTTGCCGCTGAATTGGGCGGCATTGACGTCCGGCATCCAGGCCCCCGCATCGGAAGCCGACGCGCCTACTGCCGCTTCGACTTGGGTCACCGCAACACCGCTGCCATCGGGCAGCAACGCGCCGAACTCTCCCTGTAAACGGAAATATCCGACATCCTCGCGGTAGTCCGAATATGCCGCTGACGAAAGCATCGCCAGAATCAAAGCGGCCGCCCTTCTGCTCATACCCTATCCCTCATTCGATTGTTGATTAGTAGCCGACTAGCGAAGCAACAAACAAGCCAATCGGACAGCCACAGTGGCAACCGGCGGTGCCGGGTTGGCCGAAGCGCGCTTTATCGCCTATCGGATTGCGCGATATGACGCAACGCCGAAACCGTTCGCTTACGCTTGCAGACGCCCGGTTGGCCTGCGTCGAAAAACCAAGCGGACGGAAAAACGATTTGTTACCGATGGTAACGGCGCTTTATTACAACTTTAGTAGGATATGCCGGGCCGAAACAGGGCACTTGCAAAAATTGGTGAGAGGGTACGGCAACCGGCAATAACGTACGTAATTGGCGGCAGCGACAATGATCGGGTGGGGATTACCGGCAGGTGGTCGACCAAAGACCGCTCCAAACCTTCCTTGTAACAGGGCGGACTCGGCTTGAATACCTCGCTAACTAACCGGAAAACAGGGACATACCCTTCCCGGACTGCTCCGCACCAGGCCGGTATCTATCCGCTGGCCGTTCACCTTATCGGGTGAGCCGCCGACCGCAATTGGTTTTTAAGGACAGTAGCGGCAGTTTCAAGTCTGTCGATTCATCCGGCATTTAGTTGAACGACTACACTGAGCGGAATAAAAGGTTCAGCCGATTTTCCGGATACCGATAAATTTATGCTGCGGGGAAAGCACCATCTCGAAAACTCCCTGAATACCGTTTTTTGTCAGGAACGGTTGTACCTTACCGGCCGGGAAATCGACGACGCGGCCGTCCTCGGCTTTAACCCGGACCGTTTTACTGACGCCCTGATAGACGCTCAAATAACGGTCGTACGAAATATCCAGCGAAAATCGGATGACTTGATTCATGATGCGACGACGCCGGCCACGGCCGGCGTCGATCGGAAATCGCTCAGCGTTGGTTCTGCAATGCCGCTATGCGTTCTTCCAACGGCGGATGGCTCATAAACAGTCTGCTCATGCCGCCGCCGTTAATGCCGAAAGCCGCCAATTGGCCGGGCAAGTCTTGCGGATCGTGCGCTCGTTGCAAGGCCCGCAATGCGCCGATCATCTTTTCCCGCCCCGCCAGCTTGGCACCGCCGGCATCGGCCCGGAATTCGCGATAACGGGAAAACCACATGACCAACATCGAAGCCAGTATCGACAAGACGATCTGCATCACGATCTGGGTTACGTAATAGGCCGGTCCGTAGCCTCGCTCGGTCTTGAATACGACCCGGTCGACGACATGGCCGATCACGGTGGCGAAAAAATAAACGAAGGTGTTGACGACGCCTTGCATCAAAGCCATTGTCACCATGTCGCCGTTGGCAACGTGGCTGATCTCGTGTCCGACCACCGCTTCCACCTCGTCGGCGTTCATGCTCTGCAGCAACCCGGTGCTGACCGCGACCAATGCATTGTTCCGGTTCATGCCGGTGGCGAACGCATTGGGCTCGGGGGTCTGGAAGATGCCCACTTCCGGCATCCCGATACCGGCTTGTTTGGCTTGTTGGGACACGACGTTGACCAACCATTGTTCGGTCTGATTGCTCGGCCGTTCGATGACATGGACCCCCATCGCCCGTTTCGCCGACCATTTCGACATCGCCAACGAAATCGCCGACCCGGTCATGCCGATGATGGCCGACATGACCAATAAGGCTTCGAGATTCAGGTTGACGCCCTGAGCGTCCAGGGTACTCTTCAATCCGAGCAGATTGAACACGACGCTAATGACCACCAGGATCGCAGCATTGGTCGCCAGGAAAAGCAATATTCTCATCATGGTGTTAAACCTTTGGTTAATTGGGTTGTTGAAAATATAGGGATGCGAAATATTAAATTCAACCGATAGAGTGTTAAGATGCGGAAAAGTTTATTGTACGAGGTGGAAAAATGAAATTCCTTGTCTGCTTATTGGCGCTACTGGGCCCGGCCCCGCTGGCGCTCGCCGTCGAGACAGATAAAGAACAAATTCTGCAACAACTTCGGCTGCCGCCCGGATTTACCATCTCGCTGTTCGCCGCGGATGTCCCGAACGCCAGAAGCTTGGCGCTGGGAGATGCGGGCGTGGTCTATGTCGGCACCCGCCAGCAAGGCAGCGTCTATGCATTGCAAGATGCCGATCATGACGGAATTGCCGAACAGCGCTATGAATTGGCCAACGGCCTCTACATGCCCAACGGCGTGGCTTACCGGAACAATCAGCTGTTTGTCGCCGAGACCAATCGCATCCTGCGCTTCGACCGAATCGGCGACAAACTGGCCGCCCCTCCGCAACCGGTCGTGGTTTACGACCGTTTTCCCAGCGATAAGCACCACGGCTGGAAATATCTTCGTTTCGGACCGGACGGCAAGCTGTATACCGCCGTCGGCGCCCCGTGCAACATTTGCAATCCCGACAAGGATATTTACGCCACGCTGGTCCGTCTGAACGCCGACGGCAGCCGGTTGGAAATTCTGGCTAGCGGCATACGCAATAGCGTAGGCTTCGACTGGCAACCGAAAACCGGCAAATTGTTTTTCACCGAAAACGGCCGCGATTACCTGGGCGACGATTTTCCTCCGGACGAGTTGAACCGCTGGAGCAAAAAAGGCCAGCATTTCGGTTACCCTTTCTGCCACGGCGGCACGATCACCGATCCCGAATTGGCCGGCAACCGCCGGTGTAACGAATTTGTCGCCCCGGAATGGAAATTCAAGGCCCACATGGCACCGTTGGGAATGCGCTTTTATACCGGCAAACAATTCCCGGAACGCTTCCGCAACCAACTGTTCGTGGCCCAACACGGTTCCTGGAACCGCAGCAAACCGCAAGGCTACCGGGTGGCGCTGGTCATGTTTAAGAACGGCAAGGCATATAAGGAACAAACCTTCATTGACGGCTGGCTGACGGGGGGCGACGAGGTGTTGGGGCGCCCCACCGACATTTTACAGATGCCGGACGGCAGCTTGCTGATCTCCGACGACACCTTAGGGGCGATTTACCGGGTCGAGTACAAAAAATGACCGATAAACGATTCGAAATCGTCGACCGGAAGATCCTTTATGACGGTTTTTTCAAACTGGAAAAGTACCGGCTCCGGCACACCTTGTTTCAAGGAGGCTGGAGCCAGGAGCTGGAGCGGGAACTATTCCGGCGCGGCAATTGCGTCGCGGTTTTACTATACGATCCGCTGCGCGACGAAGTCGTTCTGATCGAACAATTTCGGGTCGGAGCGATCTTGCAACCACAACCGGCCTGGTTGCTCGAAATCGTCGCCGGAGCGATCGAGGAAGGCGAAACCGCGGAACAGGTGGCGATACGCGAAGCCAAAGAGGAAGCCGGCTGCGAGCTGTTGGAGTTGCGGCCGATTCAATCATTTTACACGACCCCGGGCGGATCTTCGGAATGGTTGAGCCTGTTCTACGGCCGGGTCGACACCCAAGGCGTCGGCGGCATCCACGGCCTGGACCATGAAGACGAAGATATCAAGGTCAGCGCGGTCAAGTTCGATGAGGTTTACCGAATGCTGGAACAAGGCGAAATCGTCTCGGCTATCCCGCTGGTCGCACTACAGTGGCTTTACATCCACCGCGACAAGCTCAGGGCCGAGGCCGGGAGCGGCTGACGGGCCAACCTTTTCCGGCCTTCCGGCAAATTTCAAACATTTAATTTAAAACGAAAATCATTCATAATGACTGATTTTTTTACAGTCATTGAAGTTGTTGCATGAAGACCTTAACCGGATCGGCGAAATATAATTTCAACAAGTTGCAAAAACGCTTACGGCGTCAAACCGGCCAGGCGATAGAGGATTACAACATGATCGAGGCCGGCGACCGGGTCATGGTGTGTCTGTCCGGAGGCGCCGACAGCTATACGATGCTGAGCATCCTGACGAGCCTTAAAAAAAGCGCGCCGATCGATTTCGACCTGGTGGCGGTCAATCTGGACCAGAAACAGCCCGGTTTTCCCGAACACATACTACCGGATTATTTGGACCGGCTCGGCATCGAATACCATATCATCAACCGCGATACCTATTCGATCGTCAAGGACAAGATTCCCGAAGGGAAAACCACCTGCGGCCTGTGTTCCCGATTGCGGCGCGGGACGCTGTATTCGTTTGCCGAAGACATCGGGGCCAGCAAAATAGCATTGGGCCACCACAAGGACGATATCGTCGAGACGCTGTTCCTGAACATGTTCTACGGCTCGAGAATTTCGGCCATGCCCCCCAAATTGTTGTCCGACGACAAACGGAATATTGTCATCAGACCGCTTGCTTATTGCCGCGAAAAAGACATTAAGCGCTATTCCGAATTAATGGAGTTTCCGATTATTCCCTGCAACCTGTGCGGGTCTCAAGAAAATCTGCAACGGCAAAATATCAAAGCCATGCTCGCGGAATGGGATAAGAAGGGAGGCGGCCGTACCGAGGCCGTGTTTACCGCGCTACAAAACATCGCGCCGTCACAACTGGGCGATACCGAATTGTTCGAATTCAAGAACCTTAAAATCGATCGCTCGGGCGAACGCGCTCCTTACGAGTTCGAGGCCAACCAGATCGTGGTCTCCAATCTGGCCAATTGGCGGGACAACGCGCTGGAAGTTCTGGAACTGTAAACATGGCTATCGCTCTGTTTACCGATTTCGGTATCGAGGGCCCGTATGTAGGCCTAATGGAGTCCGCGATCGGACGTAGCGCGCCCGGCTGCAAGGTCATCAATCTGGTCAGCGACGCGCCGACGGCCGATCCGTTATTGAGCGCGTATTTATTGGCGGCGCTAAGGCGCGACTTCGCACCGGGTACGGTATTTTTGTGCGTGGTCGACCCCGGCGTCGGCGGAGACCGCGCCGCCGTGGTCCTGAAGGCCGACGGCCAATGGTTCGTCGGACCGGACAACGGTCTGCTAAATACCGTCGCCGTCCATGCCGACCGGACCGACTGGTTCGAAATCGTCTGGCGTCCCCGGCAATGCTCGGCCAGCTTCCACGGCCGGGATATTTTCGCCCCGGTGGCCGCCGCGCTGGCGAGCGATGCGGCAGACGGCTTGCTGCGCCAGACCGAACGTCGGTTGCCGGGCTGGCAACCGGATCTGCCGCGGATCGTCTATTTCGACCGCTTCGGCAATGCGATGACCGGCATTCGTTTCCGACCCGGCTGGAACGGCAAATCAGTCCTACTCGGCGAGCGGCGGATCGCACAGGCCGCCACTTTCTGCGAGGTCGACGAGGGAAGGCTATTCTGGTACGAGAATTCGTTGGGGCTGATCGAAATCGCCGCCAATCGGGATGACGCCCGAAAACTATTAGCGTTAAAGTTGGGGGACGAAGTAGGCTGCTGACACCCCCGCCGGATTGTGCCAAACTTCATACTTGTTACGACAACGTCTACTTGAGCATGCGAAATTTCATATTCCTGCTTTTCACCTTTCCATGGCTGATCGCTACGCAGGCAACCGCCGAACAACACGAAGTCGAATTGCTGCGGCTCGAACAGGTCGCCGACAATCAGACGGCTTTCCATATCAAATTGCCGGAAACTAGCCGAACCAAGCTCTTCACCTTGGCAAAACCGCCTCGGCTGGTATTGGACGTCGAGGGTGCGCACATAAACAAGCAACCACTCCAGCCCGATCCGGAAAGCGGCCATCTGGTCGCAATACGTGCCGCGAACCGCGATGCCGACAGCGCCAGAATGGTGGTCGATCTAAATGACGCCATACGCATCGCAGGCTTTGCCAGCCACTTCGAAGAAATGAACGGCTGGAAAGAATTGACGGTGGTATTGACGGTAGCGCCGAATTCGCACCTTCCGGCGACGGTCGCCGACAGCGGCATGATTCAAGCCGATGCCGCCGAAACCGACGCCGAAGCATTGGACGATTCGTTGGAGGCTTTCCGCAACTGGGATCTGTCGGGATATGTCGGAGTGGAAAACCTAGCGTTCTTTCATGACGGCTTGGCGCCGGAACAGCATAACAACTACGTATCCGGCGTCTTCCAGGGAACCTTTTACAAGCAATGGGACGACGGCCGGCAGAGTTTTGCTTTCGTCCCGTTTTACCGCTATTCGCAGCACGATAATCGCCGCACTCACTTCGACATCCGCGAATTGACTTGGCTGATGGTCGAGCAAAGCTGGGAATTGCGGGTCGGTTTTCGCAAGGTTTTTTGGGGAGTCGCGGAAGGGCTGCATTTGATCGATATCATCAACCAGACCGATTTGGTGGAGAATACGGACACCGAAGACAAGCTTGGGCAGCCGATGATCAATCTGGCCCTGATCAACGATTGGGGAACGGTCGATTTGTTCGTCATGCCCGGCTTTCGGGAACGCACCTTTTCCGGCGTTGAAGGACGTTTTCGGCTGATTCCGGAAATCTCGGTCGGCGATGCCGTATTCGACCGCAGCGGGCTGGAAAAGCACCTGTCGTACGCGGCACGTTGGTCGCATTATATCGGTGACTGGGATATCGGAATCTCGCATTTTTACGGTATGAACCGGGAACCCCGCTTCATCCCCCTGTTTGACCCCATTACGGGTCAACTGGCCAAACTGGTGCCGTTTTACGAAACCATCAACCAGACCAGCCTCGATTTGCAAATGACGCATGAAAGTTGGTTATGGAAACTGGAAGCAATGGTGCGCTCCGGAATGGGCAAAACGTTTTTCGCCGCCGTGGGCGGTTTGGAATATACCCTGTTCGATCTGTATGAGACCGGCCTGGATTTAGGGCTGGTACTGGAATATATGTACGACACCCGCGGCTCCAGAAATTTCTACGCCCCGTTTCAGGATGATTTCCTGACCGCGCTGCGCTTCGGGTTTAACGATGTGCAAAGCACCGAAATTTTAGCCGGAGTATTGTTCGACCGGACCAGCAACACGAAAATTTACAATATCGAAGCCAGCCGCAGAATCGGCGAGAACTGGAAAATCGAAGCGGAAATGCGCTTCTATGCGGGATCTCCCGCCTACGACAGCCCATATTTCTTACGACAGGACGACCACTTTCGGGTCGAGCTGAGTTATCATTTCTAAAAGCAGCGCATCGTGTCAAAATTTTTTACAGTTTGTCGCGGCCACGATTCGCTCATGCAATACTTTTTCCTTTTAAAAGAATGATATAAAAATCTGTGCATAAAAATTGCAGGATTCTTTAAATAATCTACTTTTTAATTAACTACTTCCGTAATCAATCATTGAGTCATGTAGTACTACTTTAATGATTTTTATTCAGTGGGCTGGACATGATAAAAAAAGGTATTTTCCTTTTAGGGATAATCATAATGGCTATACCCTTTTGGCTTACCATTAGGGGCCCTGGAAAATACGATGTTGTCGACAAAATCAATAAAGACCTCTCGTTAAACCCTTCGGCCGCTGGCGCCCGCGACGTTTTCACCGTGCTCGACGGCAGCCAGTATGCCGGCAAGGTTTATCCTTGGTTAGGCTATCCCGTCACTATTTTGTATGAAGATCAATTGCTGGGAGAAGGCGATAATATCGACCAGCCGCCCGATGAATTCCGGATCAAGGAATTGCTGCTGAGACATCAAAGAAACAAACGAATCATTTTCCAGATCGACAGTTGGCGAATCACGACCGACAGCGACGAAGACGAGCTTTCCGAGCTCCATGTGCTGTGGTATCTGCAAATTCTCAAATGGGCGCGTGAGGTGGTACCGGGCGCCAATCTGGGTTTTTTTGGAATGCCCTATTCACCTTGGTTCGCCTTGCAAAAACCCGATATCCGCATGCGCGACTACCAGAAAATACTCGCCAAGTTAACTCCGGTTTTCGAAGCATCGGACAGCCTGTACCCCACTTTCTTCGTCCAATACGGCGATTCCGAGCATCTTTTTTACACGATGATCACCCAGTTGTACATCGCCAAAAGCTTTGCCAAGCCGGTTTACCCGATTCTTTGGCATAAAGGGGTGATCAAAGACGGGGTGACGCTGGAAACGTTGCCCCCCGAATTGATCAAAGAACAATGCCGGTTCGTCAAAAAATACGCCGATGGCATGGTCTGGTGGTCCGAGCTGGGCGAACCGTGGGAAGACGAATGGTATCCCGACGTAAAGAAACAATGCTTCGAATAAGGCATGACCTTACCGATTTTTGAAATACGAAATCAACTTCGCAAACCCATTTCGCAATCGAATGATGAATAAGACCGTTTTAGTAACCGGTGGAGCCGGTTATATCGGCAGCCATACCTGCGTCGAGCTTCTGGCTGCCGGATTCAATATCGTGGTGGTCGATAATTTTTCCAACAGCAAACCGGAGGTTCTCAACCGGCTGAAAACGATCAGCGGCGAAGACATCGTCCATTATCAAGCCGACATCAGGGATAAACCGGCGCTACAAACGATATTTCGAAACCACGCGATCGATGCGGTGATTCACTTTGCCGGCCTCAAAGCCGTCGGCGAATCCTGCCAGATTCCGCTCAGTTACTACGATAACAACATCAATTCGACACTGGTCCTGGCCGAAGTTATGGTCGAATATCGGGTCAAGCACTTCGTGTTCAGTTCTTCGGCGACAGTCTACGGCGACCCCCGCAGTGTGCCGATTACCGAAGATTTCCCGCTAAGCGCAACCAATCCCTACGGGCGCACCAAATTATTTATCGAGGAAATATTGCGCGACGTTGCCGCCGCGGACCGTTTGAACCATGAACCGCTTCCCTGGAAAATCGGCATACTGCGCTATTTCAACCCGGTGGGCGCGCATGGAAGCGGTTTAATCGGGGAGGATCCAAGCGGCATACCCAACAATTTGATGCCCTATCTGTCCCAGGTCGCGATCGGTAAACTGGAGGTGCTGTCGGTTTTCGGCAACGACTACCCAACGCGGGACGGCACGGGAGTCAGAGACTATATACACGTGGTCGATCTCGCCCAAGGGCACGTCAAGGCGTTGGAATACCTGTTGCAGCAAGAGGACTCGGCCGGCGTATGCGAGGCTTTCAACATCGGCACCGGCAACGGCTACAGCGTGCTGGAAATGATCCAGGCTTTTACCGAAGTGACGGGGCAGCCAATCAACTACAAGATCGCTCCCCGCCGCCCGGGCGACATTGCCGAATGTTACGCCAATCCAGCGCTGGCCAGGCGCGTCTTGAACTGGCAGGCGGGAAAAAACCTGCGGGACATGATGGGCGATACCTGGCGCTGGCAGACCCATAACCCCGGCGGATACGAATGAGATACGGAGTGCGATTTACGCTATAATGGCATGTTTTTTTGAATCTTCATTCGAGCATGTCAGTATTGTCCTCCGAAATCGATAGACGCAGAACCTTCGCCATTATTTCGCACCCAGACGCCGGTAAAACCACGCTCACCGAAAAATTACTGTTGTTCGGCGGCGCCATCCAGCTGGCAGGCTCGGTAAAAGGCCGCAAGGCGGCCCGCCACGCGACCTCGGACTGGATGGAGATGGAAAAGGAACGGGGCATCTCGGTCACCACCTCGGTCATGCAGTTCGAACACAAAAATTGCATCCTCAATCTGCTCGACACGCCGGGACACGAAGACTTTTCCGAAGACACCTACCGCACCTTGACCGCGGTGGACTCGGCCTTGATGGTAATCGACGCCGCCAAAGGCGTCGAAGACCGAACGATCAAACTGATGGAAGTCTGCCGTTTACGCGCAACGCCGATTTTAAGCTTTATCAACAAACTCGACCGCGAGGGACGGGAGCCGATCGAGTTGCTAGACGAGGTCGAGAGCGTGCTGAATATCCGCTGCGCGCCGATGACCTGGCCGATCGGCATGGGCAAGCGTTTTAAGGGCGTTTACCATCTTTACAAGGACGAGGTATTGTTGTTCAGCCCGCATCATGACGGAAAGATCGCCAAAGCCGAAGTAATCAAAGGCCTGGACAATCCCAAACTGGACGAGGTCCTGAAATACCAAGCGGAGGAATTGCGCGACGAAATCGATCTGGTCAAGGGAGCCAGCCATGAGTTCGATCTCGACGACTACCTGTCGGGCCGTTTGACGCCGGTTTTCTTCGGTTCCGCCATCAATAATTTCGGCATTATCGAATTGTTGGACGCCTTTGCCGAATTCGCGCCGGCGCCGAGACCGCGCCAAGCCGAACAACGGGAGGTACTGCCCGACGAGAGCAAATTCACCGGTTTCGTGTTCAAGATCCAAGCCAACATGGACCCGGCGCACCGCGACCGCGTCGCCTTTCTTAGAATTTGCTCGGGCAAATTCGACAAGGGCATGAAGCTGTATCAGGTCCGCATCGGCAAGAGCATTCAGGTCGGCAATGCGATCACTTTTCAGGCCGACAGCCGCAAGAACGTCGAGGAAGCGTATCCCGGGGATATCATTGGCCTCCATAACCACGGTACGATACAGGTCGGAGACACCTTTTCTCAAGGCGAAAACCTCAAATTCGGCGGCATTCCCTACTTCGCTCCGGAATTGTTTCGCCGTGTCGTCTTGAAGGACCCGTTGCGTTCGAAGGCGCTGCAAAAGGGCCTGATCCAACTGACCGAGGAAGGCGCAACTCAGCTGTTCAGGCCGCTTAAGAACAACGACCTGATTTTAGGAGCGGTCGGCGTGCTGCAGTTTGACGTCACCGCGCACCGGTTGAAAAACGAATACAACGTCGAATGCGTCTACGATGCCATCGGCATCAACACAGTCCGCTGGATCAGCGCCGAGAATCCCTCCAAACTGGAAGAGTTCAAGAACAAAGCCCACGACAACTTAGCCGAAGACGGCGGCGGACATTTGGTCTATCTGGCGAGTAGCCGGGTCAACTTGCAGCTGACCGAGGAGCGCTGGCCGGATATCCGGTTCAAGGCGACGCGAGAACTCTAGAGCGGGTTTTGCTGTCTTACTGTTTGTAGCGGAAGAAATCAGTTGACTTTTGATTTTAAATTCTGCTACTTTCTGTAATGTTATTTCCCCGAAAATAACAGGTCGATGGGAACAAACCTATTTATCGAGTCAAGGATACTCTGAACGAAACTCCGAAAGGAGAGGAGGACGTTATGAACAAAATAACTCCACATCTTTTGAGAGATTTGCACGCAACCCTACCGGAAGGAACGGAATGTTACCTTTGTTACGCAGTCAGGAGAGCATTGGCCAAATACCGCAAAGGACGCGAACCCATGGCATATTTGGATAAGGAACAGGCGATGCCCGCGTTGGCAAAAAGACTGGGGCGTGGATTGAAACGTTTTCTTCGTGAAGATATCAGAGCGGCCTTAGCCGCTTACCGAGGCACTACGATAGAAAAAATGCTTTAACGATCCTGTTGTCGCTTTATTGATAAGATCGACAAATCTGACAAAATCCCCCTCTCGAGGGGGATTTTTTTAGTTTTCATCCCGAAACCGGCGCCAATTCGGGGTCCACCGGTTGTCAACCGGTTCCCGCCGGCCCATACCACAGCCCGCACACTCGAGCATCTAACGCAGTGTCGCGCCGTCGCCGACCGAGCCGGGTTGTCGGCTTATCCCTCCGCCGCGACAAGCCGCTCGCTGTCCCAGCGATTCACCATTCCGCGAACCGTTTTACACAGCTTCGGCAACGCCTGCGCCACCGGTTCGCTGAGCGTTTCCGACCAGTCGATAGTCCGCGGCTGGATGCCGATCAACGCCCTGCGCCTCGGCAAACACCCGGTTAGATGGGCCAACGACAGGATATCGGTGACGTTGACTTCATGTACGCTTTTGTTGGCGTTGCCGCTGATGAAGCGGTCCATGTCTTCGTTTTCGAAAACGGCGACGGTACCGGGCGAGTCGTGCAGTTGCGCGGCATCGATGATGATCAGGCGCTCGGACTGCTCAATATATCCGGCCAGAGTAAAACTGAGGGTCCCGCCGTCCATGAAGGTAACCCCGTGAAGGTCGGAGCAACCTTGTTGCAGATACTTGACGGCATGCACGCCGATACCTTCGTCTCCCAATAGCAAATTGCCCAACCCTAAAATTAACGTGTTCATTTTCTCGATTGATATGTCGCGTTATCACGCTGTTTGCAAAATCCGCCGTAGCGAGCCTATCCGGTATTCCATTGGAATTCGGCGACGGCGCAGTGGCCGGCGGAACGCTGCCGCGGCAACTCCGCGGAAAACGCACCGCCACCCCCTGCACCTGCCCAGGTCACCGGTCGTCGCGCTCCCTCGTTCTCCCTTGTACCGTTACCGTGACTTGTGCGGTATCCGTTCCGCCGTGGCCGTCGGACACGGTATAGCCGAACCTGTCGCTGCCGACAAACCTGCGGCTCGGCGTATACACCAGCCGGTTTTCATCCTTCGTGACCACGCCGTGCTCCGGCTGGGTAAAGACGATGATGGTCAGACGGTCGCCGTCGCTGTCGGTATCGTTGGCCAGCACGTCGATTTTGACCGCTTCCCTCGGACGCGTGGAAGCCTGATCGTCGTTCGCCTGAGGCGGATTATTGAACGCCGGCGGCTTACCGCTGCAATTCGACGGCGCATAGGCCACGTCGCGCTCTCCGAACCGGCCTTCGATTTCGACCCGTACCCGGCATGGAACCACGTCAAGATGTTCCTTCTCGAATTCCCAGTAGAAACCGCCTCCGCTCGCCTCTCCGCCATGTTCGTCGTCCTCGTGACTATCGTCGCCCGAGTAGGTTCTGACCGTGGTCGAACCGACAAACTCGCCGGTGATCGCATCGAAAATCTCGACCGTCGCGCCGGGCGTCGTCCAGATGCCTTTTACTTTCAATTCCCTTTCGCTGCTATCCCAATAAGCGCTGTTGATGGCGACCTCCCGCAGCAAGTCGGCAAGACACTCGCCGCCGTTGCAATGCGCGTCGCTACCGTCGATATCGCCGTTACAATCGTTGTCGACCCCGTCGCCGCATGCCTCGACGCTACCGGGATTGACCGAGGCGTCGAAGTCGTTACAATCGATCGGGCCGCAAACGCCGCCGTCGGGACTGAACATATCGTTGTCCTTATCGGTGCAAGCGGTGCCGCCGGTGCCGACCGAAACGGTGCGGGTGTCGGGGGTGGGATCGCTTAAACCGAGGCTGTCCGTTACCGTGAACGAAACGGTGTAAATGCCCGGATTACTGAAGGTAATCTCGGGACTCTGCAGGCTCGAGTCGGCCGCCGCACCGCCGAACGTCCACAAATAGGTCAACGGCGTGTTGTTGTCGGGGTCGCTTCCGCTTCCCGAAAACGCCACCGCGTCGCCGACATTGACCGAAACGTTATTCGCCGGAGTATCGATAGTGCCGTTGGGCGGCCGATTGGCATTGGGGTCCGTCACCGAAATGACTATCGTCGCCGGACTTGGATCGGCGCGTCCCAAACTGTCGGTAACCGTGAAAGTCACGCTAAACGTCCCCGTATTGTTCAGCGTCACGGTCGGATTCTGCAACGTCGAATTGGTTGCCGCACCGCCGAAATTCCATTGGTAGATAAACGGCGTATTATTGTCGGGATCGCTGCCAGTTCCGCTGAACGCGACCGCACTGCCGACATTGAAGGTCGCGTTGTTGGCCGGCGCGGCGATCGCCCCGTCGGGCGCCTGGTTGGTTTGCTCCGGACAAAAATTAGTGATTTGGGTAAATTGGTTCTGCCACCAAGTCCACTCGGGATCAACCCTGGTCGCCTTCGAACCCGGCGACGGCACATGGCAAAACGCGCAAGGGTCGTTCGGATTTTGAGCCTCGAAATCGGCATAGGGCTGGGTGCCGTTGAAGGCAAGACAGGCGCTGTCGACGCTGGGACCGTATGAGCTTCGGGCCGTGACGTCGCTTACCGACAGGCACGCTAGCGGTATCGCCAGCAGCACCCGCGCAACAAGTAAACGATGTTTGTTAGCTCGACCGACCGACTGCGTTTGCCGGAATGGACGATATACGGAGCGCTCGCGAATTTTGCTTACATCCATAACCAACCTCCCGCCACACCAATGGCTATTCCTCCAATACGCAACGCCTTTTCCAGATGCAGACCGCGCAACGACAATCCGGTGACGATACCGAGGCCGTGCAACAGCGCCGTAGCGAGCAAAATGCCGCCCGCGTATTCGGCT
>JBNLFT010000010.1:0-32113 GCA_050305675.1 Methylococcaceae bacterium
TCGGTCGCAGCCGTTACAGTTTTCAAATTTTAGCTAAGGGTCGGAGCGCGAGGAGCAAGCGTAATTCCGGCATGACGAACATTTGGGATTGTTATCTATGTCTATTTCTACCGTCGTAGTTGAACGAGTGATCCGCGAAGCCGGATCGATTGCGATGAACCATTTCAATAATTTGGCCAATTTGGAAGTCAACAAGAAAAGTTCCAGAGACTTGGTAACCGAAGCCGATGTCGCGGTCGAGGCTTATTTGAAAAAGGCGTTGGCGAACGAGTATCCGAAATTCGGCTTCTGGGGGGAGGAAAGCGGGCAGTCCGATAACCAGTCCAGTCGTTGGATCGTCGATCCGATCGACGGCACGCATTCGTTTTCCAAGGGGCAGTATTTCTGGTCGATCAGCGTTGCGCTGGAAATCGAGCAGGAGTTGTTATTCGGCGCCGTTTACGCACCCGCCCTGGACGACTATTATCAGGCGGAAAGGGGTAGGGGGGCGTTTAAGAACGGCCGGCAGGTCAAAGTTTCCACCGAGTCGCGGCTGGCCGATTCGATGATCGCTACCGGATTCGCATGTTTACGCTCCTATCTGGAGGAAAACAATCTGGAACGCTTTAACCGCATCGCTGAAGTGACGACCGGCCAGCGCCGTTTCGGTTCCGCCGCGATGGATCTGTGCCTGGTTGCCGACGGGCAGGTCGATGCCTACTGGGAGCAGGAGTTGAATTTGTACGATGTCGCCGCCGGTGCCCTGATCGTCAAAGAGGCCGGCGGCACTGTCACCGATTTCGAAGGCCGGGAAGGCGTATTTCCGAAGCAGATTCTGGCGACCAACGGCTTGTTGCTCGAGCAATTGTTGCCACTGATGTAAGGGTGGCGAGCGAGGGGCGATTGCCCCTCGAATCGGTCGATTTAGCCCGCTTTGGCGATTTCGGCCCGCATATCGTCAATGATTTGTTTGTAGTCGGGTTTGCCAAAGATGGCGGATCCGGCGACGAAGGTATCGGCGCCGGCGGCTTTGATGTCGCGGATGTTGTCCACTTTTACACCACCGTCGATTTCCAGTCGAATGTCGTAACCGCTTTCGTCGATCCGTTTTCTGACTTCGCGCAGTTTGTCCAGCGCGGACGGAATGAAAGACTGACCGCCGAATCCGGGGTTGACCGACATCAGCAGGATCATATCCACTTTGTCCATGACATAATCCAGATGATGAAGCGGCGTGCCCGGGTTGAATACCAGGCCGGCCTTGCAGCCGTTGTCCTTGATCAACTGCAGCGTACGATCGATGTGGACCGAAGCTTCCGGATGGAAGGTAATATAGTTGGCACCGGCTTTGGCAAAGTCGGGGACGATGCGGTCGACCGGTTCGATCATCAGATGAACGTCGATCGGTGCAGTCACGCCGTGCTTTCTTAACGCTTCGCAAACCAGCGGTCCGATGGTCAGGTTGGGGACGAAGTGATTGTCCATGACATCGAAATGCACGATGTCCGCACCGGCGGCCAAGACGTTATCCACTTCCTCGCCTAAGCGCGCGAAATCGGCTGACAGGATGGAGGGGGCAATCCAGTTCTCGGTCATTTTTTGTTCCTCGTAGTTAGAAAACCCTTCATTATACCTTGGTTGAGTGATTTTGTGCTGGTTGTGCTGTGTTTCTGCTCGACGTTTTTCTTCGATGGCGAGAGAAAGTGGATAAATTTCAATGGTTTCACCTGTGAATGCAATTGGTTTCGGGTCAATGCTTTTATGCAGGTCGATGCCTAAACCGGAACCAGGAACAAGATTAACAAACCGGCTCGAACCGCTCTGGCAAACCACGAAGACGCACGCCGACCGGATACCGGTGCGTTACCGTTGCGCAAACCGCCGCTCGAAATTCTCGGTCGTTAACGGTCTCCCAAAAAAATAGCCTTGAAAATGTCGGCAACCGTGACGAGTCAGGAACTCGCACTGCTCGGCGTTCTCCACGCCTTCGGCAATCACGTCGAGCCCCATGCTCTCGGCCAGGGCGATAATCATCTTGGCGATGGCCGCGTCGTTGGCGTCCAGCATAATGTCCCTGACGAAGCTTTGGTCGATCTTTAATTGATCGAGCGGTAGCTGTTTCAAGTAATAAAGCGACGAATAGCCGGTCCCGAAATCGTCCAATGAAAATGAAATCCCTCGTCGTTTCAGGGAATTCATTTTAAACGCGATGTCTTCCATGTCGGAAGCCAATAAACTTTCGGTCAGCTCCAGTTTTAGACATTTAGGATCGGCACCGGATCGGTCGAGCGCCGCTTGCACTTGGTCGACGAAGTCCGGTTGGCGAAATTGGCGGACGCTGACGTTCACGGCGATAGACAACCGGGCCAGTTCGGGACAGGTCGACCAGACCGCCAGCTGTCGGCAAGCGCTTTCCAGGACCCACTGTCCGAGCGCCAGTATCAGCCCGGTCTCTTCCGCCAGCGGGATAAAGTCGCCCGGAGTGACGATATCGCGCTCCGGGTGTCGCCAGCGCAGCAGCCCTTCGGCGCCGATGACGACGCCGTCGGCGTCGACCTGAGGTTGATAGAACAAGATAAACTGGCGTTCCTGCAAACCGCGGTGGAGCTCCTTCTCCAGTTTGGCGCGGGCCTTGATCGACGCCTGCATGGCCGGATCGAAAAACCGCAGCGTATTGCGGCCGGCCGCCTTGGCCTGGTACATGGCGATGTCGGCCTGCTTTAGCAACTCGTCGATGTTGGTGTGTTGATCGCGAAACAACGTAGCGCCGATACTGGGGGTGATGCGATATTCGTAATCGTCCAAAAAATATGGGGCGTTTAGTCTTGACAGCAGTTTTTCGCCGATGATTTCGGCCCGGATTGCGGCCTCTTCCGAGGTGCCGCCGAGTTCTTCCAGCATGATGACGAATTCGTCGCCGCCGAGGCGAGACACCGTATCGCACTGGCGTACGCAGGCCGAGAGGCGTCTGGCCACCTTTTGCAACAACTTATCGCCAATATCGTGCCCTAAGGTATCGTTCAATGTCTTGAAATTATCGAGGTCGAGAAACAATAGCGCGCCGAATCTCCGGTCTCTGGCATGGATCGCCTGGGCTTGCTCCAAACGATCCCGCAACAGGCGGCGGTTCGGCAACTTGGTCAACGGGTCGTAAAACGCCAGGTTTCTTATTTCGTCTTCGGCCGCCTTGCGGTCGCTGATGTCGATATGAGTCCCGACATAGTGGGTAACTTTGCCGGCTTCGTTTTTGACCGCGGTGACGGTCAGCCATTTGGGATAGATCTCTCCGTTTTTGCGTTTATCCCAGATTTCACCCTGCCAGGTTCCGGTACGTGCGATGCATTCCCACATCTCGACATAAAAAGTTTCGTCATGGCGGCCCGATTTGACGATACTGATATGCTGCCCCACCGCTTCCTCGGCCGAGTACCCGGTAGAGTCCGTAAACGCCTTGTTGACGCGCAATATCACGGCATCGGAGTCGGTGATGACCATGGCTTCCTGGGATTCGAAGGCAGTGGCCGCGATGCGGAATTCCGCTTCCGACATCGTTCGTTCGGTAATGTCGATCGCCGACCCGATATAACCCGCGAATGCACCGTTTTCGTTAAAAAAGGGGACGCCTTGGTCCAATATCCAGCGCCAGTCGCCTTGCGCCCGGCGCATGCGATATTCGGTCGTGATCGGCCCCTGGTTTTGGCGGTTGTTGTAATATTCTTCGCGCACCGCGGCCCGGTCATCGGGATGTATCAGTTCAACCCAGCCGTCGTAGCTCAGCGCATCGGACAGGTCCACGCCGGTGAAATTGAGCCAGGTTTGATTGACGAACGTAGGATTGCCGTCGACGTCGGTAATCCAAATCATGGTCGGCGACGAATCGGCCATGCGTCGGAAACGCTCTTCGCTGGCCCGTAACGCGGTTTCGATTTTTTTTTGTTGGCTTATATCGCGCATGGCGCTGGCGAAAAACAAGCCTTTTTCGGTCATGATCGGGCTTAGACTGATATCGACATCTATTTCACTGTGGTCTTTTTTCAATGCAAGCACCTGCCGGCCCATGCCCATCGGTCGGGCGAACGGGGCGGCCGTGTATTGCTCGCGTAGCATCACGTGGGCGGCGCGCAAGCGTTCGGGGACCAATAGTTCGATCGTCTGTCCGGTCAGTTCCTCCGCCGCGTAACCGAGTAAATGTTCGCATTGGTGGTTAACCATGCTTATCATACCGTGCTGGTCGCTGATCAGCATCGCATCGGGCGTCGCATCGAAAATCGCGCGCATATACGCTTCGCTTTCCTTGAGCGTGCTGGGACTCGGCAATTGCAGCATTCTTGGAATCAACGGCCAGATCAGGACAGCGGTGACCACCGAAACCGACGCCGTCGCGAATTTAATCCAACCGGCTAACCAATAATCGGGATGCCAGACGGTCCAGATGTTGAGCAAGTGCGTGGTGCCGCAGAGGAGAATGAAGACACCGAATAAGACGAACATCCAACGGTAAATCAAATCGGTGCGTTGATAAACGAAATACAGCAGAGCGAAAGGTATCGAATAATAGGAAAGCGCAATCAGCGCATCGCTGAAAACGTGGAGCCATAGAATCGGTTTCTGCCAAAGAAAGCATGCTCCGTGCGGCATAAAATCATGCGATTCGATAAACAGGTCTTTCAACCAGGCAAACATTCTCCCCCCTTCTTGAGAAATCTTTATTGGATTACTTGCAGCCGCTAAGGTAGAGAAAATGTATGTTTCGCACAGATTCTCATGCATTAAGAACGACTTATCCTTATTAATTTTCCTTAAAGATACTATGTTTATTGGACGATGAATAGCGCTTAATGGCCCGGGTCTTAAACTCCTGTTGCAAGCCGGCGATCTGAAGCAGCTTTGATTTCCCGGGCAATGACGAAACAAGGCGAGGCGGGTTAAGCCCGATACGGTGCGGTATGTGCATGCGCGTAGGCCAGACGGCTGGCTATCGACTAACCGGGCGGCTATAAAATCTTGTACTTTTGTAGTCGATATGGATGGAGCTTGATCGGCGCGAAGTCGAAAACGCCGCCAAAGCCGGTCAATTCCGCAGCGCGGCCGTCAACAGGTCGAGCAAATCGAAGACCCTGGCGATGTAGATATCTTTGATCGTATACGGAAGCTTGGAATTGCCCCGCAGTTCTTCGGCTAACGCGTCGATGAATTTGTAAAGACGTTTTTGGTGGAGGCCCAGTCGGGCTTGCAGGGGGTCGATGACGATGCCGGTGAAGGTTACTATCAGTCCCAAACCGGCCATGACTGCTCCGGTCGCGGCGACGACCAGTCCGCTCGATGCGGCTGCCGGGAACAGGGAATAATACCAGGCGCCCAGCGTCGGCCCGAGCCAGAAGTTGGCGATCGCGATTTTTTGCGCGATAGCGGCCGCCGCGGCGCCGCCACTGGACAGGACGCCCGGCGTTGCTTGACGAAAGGCAATATAACTCGACGACAGAGTGATCAAGTTGGTGGCTATTTCGGCGGCTGCGACGCGGCTGGCGGCATATTCCCGAACGTTGTTCTCGAGCTTGCGGCGAAAATCCCTTGCGGTCGACTTGCGATGGATTTCCCTTAGATAGCCGTCGATCAGGTGTGCCAGCTGTTTGTCCTGCAATATGGCTTCCAGCAACGCATCTTTCGGCGATGTCCTGGAATCCTGGCAATAGGGTAATTCGAGCAGTTCGCTATAGATCAGCCAATTGATTTCTTTTTCGACATCGGTTTGAAACCCTTTCGGCAAGCCGTTAAGCCGCGACGCAAAGGTGTCGGCTCCGCATTTGTGCAGTATCCAGGCTCCGACTTTACCAAGGGTTAGCGGCGCCAGCCAGAGTATGTTCAATGGCGTCCGGTACAAGTCCTTGCCCAATGCCTTCCGATGCAACCTAAGTGCGCCGCGGAACGAAAAATGGGTCGCGACAAACGTCGGCACCCTCGATTTGCGGCTTTGAACGTAGTGCTCGATGCCGGCGTTGACGGCATTCAGGACGAATTGTTGCTGCGCGCTGGAAAGCGTCAATTGGCGGGCTTTTTTTGTTGGCTTTTCCGGTGGGGTGTTCATCGGCCGAACGGGCCGAGGCGGCCCGAGCGATGCTTGGCAATCGTCAATCCGATCCAGAATCGAGCAATCATGATGCGATTTCGTTGTAAGCCGATTTTCGTCAGGTCGGAAAAGGCAATCGGAATCACAGGTTGAACAGCTTTAGATATTCGCTTTCGGCAATGATATCGCGATTGTTTTCGACCCGGTCCAAATAAACCATACCTTGCAAGTGGTCGTACTCGTGCTGGAACACTCGGGCGACAAAGTCCTCCAAGACTAGTTCGTTTTCCAGGCCGGACGTATCCCGATAAGCGACGCGCAGCGAACGATAACGCGGCACCAAAGCGCGAATGCCGGGAATACTGAGGCAACCTTCGAAATCCTTCGCCATTCGATGATCGACGACGTCGTACACCGGATTGACCATCACCACCGGCTCCATCCGGGGCGCCTTGGGATATCTTGCATTCGGGCGGGAGGCGACGATTACGATCCGAACCGCCTCTCCGATCTGAGGGGCAGCGATGCCGACTCCGTTCGACGCATCGAGGGTGGCGAGCATGTCGCCGACCAGTCGTTGCAGCGTGGGCGTGCCGAACTCGGTAATCGGCACGGCAGTCTCGCGCAGTAGCGGATTGCCAAGTTGAATGATGGTTCGGGTATTTGCTGTCGCGATGGTCATCGTTGTTCCAATACGTCGACCCCTTCGGGTATCGTGAATTGAAAGACGCCGTTGTCCAATGGCGGGTTGACCCGTAGGTTGTTGAAGTAGATACGGGTCAGTTGGCCGAAATTGTCGCTTAACTCCATCCCGGCTAGCTTGCCCTCGGCCAAGCCGATCAGAATATATTTAAAACCGCTTTCTTCCTGTTTCGGGGATAATTTAATCCAATCGAGCTCCTCGTCCCGGCCTTGCTGGGTCAGAATGAAGTTTTGTTCGAGATCGGCGTCGCCGCTCAACAGTAGGGCCGGCGTCGCCCCTAAAGAATCGTCGACCGACTTGATCGTGACTTGCTCCAGGTCGGCGTCGTAAAACCAGACTTTGCCGTTGCGGGAGATGATTTCCTGAACGAACGGTTCTTGGTATTGCCAGCGAAAACTGCCGGGGCGGCTCAAATAAAAGACGCCGGAACTGGTCTGCGTCGGATTTCCCGATTGATCGAAACCGACCTGCTTAAAATCGGCGACCAGCGAATGGGTATGTTCCAGAAACGACTGCAGTTGCCGCTCGGCGGTTTGCTCGCCGTGGCAAAGACCGCAAACGGCCAAAAATAGCAGGGTTGCGATGGCTCTGAGCGTCGTCATTAAAAATTATCCTGAAAGAAATTATTAAACCAGTCTTTGGCTTTATCGACCGTGGATTCGACGCAAGGCGACCATTGGGTCGGTGCGGAACCGAGAACATAGGGATACGGCCGAGCCCCTTCACAACGTTGGTCGGCCAGCAAGCCGGTGACCGGGTCGATCCACTGTGTTTCGATGCTGTCCGGGGGTATCAGGTCGACCGGTTGTTTGGCAATTTGTTTCATTAGATCGATCCATACCTGCAACGCCCCGCTCGCACCGGTCAGGCCGGACGGTTTGTTGTCGTCGCGGCCTATCCAAACCACCGATAAATAATCGCCGCTGAAGCCGGCGAACCAACTGTCCCTCAATTTATTTGTGGTGCCGGTTTTACCCGCCAATCCCAGCTCCCGGGGCAGGTAAAGATAGGCCGACCGGCCGGTGCCTTCGGTCATGACTTCCTGAAGTATGGTGTTGGTGATATAGGTCGTCGCGGAATCGACGGTCTGCCGGACCGTGTAGGGATAGCTTTGCAGTCGTTCGCCGTCGGCGGCGACGACCTCGCGAATCGACCGCAACGGCGTCGCGAAGCCGTCGCCTGCCAAGGTTTGATACATCTGCGTCACTTCCAACGGCGTCAGCGGCGAGGCGCCGAGCAGAAACGACGGAAACAAGTCGACCTCGCGGCTGACTCCCAAATTGCGCAACGACTTGGCCGTTCTGGCGATGCCTACATCCATGCCGATTCTAACGGTCGCCAGATTGTAGGAATGGCTGAGCGCGGTATGCAGCTCGACTTCCCCGTGTTCCCGGTTGTCGTAGTTTTTCGGATTCCAGTCCTTGCCTTTGGGACCTTTGATTTCGATTTCGGTATCGCTGACTCGGCTGGTTACCGTATATTTGTCCGGATATTGCAACGCGGTCAGATAGACGACGGGTTTGATCAGGGAACCGATCGGCCGGACCGCATCCAGGGCGCGGTTGAAGCCTGCCGCCGACGGATCGCGGCTGCCGGCCAGAGCGACGATCTCGCCGCTTTCTCGGCGGGTGACGACAACGGCGGTTTCCAGATCGTTGGCGTTCGGTTTTCGTTCCAGCTGCCCCAGCTTGGCCTCAACGGTACGTTCCAGAACGTCCTGTACCGCACTGTCCAGCGTGGTAAAAATTCTCAAGCCTTCCGACGTCAGATCTTGTTCGCGATACTCCCGGCGCAATTGCCTTTTTACCAGATCCATAAAAGCGGGGTAGCGATTGGCCGAGCGATGGGCTCTGGACACGACCGACAACGGCTTTGCTTTGGCCGCCAGCAATTGTTTCTTGGTGATGTAACCTTCCCGGTGCATTTCGTCCAACACTAGGCTGGCGCGGGTTTTGGCACGTTCGGGGTAGCGTCTCGGATCGTAATAGGACGGACCGCGCACCAACGCGACCAGCGTCGCTATTTGATCCAGCGGCAGGTTCTTCAGCGGTCTGCCGAAATAAAATTCGCTCGCCAAACCGAAGCCGTGAACGGCACTTGCCCCATCCTGGCCTAGATAGATCTCGTTCAAATACGCTTCCAAGATCTCGTCTTTAGAAAAACGGTATTCCAAGATCAACGCCATCAGCGCTTCGTTTGCCTTACGCCACAAACTACGCTCGGCGCTCAGATAAAAGTTTTTCACCAATTGTTGCGTGATTGTGCTGCCGCCTTGCACCACCCCGCCGGCCTTCAGATTGGCCCATAACGCCCTGGCGATTGCCTTGAACGAAATGCCGAAATGTTGGTAGAAGTTACGGTCTTCGGTAGCCAACAAACCCTGAACCAGATAGTCTGGTGCATCGTCCAGTTTGATCAAAATTCGGTCTTCCTTTCGGGTAGGATAAAAACTGCCGATCTGGACCGGGTCCATCCGGTAAATCGCCACTTCCGAGGAATTGCCCAAGTCAATAATGCGGTCCAGCGAAGAGGCATTGAAAAGGACTTTCAATGCCTTGCTGTCCTGTTGCGTATCCCAAAATTTGAAGCTTTTCGTCTTCAGATAAACGGCGTTGTTTTTTACGTAATAGGTTCCTTGCGACGACAGGTGGTAATCGTGCCGATAATTCAACTGTTCCAGCAGTTGCTCGAATGCTTTTGCGCTGGAGTGGTAGCCGGCATAGAGTTCCACCGGGTTGGCGTACACCCTTGCCGGTATCGACCAGCGTTTGCCGGCGAACTGCTTGCGCACCGTGTAATCGAGATAGCCCAAGTAGGTGATGAACACAAAGAAAAAAATACCCAGGGAAAAAAACAATGCTTTTTTAAACCAAGACATGGGGCGTTTCGTGGATTTTTTTCTGTTGCTCGGGCGGTTTTTTCGTTTCGTTTTTTTCGCCATTAATTCTCGGGTAGAAAGGTTACTAACGGGTAAACTCCGTTGGGGGAGAAATGCGTCTACGTGATCGATAACCTATTATCTTATATTTGCCACTGAATCGCGACTGAACGGGCTTTTTATCCCATCGCTCCGGAAAATCGCTGCTTGGCCTATCGATGGCAAGTTTAATAGCCGATGCTTAAGATAGGTTTAATATTGAGTGACGGCGAATCAAGTAGACGGGGCGATACGGAGCGGCCGGGGTGCTCCTAGGGCTGGGAGAATCGAATGGCCCGGTGACCTGATGCTACAAGGCAATACCGGAATCGGCGGCGGTCGGATTCATCAAGTTCATGATGGCGATGCTGTGGCTTTGCAATAGCTTGGCCTCCGGCTTGCCGAAAATATAACCTTGGCCGAAATCGATTCCGTATTCTTTGAGTTTCTTGATGGTTTTTGGCGTTTCAACGTATTCGGCGATGGTTTTTTTACCCAGGCGGGCGGCGATTTCGGCCATCGATTTCACCAATACCTGATCGGTCTCGTCATCGATCAGGTTTTGTATGAACTGGCCGTCGATCTTGACGTAATCGACCGGAAAACTCTTTAAGTAATTGAACGAACAAAAACCGGCGCCGAAATCATCCAAGGCGAATTTACAGCCCAGGGCCCGTATTTTATCGATCATCGTGCGGGCTTTCTCGAAATTTTCCACCGCCGCCGTTTCCGTGATTTCGAACGTTAGGCGGCTGGCGTCGACCCAGGTCAATTCCAGTTTGTCTCTGATGGTCGGTAACAACGCGGTTTCCTGGAATGCGGTACTGGAAAGATTAACGGCCAGGGAAATATGAGACATGTCGGCCGGAAGGCTGGCCAAGAAATCGATGGCCGTTTCGACGACCCATAAGTCGATATTGTGTATCAAGCCCATGCGTTCGGCGACCGGAATAAACTGATGGGGAGCGATTACCGTGTTGTCTTCGCCTTTCATCCGGATCAACGCTTCGTAGTGCGAAATATCACCGGTATTCAAATCGACAACCGGTTGATAAACAAGGAATAGTTCTTTTTCCACCAGCGCTTTTTTGATCAGCGGCACCCAAAAGATGTCGCGCCGTCGCTCTTTAACGGCATTGTCGTTATCGTTAAACAACCACAGCATATTTCGCCCGTTTGCTTTTGCCGTGTTGCACGCTTGGCGGGCGCGCAATACCAGTTCGCTGGGATGGTAAATATGGCTGGAGGAATTAAGAGTGGATATCCCGATCGAAATCGAAATGCTGTAACAGACCTCTCCGGTGAAAAAACGAAATTCTTCGACCGCCTTTTTGATCTTCTCGGCATAGGCGACCGCTTGGGTTTCGTTGTTGTTTTCGAGGAAGAGACAGAATTCGTCGGAACCGATGCGTGCGAAGAGGTTGCTTCCGGATACGTACTTTCTAATCAGCACCACCAGTTCCACCAACAAGCGGTCGCCGACCTCGAAGCCTTCCAGCTCGTTAATCATGCTGAAACGGTCGATATCGATAAACAGCAGGGCGCCGTCCTGTCGCAGTTCCTTGCTGCGATTCAAGATCAGCCTGAGTTGTCGTTCGAAATTATTGCGGTTGTAAAGGCCGGTCAGTTCATCGTGGACGACCAAATATTTCAACTTCGAATCGACGACTTTTCGCTCCGCTAGTTCGTTGATCAAGCGCTCTTCCTGCTTATGGCGTAAGAAACGTTCGTGCTTCATACCCAGCTGGAAATCGACCGCCATCAACAATTCGTGCGTGCTGTACGAGGGTTGCAGGATGTGAACCAAGCAGCGGGATTGCGCTTCGCATTGCTCTTTATCGCAGAAATCGCGTAATTCGCTGTTCTTGTCGCGTAAAACGATAAAGGGAATGATCGAGCCGTCGGGCGAACAGGAGAGGGTCCGGCACATTTCCGGTACTTGGCACTGCGGTAGGTTTTCGTTGATGACGACCAGTCCGATCTGCTCCGGACGGCTGTAGTACGGCCGCAATATTTCGTAGACCTTGCTGCCGTCTTCGGCGATGCGCAGATTCTGGTAACCGGCCTCTTGCAATATTTTTCTTATTTTTTGCGCGGATTCTTCTCTCTGTTCGGCAACAATAATTATCCTGTCTTTCAACGAGTTGTAATTTACCATAATCGCGACCAAGCATTTTCAAAAATCTGTTTTCATGAAATCCTTGAAAAACAGCAATAAATTCAGAACGGCCAAACAACAGTGAAGGGAGCGCTACAGAAACCGAGCGCAGCGTTCGCCCGGAAACGACCTCTCTCCAACTTGTATTTATTGTTATTGGGACTAGTGTTTAGTTACACGTTGATTCTCTTCGCCAACCGAACGTTTCAAAGTATAGGCCGATTTTTCGAAATTGAAAACGTAACAGTTTATGTTAACTTCTTTACAAACAGATTTAACTATTTCCGATTTGTTGAAAGGGGATCTTCAGTTAACCTCGCCTCCCGGGGTCTATTTCGAATTGAAAAAGGCGGTCGACGACCCGAACAGTTCGATGGCCGATGCCGCTTTCATCATCGAAAAGGATGCCGCTTTAGCCCTTAGGTTGATGAAAATCGTAAATAGCGCTTATTACGGATTTCCATCCAAAATCAAGTCTGTTGAAAGGGCCATGACCGTTATCGGTACCATCGAATTGCAAAATCTGGTACTGAGCACAGTCATCATCGAACGGTTTTCGAATCTGCCGGGAAACTTGTTGTCGATGCACGATTTCTGGGCGAGAAGCCTCAAATGCGCGTTGATTTCCCGGGAGTTGGATGCATATCTGGGCGGCAGGTACCGCGATGCCTCTTTCCTGTGCGGCTTGTTCCACGATATCGGCCAGTTGGTGTTCCTGCGCAGGATTCCCGAGTTGGCGCGGGAGGTGGAAATGTTACGCCAGGCGCGAGATGATTTCAGATTCGAGGACGAAAGCGTATTGGAGGTAGACGTTATCGGTTTTAATCACTTCGAGGCCGGGGCGGTGTTGTGCAGATTGTGGAATTTGCCGGAACTTATCGTGGAAAGTATCCGCTTACATAATTTTCCCGACCACACGGGCCAACATTATGTCATCGCGGCCATCGCCCGCTTGGCGAATTATTATTGCAAGCTGGATTTCGGCCACGACGGCGTTATCGCCAACAGTCTTGGTATCTCGTCGGTCGAAATGGCGCTGATTTTGGAGAAGTCGTTGGATCAATTTGCGGAAATTTTCGGCCTGTTTTATCCCGCTCGTTAACCTCCGACTCGAATCCGGATAGACTTTTTCAATTTTTACCAAACACTTAAAACTCTTATGTTGCTTATCATGAAACGTAATCTTTCGGCAATATTTTTCGTTTTCGTACTTCTTTCCGGCTGCTCGAGCGTCTACTACAACACACTCGAAAAAATCGGCATTCCAAAGCGCGACGTGATGGTTCATCGGGTTGAGAAGGCGCGCGATACTCAGCTGGAAACCAAGGAACAGTTCAAGTCGGCGTTGGAGCAATTTACCGCGGTCACCAATTATTCCGGTGGCAATCTGGAGGAAGTGTACAACAAGCTGAACGATGAGTATTTGGGCAGCGTGGAGAAGGCCGATGAGGTCAAAAAGCGAATTCGCGATATAGAGGATGTTTCCGACGCGTTGTTCCAAGAATGGGAAGAAGAACTCGCTCAATACAGCAGCGCGTCGTTGCGGCGTAGCAGTGAACGTAAACTTAACGATACCCGCAAGCACTATCGACAACTGATTACCGCGATGAAGCGAGCCGAAGACAAAATCGAGCCGGTATTGGCGGTATTTAAGGACCAGGTCTTATATTTAAAGCATAATCTGAACGCTCAAGCCATAGCTTCGTTGAGGGGCGAGTTGGATTCGGTGAAAGCGGATGTCTCCCAATTGATTCAGGCCATGGAAAAATCGATAGACGAAGCCAACGCTTTTATTCTGACCATGGAAAAATGACCCCTGGATTCGCTTGCCGTGTTGGCTAGCCCGGATTTTTCATGAAGGGAATGGGATTTCTGGAAAATCGGGCGAAGAAGGTTGGACAAACATCACGAATGCCATAGCCAGCTCTGGCTTGAGTGATTTTGTTCAAGATTCGAAGTCCGATGGTTCAGAAAATCATTCAGGCACAAACTGTACCCAATAAACATGAGGCATATGAAACCTAAAACATTGGCTTTAAATGCGTATTTCAAATAGTAAGGCCGCCTTTGTGAAATATCCGGGCTAGGAAGGCGCTGAGTATATCCAGTCCGGCAGTCTCGGCTCGGTTACGGCAATGCGGTGTTCCTGTATTCCCGGAATCAATCGGCACTGCCTTTATTTACGATTCATGCCGTTCGATTAACGTTGTCCCGTCGCCGTGTTCCAATCCAGCCGATTCGGAAAAAGTTTGCCGGATAGAATTTCGCAGGTTGTTACGATTTCAAAATTACCCTAAATGGCCGATAAGCTCATAGCACGGGTACGCAACGCTGCATGCAGGAAGCAGTAAAATCGTTCCGGGTCAATCAGTAGCACAGCCGATTTCCGTTTTTGGTTGGAGCTTGCGCGGGGGATGGTGGCGGAGGTTAAGTAATCCAAGTCGCCTAAGGCGTAGTTGGCAGCACCTATGGTCGGCGGATGAAATATTAGTGGTTACAATGATTTGTGTATTATCATCGGCGAGCATTGAGTTCGGTTCGATCGAGGCGGCGACAGCGTTGTGAGGAGGAATTGGTCGGATAACTCTGGAAGCCGAGTTGGGACGGTGATGTCCGGCTAGGCGCGGATGGGATTGTTAACGCAGCTGCGTGATGCCGGGAGGCTATGCTCGGCCCGCCGACAGGCTTGGGATTAATCTTAACGGGTTTTACATGACAGATTTTTCACGAACACAAGGATTTAGGGTCGGCGTTGTCGCGATTGTCTTGCTGCTGCCTCTGCTGGCGAATACTGCGATAGCGTTCTGGATCGGCGTACCGTTCATCGCCGTACTTTGGCTTGCTGGCGGCCTTGCGGATCCGCAAAAAAAGGAAATCCAAGCGGGAGCGGGAAGTGCTCATGACGCCGATGTCGATCGGTTCAATGCCGCTATCGATGGTTATGTGGCAGAGCTGGAACAGTGTTTTCAACAGGAGCTCGTTCATTTTCAAAACGATATGCGGCAATTGAAGTCGGTACTGGTAGACGCGGTTTCGACTATTGCCGGTAATTTTAAGGACTTACACGCCATAGCAGGCGATCAAACGGCCTTGGTTTCGGCAGTGATGTCGGCATTCGACGGCCAGGCGCGAGCCGAACGGGGCAGCCTCAATCTTAAGCAGTTTGCCGAGGAAACCGGAAATATCGTGGAATTTTTCATTGACCAAGGCGTACAAACAAGTCAACAAAGTCAACAAATGGTCGATGTGATTCGCGATGTCCGCGAGCATATGGGGCAAGTGGAACACTTGTTAAACGATGTGCAGAAGATTTCCGAGCAAACCAACTTATTGGCATTGAACGCGGCCATCGAGGCGGCCAGGGCCGGCGAAGCCGGCCGCGGCTTTGCAGTGGTCGCCGATGAGGTGCGAAATTTATCGAAAAATTCCGATAGATTCAGCGAGGAGATCAAAAACGTCGTGAACGCGTCTAGAAAGAATATCGATGCGGCGCAGGAGATGGTTGCGAAAATGGCTTCCAAGGATCTGCAGGCGGCAATGAGCTCGAAAACTCAAATCGACTACCTGTTGAATCAGATCGGCGAGACGAACGATTCCCTCTCGGACAAGTTGACCGAGGTGTCGAATTTGACCGGGAAGATCGACGATACGATCAACCGCGTCCTCGAAGGGTTGCAATTCGACGACCGGACCCGACAAAGCGTGGAGTATCTCGAGTTGAATCTGCGGCGTTTTCAAGCCTTGGCCGACGAAATTCGAATCGGTATGGGGATCTTTAAACTCGACGATCGCGAACACCGGCTTAAGGAGTTGAAGCAAGGGGTGATTCGCATGAAGGATATGAGACATCAATGGACAAAGTCCTAACGGCAAGCGGAACTGCCTCTACGCTGGGCGATACTGCCGTTGGATCGCTGTAAGAAAGGCCCATGACATTGGGTGGGATGTGGGCGAGCGGATCGTTTTTTCTTCATCTTGCGCAGCAGGGGACTTGCCACCGGAGCGATCAAATGATATTGATCGCCCGTAGCGAAACGTTCTAGCAACCGTTTAATGACTGAATTGCCAATGGCTATTACGACAAAATTGGATTCAAACACCGGAATCTTGCATATCGAGGTCAGCGGTCGCTTTGATTTCAGTGTTCAACAACAATTTCGTAACGCGACCAATTTATTGGACCACGGCGTTAAGATTATCGAGTTGAATTTAGCTAAAACGGAGCGCATGGACAATTCGGCATTGGGTATGTTGTTGGTGTTGCGGGACAAGGTCGGTGACAACAAAAGCGCAGTCCGCATTAAGAATGCCAGTCCCGAAGTCAGAAAAGTCTTAGAGATTGCGAATTTTGATAAACTCTTTACGATAGGCTGATCCGAGCAAAAATGATGACGACGGATTGGTTTGTCGTGGAAAAGCATTGAGGAGGGGACGGTTTTTCGGCTAAAGCCGATAAATAAGATGGCCGAGCTGCTGTCAGTCAGGCCATATAGATAGGCCATGCCATCGCCGAAACAACGCGAACATCGAATTCCTGAAACAAAGTAGGTTGCTTCGGTTTGCTGCGATAAAAACTTAAAATAATAATGACCTAACGCCGTTGGCAATAATGACTACACGAACTGATTTTTCCTCATTGGCATTCCTCCGAGATTTTTTTCACCGTTTTCTGCCCAATTCTCAGGCCGTTGCGTTGGCTTTGATCCTCGGGGTGGGATCAATTCTGATCTACAGCTTATCCGGTTTTTTGATGCCGGTCTTCGCGTCGGTCGTATTGGCGTATTTGCTGGAAGGACTAGTCGAAAAAGCCGAACGCAGAAACGTGCCCCGACTTCCCTCCGTCTATTTGGTGTTTTTCGGTTTCATGGCGGTATTGGGATTTATTTTATTCGTGTTGATGCCGATGGTCTACGGACAAGCGGTACAGTTGGTGCAGAACATCCCGGAAATCGTCAAAACGGCGCAAAAAGAAATCATGCGCTTACCGGAAATGTATCCTCAATTCATTTCGGAAAACCGAATACGGGAAATCATGCTTACGCTGCAACAGGAATTGCTTAGGTATGGGCAGGAAATCATATCCAGTTCAGCGGCCTCGGTACTGGGCGTTGTTACCGCGATCGTCTACTTGTTTCTGGTGCCGCTGATGGTGTTTTTCTTTTTAAAAGACAAGAAGTTGTTGCTGAGCTGGTTCGTTCAGTTCTTGCCTAGAGACCGCCATTTGACGATCCGGGTTTGGCAAGAGGTCGACGAGCAAATCGGCAACTACGTCAGAGGCAAGTTCGTCGAAGTGTTCATACTCTGGTTCGTCAGTTATGTCACGTATTCAAGCATGGGATTGAATTATGCCATGCTGTTGGCCGTTTTCATGGGGCTATCGGTGGTGATTCCCTATGTCGGCGCGACGCTGGTAACTTTTCCGGTATTAGCCGTCGCTTATATCCAATGGGGGGTTTCCAGCGATCAGTTTATGTATATCGTGATTGCATATTCCGTCATTCAAGCGATCGATGGCGTCGTTTTGGTGCCCTTGTTGTTTTCCGAGGCGGTGAATCTGCATCCGATAGCCATTATCGTGGCGATCCTGTTTTTCGGCGGTTTATGGGGATTTTGGGGCGTGTTTTTCGCCATTCCGTTGGCGACCCTGGTCAAGGCGGTGTTGACCGCCTGGCCGCGAATCGAGGACAAGATGGTGGAAAACATCTATTGACGTTGGCCGCGGTTTGTCCGGGCGTTTTCGGTTTACAAAATATCCGACGCAAAGTCGGCGAGACGTGATCTCTCACCTCTGCGCAGCGTGATGTGCGCACTGTTCTCCCAAGTTTTGAAGCGGTCGACGACGTAGGTTAGCCCGGAAGTCGTCGCGGTCAGATACGGCGTATCGATTTGTCCCAGATTGCCGATGCAGATGATTTTTGTTCCCGGCCCGGCGCGAGTGATCAAGGTCTTTAATTGTTTAGGCGTCAGGTTTTGCGCTTCGTCGAGAATCAGGAAACGATTCAAGAACGTTCGACCGCGCATGAAATTAAGCGAACGGATTTTAACCCGATTCATCAGCAGGTTGTGGCTTGCCCCCTGTTCCCATTCGTTGCTTCCTGAACGGCTGCCCAGCAACTCGAGGTTGTCCATTAAAGCGCCCATCCAGGGCGCCATTTTTTCCTCCTCGCTGCCCGGAAGGAAACCGATGTCTTCACCAACAGGAACCGTTTCCCGGGTCATGATGATTTCCTGGTAGAGCTTGTGTTCCATGGTCATGCTGAGGCCGGCAGCCAGCGCCAATAAGGTTTTGCCGGTACCCGCCGTACCCAATAGCGTGACGAAATCGATATCGGGATCCAACAGGACGTTAAGAGCAAAATTCTGTTCCCGGTTCTTCGCGGTAATACCCCAGACGTTGTTGTGCTTGCTGCGGTAATCGCGCGACAGTTCCAACGTGGCGGTTTCACCGTCGCATTTCCTGACGATCGCCTCGAAACCGGTTTCGTTTTCCATATACAAATATTGGTTGGGGTACCAGTCGGCCACCAGAGGCCCGCCGATTTTATAGAACGTTCTCCCGTTTTCCAGCCACGATTCCATTTTCGAACCGTGAACTTCCCAGAAATCGTCGTCCAGCGCCTCGGCACCGCTGTAAAGTAAATCGATATCTTCCAAGGTTTGGTCGCTGTGGTAATCCTCCGCGTTCAGCTCCAGGGCGGCGGCCTTGATTCGCATATTGATGTCCTTGGAAACCAGTATGACATTGATATCGGGGTGCTCCTTGGTTAGCGCAAGGACGACCGCCAAAATCGAATTGTCGGCGATATGGCCGGGCATACTTTCCGGTAGGAAATTGCTTAATTGCCGGGTTTGAAAATATAGCCTGCCCTCGAACGGCGCGTCGACGTTCGGGCTGTGTTCGATCCTCGACAGCATAAGCCCGTCGTTGATCGATTTGCGGTCGGCTCCCTGTATTAACTCGTCTAAAAACCGGCTGACTTGGCGGACGTTCCTGGAAACGTCGGAAAGGCCTCTTTTGGCTCGATCCAACTCTTCCAGGACGATCATCGGAATGAAAATATTATGTTCTTGGAAATGGAAAATCGATGTCGGGTCATGCATCAGGACATTGGTGTCGAGTACAAATAGTTTTTTATTGCCTGATGACTGTATGTTCATAAAAGATTTCCTTGCTATTAAGAGAGCTCCTCGAGTTTCTGTAAAATCTCTGCTATGTGGGTTTTCACTTTGACTTTACGCCATTCGTGGACCAGTTTTCCTTCCTCGTCGATCAAAAACGTGCTGCGTTCGATCCCGCGTACTTGCTTGCCGTACATGTTTTTCATCTTGATCACGTCGAACAACTGACACAGGCGTTCGTCTTTATCGGATAACAGGTCAAATGGAAATTCCTGTTTGCATTTGAAACCTTCGTGAACTTTAACGCTATCCCTGGATACGCCCAGAATAACCGCGTTGCGGGTATTGAACTGCTCAATTTGATCCCTGAAATCGCGCCCTTCCTGGGTGCAACCCGGCGTATTATCCTTCGGATAAAAATAAAGAATCAGTTTTTTACCTCGGTAGTCGGAAAGTTTGACGGTTTTTTCGCCGGTTGCCTCGGCTTCGAAATCGGGAACGGGTTGATTAAGGCTGATTGTAGTCATGGTGCTAACGTTTAAGGGGTTCGAGTATTGCGTCCAGGTTCAGATTATCACAAAAATCCAAAAATTCTTCGCGAAAGGACAGCAAGTGGATTTCCGATGGAATGGCAACGATGAAGCGAGTCGAGAAAACGGGATTTTGGCAATAATGCGCCAAGTAGCGGCTGGCCGATATTTCTTCGATTCCGATATTATGGTTGATCAAAAACGAGATGATTTCGTGAATCACTTCGTCCCGATACAGCGAGACCGTTTCCAGCGAATAGGGAATCACCTCGCGGGGCGGGGAGTTCGATTCCGGTCTCATTGTGCGAAATTGTACGCCTAGCTTGGCCTGCAAATTTTCCAGTAAACTTTCCAATTTGGCGATGTGGTTCCAATTGCCCTCGATGAGCAAGTAGGCGGCCGAGGTGTTGGGAAATTGCGAGTTTCTAAATTCCACCACGTTGCATCTGCAATTACTGATCGCCGATAAAACGTCCGCAATATAAAGAGTTGTTTGCTTGCCGAGAACAGTGATTGCCAATTGCATAATCGTTAATCCGTTTTTTCAAAATCAGTGTAGCATCAAACCGTCTTCAAACAATAACATTACTAGCTTAAGGAATGATAAAACATCCAGGCGCCAATCAAGGATAAATAAAATTTCAGCAACGATTGTTTGGTCGCCGACTATACTGAATGTCGTATCGCTAGAATGTCCGTTGGCCGATGGCGAACGCCAATAGGTACATTAATTATAAGGTTCGTGTTAGAGGGTGAAAATGGCTGATTCTTCAGAAAGCAAAAGAAATGTCAAAGACCAACCGCCTAAAGATGCATCGCCTCCGTCAGGTAAGTCCGGTCAATCCGAAGATCATCAGAACGAGTTAATCGACGACGAGGATGCGATCGAACGACTATTGATGGATAACGCTTTCGACAACTTCGGTGACGACGAGGAGAGGGATGAATTCGCCGAAATAGACGAACTGATCAGCGAGCAGTTCGAGGCTCCCGGCAATTCGGGCGATCAAACTGCGGACGACGACGTCGATAGTTTAATTGCCGAAATGGCTTCCGAAGAAAGTTTCGGCACTGATCCTGGAGACTTGGACGAGTTTATTGAGATCGACGAATTTGGGGACGATGAATTCGTCGAGGCCAAGGAAGAGCCGACGGATGACGACGAATCGGGCACTATGGTCGAGGATGTTGCAGAGCACGGCGACATCGACGAATTCGGCGAGGCTGAGGATGTGTCGCCGGAAATCGATGAATCTTTTTTATTGGCGGATTTCGATATTTCGGCCGAGGAAAGCGGCGACGAGATCGTGATGAATGAAGTCGGGGAGGAAGCGAGCGCGCCGCCAATGGCAACGGACTCTCAGGCGGCCGCCCAAACACAGCAAGCGGCGGATTCGGAAGCAACCGCTTCGGCTTTGTTAGCCGTTTCTGAACAACTGCGTGCATTGCAGGACAAGCATCGGGTTCTCAAAGAAGAGTTGCAAGCGATGGAGGCTCGCCACGCCGACTCGGCCTTGGGCGATGAATTGGACAGCCTGAACAGCGAACAGAAAAAAATGCATCGCAGGTTGTCGTCGCTCGAACAACGCAAACCGGTACTCGCCTATGTCGCTCTCGGGGTTGCCGTATTCGCCATGTTAGTCGGCGGGGGATTCGGCATGGTCGGATTTTTCGCGGATTCAAGAGTGGACGAATTGTCCGATACGTTAATCAGCCTCGAAGAAAAGGTCGATGCTTGGATGGCGAAAAGTAAGGGCGAAGACGCATCGGTTGCCGTCAGCGCTCGTTTGGATAAAGTGGATATCGAACTGGCGAATTTGGCGGCGAAAACTTCGGCGGTGACCGACAAACTCGAAACGTCGAGCGGGAAAGGCGATATAAAAAAACTGGGCGAGCAAGTCGAACAATTCAACGAGCGGAATCTGCAAACGGCCGCTGTGCTTGAAGCGTTGCAGCAGAAAGTCGAAAACCTGGAAAAACAACGAGTCGTAACCGACAGGAAGAAGAACGTCAAAGTCCCGGTGGTTAAAGTAGACTGGAAAGTGAACCTGGTTTCGTTCAAGCAAGAATGGTATGCCAGACGCAAGGCTGCCGAGTTTGCCCAACAAGGAGTCGCAGCCGAAGTGACGAACGTAGTGATCAAGGGCGAGCCGTGGTATCGCCTACGGGTCAAAGGATTTGACAGCAAATACGAAGCGGCCGCGTACGCAGCGAAAGTGAAGAAGACTTTGAATTTGTCTTCAGTCTGGGTAACGAAGGATTGACAGCGAATTTTCCTATTTGGTCACGTTTCTTGCAAATCACACATATTCACTTAGAAAAACAATGGAAAAAATTCCGATTGCATCTATTATTTAAACAACGTTATCAGAGATAAGGTTATGCCAGTATATCACTCCATACTTTTTGACGGCGAAACCGTGAAGGAAGAGCCGAGCAAACATGACTTTTTAAGGTTAAGAAAGGCAATTTTTACTCCAGAGGATGAATTCACCGAGAAGGGACTTGAAACCATCGTTTATCGAATTGCCGAACAACCGCGGAATTTGGTGTTGCATTTACAAAGGATCTTTGTTTGTTACCAACAAGAAAAAACCGATCAACTATATGCGGCGCTCGTCGATTTTTTGACTATATTGGCCGGCAAAGGCCGTAGTCTTGCGAAAAGGATGGTCAACGGTGCAAGCGGTATACTCGGCGAAAATCAACTCGCCAATTTGAGAAGCTTCCTTAGTGGACAACAACCCCGGGGCCATTTGCAGGCGAACGAGTTTTGCGTTCTCGCCATCGATTTAATGGGAACGTTAGAGCTGGTTACGAAGGCATCGGACAATGAGACGGAGCACGATTACCTGAAACTGGCTCACGATTACATTGAATACAGTCAGCTTGATTCTGCGATGGAACTGCTCGAGGGTGCAATGAATAATAGTCCCGCGCGAGAAGATCTTCAAAAACAGTTATTAGAGCTCTATCGGGTAACCGAGAGCGATGCGCGGTTTAAGGGTATGTACGAGGTTGCGTTGAACCAGAATTTGCATTTGATTTCCGACTGGAAAGAACTAGATGACTACTTTAACGGACGGAAAAAATGAAAGCTAAGGACAATTCGCCTTTGCAGGTCGCATTATATGGTTTTGACGGCCGCAGTCACAAGACCATGGTGATGTATTTACAGGGGCCCTGCCGCGGTGTCGCCGTGGTGGTGGAACCTATCGACGCGGAGATAGACATCATCGACGCCGATCACACGACGGCAAAGGCAATTTTCGAAGAGCGACGAGAAACCACCCCGGATAGGCCGATTATAGCGATGTCGCTGGAAGACTTGCGGCTCGAAAATGCGGTTTATCTGAAGAAGCCGGTGACAAGGGATAGTTTGCTGAAAGCTTTGGAACAGGCGAGAACGTTGGCCGAACAAGCAGCAAAGGCAAAAATAAAAGAACAACGCGCGGAAATCCATGCAAGCAACAAACCGGCAGCTTCGTCGGTCGAGGCAAAAGGATCGCGTCAGGCGATTGAAGATGCGGGGCAACGTCCGGCCAAGAAAATCGATGAAGAAGAACGGCAAAAAGTCAACAAGCATCGCACCTCCAAACAGTTTAGCGAAGGCGGATTCTCTTCTTACCTGGGTTTCATACCGGATATCGATTTCGACGATAAGGAACAGGTGATAAAAGCATCGTACGATCCGAAAGCGTATTTCCAGGGCTATGTTAAATCGGCTTACAACGTGGCGGTCGGCAAGGCAAGGATCGTCAAGCTGAATTCCGCCTGGAAACCGCTGCTGATCTTTCCTCATGGGCATGAGGTGTGGTTGGACGCGGACGACATGCAATTGCGGGCCTTTGCCGGGTTGCCGATAAAGAATGCGTCCGGAAATGCGCTGTCGTTATCGCCGGTCGATGCGAAAAGTGCAAACGCTAATATTGCGATGGACAAGTTTCAGAGTATGGATGCGTTTTTATGGAAATTAGCCATTTGGACGTCGAAGGGACGTTACCCTTTAAGTTTACAGATCGATACTCCCGTTTATCTTAAGAAATGGCCAAATATGACGCGCTTGGTGGTAACGCCTCATGCATTGAGGATATCGGCGTTGTTGATCAGAGGGCCGCGGACGATGCTCGATATTGCGGAAGTATTGAACGTCAAGCCGCAATATGTCTTTGTATTCGTCAGTGCCTGCCAGTCTCTGGATTTGATAGGACAAGCCAAGCGTACGGACGACCAGATCGTTGAGCCAAAAGAGATAAGAACGACCCCGTCCAGCGGATTGTTCAAAAAGATCCTTCATAAGTTACGTGCAAGCAAATCGGTTGAATAACATTCATGAGTCACTACAAAATTATCTTTACCGGGCCGGTCGGAGCTGGCAAAACCACGGCAATTAATTCAATCAGCGATGTCGCTCCGATAAAAACGGATGCTGTCGCCAGCGATATGACAAAGAGCCGGAAATCCCAAACCACCGTAGCCATGGATTATGGCGTGATGAACTTGGACGATGGTGAAAAAATCCATCTTTACGGGACGCCCGGACAGGAACGATTCGATTTTATGTGGGATATCCTGACCACTGGCGGTATTGGGCTCGTGCTGCTATTGGATAATACCCGGGCCGATCCGTTCCAAGACATGAAGTTCTTTTTAGATTCTTTCGATGACTTTATCGACAGAACGGCTGTCGCGATTGGTGTCACACAGATGGATTTAAGCAATAAACCGACGATTGAGGAATACCATTTACAATTGGAGGGATACCGTCTGAAACCGGCCATTTTTGCGATCGATGCGCGGGAAAAAAACGACGTGTCGTTATTGGTCCAGGCTTTGTTGTATTCAGTCGATCCGGGTTTAGTGAGCGAATGATAAATGAGCACGTATAAACTGGTTGAAGGGCTCTACCTGCTTCCGACGCCCTCCGGCGCCTACTACGCAGTCGCTTCGAACGAAGAGGATAAGGCGAGGAAGTTCCTACGCAATTTGTTGCAGCGGACGGAAACGCCCGAACTGACCGTTGATAGCCTGCAAAAGTTGAGTAACGGCGACGATGCGGAAAAGGCGTTGGAATTGCTGCATCACTGCCAGAAGCTAGGGTGGGCGCAAGGCGTCGACCAGCCGATGAAGTCTCCCGCAGGGGCTCTGGAAGACATTTTGCCGGATTTACTGAAACCGGTTTCCGAAACCGGAAAAGTGTTGCTGGCCGACGACCAGGGATTTTACCTGGTGACAGAAGGTTTCGCGCATGAAACGGCGGAGGAATTGTCTGCGCTGAGTGCCGAAATCGCGACGGTGCACAAGCGGCGTTCCGGGTTGTTGCGAAACAACTTAGGGATATCCAGCCATGCCTGGTCAATCGTGAACGCATATGGCAACAGTCAGATTGGTTTCTGGCCGATTTTTGTGGGAGACCATCGATTTGTGATCATAATCGAAGGGCTACCGCACTTTAACAGGGCGGAGCTCGTCAATTTGATCTGGGCGTTGAGCATCCGTTATTCCGGTCAAAACAAAGCGTAATCGGTTATCAAACGCCCGATTTCCAATAATAACAAACCATGAGGTTATAAAAGAATGAGAGATGACATGCTGACCTCGGTACTTACCGAGCTGAACGGGACATCCGCCGATATCGAGGCTTCCGGTGTGATTTCCACGGACGGTTTGATGATGGCTTCGGTACTGCCGGCCGGATTGGATGAGGACCGTGTCGGCGCCATGAGCGCCGCGATGTTGTCGCTAGGCGATAGAACTGCTCAGGAACTGAATCGAGGCACTTTGGAGCAAGTGTTAATCAAAGGGGGGCACGGCTACGTTTTGATGACCTATGCCGGCAGCGAAGCCGTTTTGACGGTGATGGCGAAACCGAATGCCAAATTAGGGTTGATTTTTCTGGATGTAAAAAGGGCTGCGGAAAGCATTTCCGAATTACTGTAACGCTGAACAGTTCGAGCGGAGGTAAGCATGATACATGATATGAAGCCCGAAGATATAGTCGGTGATTACAAGGAAGTGACATTACAATTGTATAATTCGGTTACCAGAAGAATCTTATACACTGAATTAGAAACCCCTTATCCCGATGGAAAACTAATCGTGTCCACAACCAATCCGGAAGGAGTGATAACCCATGTGAACCAGTCTTTCATCGACATGTCAGGTTATACTGAAGAGGAACTTATCGGTGCGCCGCATTCAATCCTGAGACATCCCGACATGCCGCCCGCCGCGTTTAAAGACTTGTGGGATACCGTCATGCAAGGCAAGAAATGGCAGGGCTTTGTGAAAAATTTGCGCAAAGACGGTGGCTACTATTGGGTAAAAGCGACGGTAATACCCAATGTGCGTAACGGCAAAGTGGTCGGGTATACTTCGGTACGCAGAAAGCCATCTAGAACCAAGGTGGAGGAATGCATCAATCTTTATCCAACCTTATTCTAATCGGGAGAGCCATACATGTCGTTTATGTTTACAGTCAGTCCTGACTTTACCCCGGATCATCTATCGGGTTGGTACATTTTTAACACCTGGTTGCAAAAACAAATCGGTGAGGGGATTCATCTCGAAATGTACGATGACTTCAACAGTCAGCGGGAGGCAATCAAGAATGATTCGGTGGACTTGATTTACGCCAACCCCTTCGACGCGGCGATGCTGGTTAGGGAAAAGGGATTCTTGCCGCTGGTTAAGGCGAACGGTGAGACAGACGAGGCAATTATCGCCGTCAACGGGGATAATCCGGTAGAGGACGTTGCCCATTTGTCCCCGGGAGTGAAAGTCGCCTATACCGACGATCCGGACGTTCAAATGATGGGCATGATCATGCTCGAACCGGCCGACTTGGATGCGACCAATATCACTCCCGTAATCTCGGAGTCTTATGTCTTGGTGGCCAAGCATTTGTTGAAAGGCGAGGCGGATGTCGGTATCTTCCTGGCGCAAGCGTTCGACGACCTTTCTTCGGTCATAAAAAAGCAGCTACGGGTCTTGGTTCGTAGTCAAATTAGCGTGATACATCACTCGCTTATGATTGGGCCGAATCTTCAGCATAAGAGGGCGGAGATTCGAGATTTATTGCTTGCTATGAACGGCGACGAAAAAGGCCAGGGTGTTTTAAAAAGCCTGGGTTTTTCCGCCTGGGATACCGTAGAGGACGAAGAAATGGAGTTCATGATCGACTTAATGGACACTCTGGTGACCTAGGTGTCGTCGGACAGATTGGTGGTCGCCGTCTCTTCGAGGGCTTTGTTCGATCTCGACCAATCGCACGCCATTTTCGAGCAACAAGGCAAGGAAGCTTTTTGCCGTTATCAGATTGAACACGAAGACGAAATCCTCAAGCCGGGTTTCGGATTTAATCTGGTCGAGAAATTCCTTAACATCAATCTAGTTTCAGCGGACAATCCGTTAGTGGAAATCGTGCTGTTGTCGCAAAACAGTGCGGATACCGGATTACGAATCTTCAATTCGATCAGCCATTACGGACTTAATATCACTCGCGCCGCATTCACCAGCGGTGTTTCTCCTTACAGTTATATACCGGCGTTCGGGGTGCATTTGTTCTTATCCGCCAACCGCGTCGACGTGGAGAACGCGTTGGAGGCAGGATATGCGGCAGCGACAATCGTTTGCGGGTCGGCTCAAAGTTCGTCCGAGCAGTTGCGGATCGCATTCGATGGCGATTCGGTGCTGTTTTCCGATGAATCGGAACGTATTTATCAACAGCAAGGTTTGGAGGCCTTCGCGGAAAATGAGCGCAAATCCGCCCGCCAACCTTTAACCGGCGGGCCGTTCAAGGATTTCTTGAGCGCGCTGCACCGTATTCAAACACAGTGCGCCGAACATCCGGTAGCGCCGATCAGAACCGCTTTGGTCACCGCCCGTTCCGCACCGGCACACGAACGGGTGGTGCGTACTTTGCGGGCCTGGGATATCCGCATCGATGAAGCGTTTTTTCTGGGCGGCATGGGAAAAGGGGCGTTTTTAAAAGCTTTCGGAGCGGATATTTTCTTTGACGATCAACAAGGACATTGCGAATCGGCACGAAGTCACCAGATCGCCGCGGCGCATGTTCCGCATGGGGTGGCGAATCAGAAACCGATCCGATAGCGGACGAAGAAAGGACTGTAGTCGAGCAACGAAACGAGTCTGGCCGTTTTCTGACCAATCTTAAATTCCATACCGTTCCGAAATTTGTCGTAGTTAAACAGAATTTCCGGACGATCGCTATCAAGGTTTATGACTATGCTTGCCGTTTGTTCGCACTGCTCCGACTGCACCGCCTGAGTTGACAGCGTGCCGCCAATTTTCTCGATCAAAACCATTGATGCTTGGGTATTGGTTAATGCTTCAATCTGTAGTATTTTCCCGGCCATGAAGGCATTTTTTTTATTGACCAACAACACCAGGTCGCCAATTTCCCAATCGGCCTGTTTGCTTTCGACGTGAATAAAGTGCTTGTTCTTGCTTTGGAGCAATTTGACGTTGTATCCGCCCTGCAGCAAATTCGGCGATGACGTGTCCTCTTTGGGTTTGCTAAAACCGCTTAACAGGCTTTTTTCGTGCTCCAGCGGTTCCAGCGAAAAACCCACGTGCTGTTTTTGTTCGGGAATTTGGGCGCTGAGCTTATGAATGCGGTTGATTTTTTCAAGCCTGTTGAGAAACTCGTGTATTCGGTCGAAACCGGCCAACATGGTAAAAACAATCGGTGCCGACGGGATCGTCTCGTTGACTGCTTGTTCGTAACCGGACAACAATAGTTTCACGCGTTCTATTTCCTGATCGTTGATAGCATCGGCGAAACAGGCAGGGTTAAACTCCGACAACAGCGTTGCCGCGTCGAGAGCGATTTCCGATTTCTTCAGCGGTCTGTCTAAGCGCGGTATCTGGCGGGGTACGCCTTTTTTCGTATTCCAGAGAAAACGTGCGTTGCCGGATTGTCCGTGCATTAACTGCAACGAGGTTGAATGCTGGTTGGCAAACGTAAACAAGGCTTCGCTATCAGTCGCCGATTGCTCGTGAAATGCAATGATGGTGAATAGCAGATTGCGTTTGAGCACTTGTTCGATTGAGGTTTGATGCCTGAAATCCGTAATCTTAACGGCAATATCCTGCTGCAATCCGTCGTTTTTTTGGGCGATGAAGAACAGATCGCCGCTTCTTTGCCACAGGGTTTCGGAAGGCAACTCATGGAACAGGTTACTAAGACGCAAATATTGGCCGATTAACTGTAACGCGATGTAGATTGCCTGCAGCTTTTGTTGCGCCGACAAATATTCGGTTTCTAATATGGAGTGGAAAGCCAGCGCAAGATTTCTGAGTAGTTGCAGGCTTAGTTTGGCTATTTTTGCCGATTTTTTTTCTTGCGGTCCGGGTTTAATCAGATTTGACAGCGCAGTGGCCAAGTGGAGGGTTGTCGGTGTCAGCTTCAGCAACAACGGAAGCACCAACGTACTCTCGCAATCCGCTTTCCTTAATTGACTTATCGCTTGGTTGAGTTGGCTTCCCGCATTTACCGGCGCAAGGTCGCTGATCGTTTCCAGCCAAGCCGAAAGTGATTCAATATTTAAGTAAAAAGGAAATGAACGGGATGCCGACATGAAATTTCAACATTGTTATTCTGGGAATGCAATATAGTGTAGTTTAAACGTAGACCTTTTTTGAGAAGCTTGTTGCAATTAATATAATCCCGACAACTAAGGGATGCGCTGTATAAATCGGCGCCAGGTTAAGGAGGATGCGATCCTCCTTAATCCCGCATTACAAGTGCTTTAAACGAAAGATTTTGACCGTCCCTTCCGGCGTTGTGCAAATTCCGATTAAATCAGCATTTCCTTAACAAATCGTTAATTTACTCGCGGCACCCGCGACTTCCTTTACCAATTTCGGAACCAAATATCCGGGCAACTGTGTTTTGACTTGCTCCATTAATTCCCTGGCCCGTCGTTCACCGACTTCAAAATGAGCGGTGCCGTGCGCCTTATCGAGCAGATGCAGGTAATAGGGCAATACCCCGATTGTGAATAAGCGCTCGCTGAGTTGGCAGAGCGCACTGGCCGAATCGTTGACGGCTTGCAGTAGAACGCTTTGGTTTAGTAACGTGATTCCGTTATCTCTTAGTCGGCGGCAGCTGTCCGAAACCGGCCCGCTCAACTCGCGGCTATGGTTGGCGTGGATGACGAGAACTACTTGTTTTCGGCTCCCGCTCAGCAGGTTTAACAGCGCCGGCGTAATGCGCGCAGGCAGGACGACGGGCAACCGGCTGTGGATTCGGATCCGTTGCAAGTGGGGAATATTGTCCAGCTGCTCAAACAAGGCCGAGAGTTTTTCATCGCTTAATAGCAACGGATCGCCACCGCTGAGGATGATCTCGCTGATCTCCGGGTGGGAATGCAAATAGGCCAGAGCCCTGGATTGCCGCTGCGACGTTAATTGCACGTCGGCGTAGGGAAAATTACGCCGAAAGCAGTAGCGGCAGTTGATTGCGCAGGCGCCGGTGGTGACCAGTAGCGCGCGTCCCCGGTATTTGTGAATAATGCCTGCTTCCGCGATGGCCGCTATATCTCCGACCGGGTCGAGCGTATATCCGGGAGCGACAGACAGTTCATCGCGCACAGGGAGAATCTGGCGTAACAACGGATCGTCCGGGTTTCCGCGTTCCATACGGTCGACGAAACTACGCGGAACTTTCATCGGGAAAAATTTTAGTTCGTTGTCAAGGCCGATATCGTCGGCGGAAATATTGAGGTGGCGACATAAGCTTTCCATGTCGTTGAAAGCGCCGGCGAGTTGCTGACGCCAGTCGCAGTCGTGATAGTTTGCTGGTTTCAAAACAATTGTCGATGACGAACGGAGAATGCGCAAATGGTAGCCAATATTTCTCTCAAAATACATATCCATTATAATGGCTTAAATTTTGGTCTGTTCACACGAGGAAAAAATGGCTAGTTATAGCACCAACGAGTTCAAGGGCGGTTTGAAAATCATGCTGGATGGGGATCCTTGTTCCATCATCGAAAACGAGTTCGTTAAGCCCGGCAAGGGACAAGCTTTCAACCGGGTAAAAATAAGGAATCTTAAAACCGGGCGCGTGATTGAACGTACTTTCAAATCGGGGGAATCCGTCGAGGGAGCGGACGTGGTCGAAGTGGAGATGCAATATCTTTACAACGACGGCGAATTTTGGCACTTCATGGCTCCGGATACCTTCGAACAGTATCAGGCCGACGCCAGTGCCGTGGGTGAGGCGAGCAAATGGTTGAAAGAGCAGGATGTTTGCACGATGACACTGTGGAATGACTCTCCGTTGTCAATTTCACCGCCGAATTTTGTCGAACTGGCCATTACCGAAACCGATCCTGGATTGAAAGGGGATACCTCGGGGGGCGGCGGTAAACCGGCTACCCTGGAAACCGGCGCGGTCGTCCGTGTGCCGCTGTTTGTGCAGATCGGTGAGCTAATCAAAGTCGATACCCGTACTGGGGAATACGTTTCCCGCGTGAAAGAATAGTGACCTCCGCCGACTGGCGGCCTGCCTGCACGATGGAACAATTGCGTTTGCGGGCGCGATTGCTGGCGTCGGTCCGGGATTTCTTTCGGAGTCGGGACGTTTTGGAAGTCGAGACGCCTCTGTTGTGTCATGCCGCGGGCACGGATCCGCAACTGGAATTTTTCGCTACCCGCTTCGACTCGCCGCCTTCGCGCCAAACCCTGTATCTGCAGACCTCCCCGGAATTTGCCATGAAGCGGCTGCTGGCCGCAGGCAGCGGGTCGATCTACCAGATCTGCAAGGCTTTTCGCAATGGCGAGAGCGGGCGCTACCATAATCCCGAATTCACGATATTGGAATGGTATCGGCTCGATTTCCGCATGCCCGATTTGATGCGGGAAGTCGGCGAACTGATGACGGCGCTGTTAACTCCTCATTTCGCGTTGCAGCCGGTGCAATCGGTCGGCTATCAAGCGCTGTTTTTCACCGAAACGGGGTTGGATCCGTTGGATTTTAAATTCGACGCGTACTGCCGCTACGCACGTGAACGGAATTTTCCCGAGGCCATCGATATTTGCCGACAGGATCACGCGATGTGGCTGGATTTGATCTTCAGCCTCAAGATTCAACCCGGGCTGGGCAACGACGCCCCCTGTATGGTACACGGCTATCCCGCAATCCAGTCATCATTGGCCAGAATTAGCGAGTCGGATTGTCGTGTGGCCGACCGGTTCGAGATATTCTTCAAAGGCGTAGAGTTGGGCAACGGTTTTTTCGAACTGGCGGATCCCTTCGAACAGGAAAGGCGTTTCGACAAAGAAATTGAAGAGCGGCGGATCAAGCGATTGCCGGCGATCGAAAAAGACTATCGATTGCTGGCCGCATTGGAAAGTGGCTTGCCCGACTGCAGCGGGGTCGCGGTTGGTTTGGATAGGATGTTGATGCTCATTGCCGGTGTTCAGTCGATCGACCAGGTGTTGGCTTTTCCCGTGGCCAGGGCTTGAAGTCAGGCAATGCATTTTTTCGATTCGGACCGTTTCCTGCTGAAAGCAAGATGCAACGAGTTACCGAGATCGCCGCGGAATCGGAAACCGTTGCTCGTCATGCTCGAGAAGGCTGTTGTGAATCTCGAATCCTGAAAGCCAAAAT
>JBNLFT010000011.1:0-29922 GCA_050305675.1 Methylococcaceae bacterium
AACGAAAAGCGAACGGGCCATTCGCCGGACTATACGATTTGTGTAAACGGGTGGACCTGCGCAAAGTCAACCGACGGGTACTGGAGGCGTTAATCAGGGCGGGGACGTTCGACGCCGTTGACAATAACCGGGCCGCGCATCTGGCCGAGTTGACCACAGCGCTACGCGTGGCCGAGCAGCATGGCAAGATGAGCCAAACCGGACAGAACGACCTGTTCGGCTTGGCGGTGGGGGTCGATTACGAGAGTGCCGCCGAAGCTTATGTCACTGCGGTCGAACCGTGGACCGAACGGGAACGGTTGGAAGCGGAAAAGCAGACCCTGGGTCTGTATTTGACCGGTCATCCGATTGCCGAGTACGAAGCCGAGTTGAAACATATCACCCATGGCACGATTGCCGGTATGTCGGCCGACGCGGAGCGTTCGAAGGGCAAGTTGGAAGGACGGGTAGCCGGATTGATTATCGAACTGAGAACCCGGCAAACCAAGCAAGGCAAAACGATGGGGTTTGCCACCCTCGACGATCGGACCGGGCGTTTGGAAGTGGCGGCGTTCAGCAAGGTTTACGAACAATATCGGGATATTCTGTCCAAGGATACCCTGCTAGTTGCCGAAGGCGGCCTGAACATGGACGAATTCTCGGGAATGCTGCGGGTAACCGCGGAAAAGTTGTACACCATCGAGCAAGCCAGGGAAATGTTCGCCCGCAGCATCCAGTTAACGCTGAACGGGAACGATGCCAGCGATCAACCGCGATTTATCGAACAATTGGCGGAAATCCTAAAGCCCTATTGCGGAGGCGTTTGCCCGGTGACCGTTCGCTACCGCTCGGACCGGGCCAAAGCCAGCATACAACTGGGCGACGACTGGCGGGTCTACCCGGCCGACGAGCTGTTATTGCGTTTGCGGCGTTTCCGGTCCGTTCTGGCTGCCGAGGTAAAATACCGATAGCTGAAGAGAGTAAAATCGTTCTCGGAACGCTCCGTACGCAATGGAAAAGCCCTCTGGCGAGGGCTTTTTTCGTTTAGTCTTTCTCGCTTTCCGAGAATTCCGGTTTTAACGCGGCCGGCTTCCGGTCGCTAGAATTATCGGGCGCAGGCCGCGGCGTTGCGGTTTCGCGGTGTTGGTCGGTGAAGTCGCCGCCGTAAGAGGTCGGAGCAGTCGCCGAAGGTTCGATGGCCCCAGCTTTCTCGACGCTGTCGGCGGAGCGCTCCTCGACGCTCGGCAAACTGCTTCCGATGTCGCCAGCGTCGGTTTTCCGGTAGCTCGGATTACGTTTTCTGCGACTGCCCCCGCGCCTGCCGTTCCGGTTTTTCTTGCCGTTCTCGTCGAGCGCCGCCTCGGGTTTGTTTTTCTCGCTCGCCGCAGGCGCGGCTTGCTCCGGCTTATTTTTGGGCTGATGTTTTTCGCTACGCCGTTTCCCTTGCGTCTGTTCTTGTTCGCTTGGCGTCGAGCGATTCTTGCGTTCGGGGCGATCTTTTTTGTGTTTCCCTTTGGCGCCGTGTTTCGGCTTTTCGGCATTTCCGGCGCTCGAGGGGGAATCGCTCGGGCTTCCCACCAGTTTTTGCCAGAAACGTTGGATTAGGCTGGCCGAAGTCGCCTTGTTTTGAACCGGGGCCGGCGACTCCGGCAGAAACTCTTTGATGGCGGGCGTTTCGAATTTCTGGGCCGACTTTTTGGCGAAATCGGGCAGGTTGATATCCTCTTCCTTGATTTGCAGATGGCTGGCCCTTTCGTCGCCGCTTTCCGTTGCCTTGATTCGTTCGATGTCGTAGGCGGGCGTTTCCAGGTGTTTGCTTGGCAACACGACGATCGACACGCTCAGTCTTTTTTCGATCTCCTGAATAGCGCCGCGTTTTTCGTTCAACAGAAACGTTGCGCACTCGATCGGCAAATGTGCGATGACTTTTTCCGTGCCTTTTTTCATCGCTTCTTCTTCGATGATGCGAAGAACCGCCAGCGTGACCGATTCGACGTTTCGGATAGTACCCTGGCCCTTGCATCGCGGGCAGGTCAATTGGGTGGATTCGCCCAGGGAAGGACGGATACGTTGCCTGGACATTTCCAGCAGTCCGAAACGGGAGATGCGGCCGGTCTGTATCCGGGCACGGTCGATCTTTAATGCGTCGCGTAACCGGTTTTCGACTGCCCGCTGATTCTTGTTGGCCATCATGTCGATGAAATCGATCACAAACAGGCCGCCGAGGTCTCGCAAACGCAGTTGGCGGGCGATTTCGTCGGCCGCTTCCAGGTTGGTGTTGAGTGCCGTCTCCTCGATGTCGCTGCCCTTGGTAGCGCGAGCGGAGTTGATGTCGATCGAGGTCAGCGCTTCGGTATGGTCGATCACGATCGAGCCCCCGGAGGGCAGCGAGACGTCGCGGTTGTAGGCCATTTCGATCTGGGTTTCGATCTGGTAGCGGCTGAACAACGGAACGTTGTCGGAGTACAGTTTGGCTTTCGACAGGTAATGCGGCATGACCTGCTTCAGGAAATTCTGCACCAGTTTGAACGACTCGTCGTTATCGATCAGAATCTCGTCGATTTCTCCCCGCAAATGGTCGCGCAACGCCCGAATAATGACGTTGCTTTCTTGAAAAATCAGGAACGGGGCCGGTTTTTCGCTACTCGAGCGGTCTATGGCTTCCCACAGTTGCAGCAGATAGTTCAGATCCCATTGCAGTTCCTCGACGTTCTTACCGCAGCCGGCGGTGCGCACGATCAAGCCCATGCTGTCCGGAATTTCCAGCGCCGACATGACTTCCTTCAGCTCGCTGCGGGTGTCTCCTTCGATACGTCTGGAGATGCCCCCGGCTTTGGGATTGTTGGGCATTAGCACCAAATAGGTGCCGGCCAGACTGATGTAGGTGGTCAATGCGGCGCCTTTGTTGCCGCGTTCCTCCTTCTCGATCTGAACGATCACTTCCTGGCCTTCGGCAACCGGTTTTCGGGAGCTAGACTTGGCCTCCTCCTCCGCACCACCGCCGTCTGCGCCACGATATTGGGAAGAGATTTCCTTAAACGGCAAAAAACCGTGTTTTTCCGCTCCGTAATTGACGAAAGCGGCTTCCAAGCTGGGTTCGACGCGGGTAATGATCCCTTTGTAAATATTAGATTTTTTTTGTTCTTTTGATGGTACTTCTATATCAAAATCATAAAGTCTTTGACCATCTACCAATGCAACACGCAACTCTTCTGGTTGGGTGGCGTTGATAAGCATTCTTTTCATTGAGTTTTCCTTGTAGTTTCCTGCTCCATGTTCTTTGGGTGTTTGCGAACAGAGGTTCTTTCATAGTGTTAGATGGTTGCCCTGAGAGGTTATTGTGCGGCGCGTGCGCTGTCGCTTAATCAGAGCGTAAAATGCCGCATGCATCAACAGATCAAATCCGGAATGGGGCCCTCCAGGGAGGCCAGTTAAACTGTAAATCTGTCCTTAAGGAGCAGTGTCGCTCATCATGGGTCGAACGATAAAACCCGAAAATTCTTTGTCGTCAGAGTGTAGTGTCTGATCTCTTATATGCCGGCCACACGGGAGGGCCGACGCGTTTGTTGCCTATGCTATACACATAAACTTCACTAATATAGCAATGTTTATTAATTGCATCAATTTAAACATCGTGCCATCCGAAAAATTGTTATCATTGCCCAATGAATGAAACCGTTAATGCCAAGCCTGCCGTTACCTGGCTGGAAATCGATGAGAATTCGGCCGGCCAGCGGCTGGACAATTTTCTTTTCAATCGGTTGAAAGGGGTGCCGAAAACTCGGATTTATCGAATCGTCAGAAAAGGCGAAGTCCGGGTCAATAAGGGTAGGGTCGATGCGAAATATCGTCTGCAGTTGAACGATGTCGTCAGAATACCGCCGCTAAGAGTCGCCGAGCGCGACCGGCAGGTGACGATCCAACCGAGTTTGCGTTTCAATCTGGAGCGGCAAATTCTCCATGAGGACGACGGCTTTATCGTGCTGAACAAGCCGTCCGGCTTTGCTGTACACGGCGGTAGCGGCGTTAACTCCGGAGTGATCGAGGCTTTGCGTCTGATTCGTCCCGAACAGCGTTTTTTGGAACTGGTTCACAGATTGGATAAGGAAACTTCAGGATGCTTATTGATCGCGAAAAAGCGAAGCATATTAAAATATTTGCATGAGTTATTTCGTGGCGATGGGGTGCAAAAAACTTATTTGGCGCTGCTGGCAGGCCAGTGGCAGCGCAAGCGGCAGACGGTCGACGCCCCGTTGCTTAAAAATGTGTTGAAAAGCGGCGAGCGCATGGTAACCGTCAGCCGGAACGGGAAGCCGGCCGAAACGTCGTTCGTTCGCCTGAAGATGTTTGCCGACGCGACGCTGGTCCACGCTTCGCCGAAAACGGGAAGGACCCATCAGATCCGGGTGCATGCCGCGTGGCTGGGGCATCCGATCGTCGGTGACGAACGTTACGGGGACGCCGAACGCAATCGTTTTTTTAGGGACAGGGGCTACCGGCGGTTATTCCTACATGCCGAGCAACTGCGCTTCAAGCATCCGGTCAGTGGCGAACCGTTACACTTTCACGCGCCCTTGCCGCAGGAATTGCAGGACTTACTCGACCATGAACAGGCAGTTTGATTTGATTGTGTTCGACTGGGACGGCACCTTGGTCGACTCGATCGACTGGATCGTTCGTTGTCTGCAGCACGCGGCCGCCGCTTGCGGGTGCCCGGTACCGGACGATGAGACGGCGCGAGGGATCATCGGCTTAAGCATCGAACGCGCAATGGAAACCTTGTTCCCGGGGATAGACGAAGCCACCCAGGAACAATTGATCCGGATCTACAGTCGACAGTTTTTCGCCAAGCGATTCTGCCGTGACGACCTGTTCGACGGCGTTTATGAATTATTGGGGCAGTTGAAGCGGGCGGGATATAAATTGGCGGTGGCGACCGGCAAGAAACACGCCGGTTTGCTCGAGGCGATGAACGCGACCGGAGTGGTCGGTTTTTTCGATACCACGCGCAGCGCGGATCAGACTGCATCCAAACCTCACCCGATGATGCTCGATGAGATCGTTGCCGAAACAAACGTGAGTAAGGACAGGGCGTTGATGGTCGGCGATTCGGTACACGATCTGCAAATGGCGCACAACGCGGGGATCGCGGCAATCGCAGTGGCGTGCGGCGCGCACAGCGGTGCTACGTTAGAACAATATAATCCGTTGCACTGCTTGCCGCATATCGGCGCGCTGGCGGGTATCATGTCGCCAACCCTGCAATAAGGGTTAGGCGACGATGATGTTTATTGTAAGTTTATAACTCTACAGGCACGAATTGTGGAAAATCAGCAAGACACTATGAATCAAGACGAGAGAACGGAAATTGGTTGGGAAAAGGAATTGATCGAGAAATTGGCCTTCTCGGCGATCAATGAGCAGCGTAGGACTCGGCGTTGGGGAATTTTTTTCAAATTGCTGACCTTCGCTTATTTGATCGCAATATTGGTGGTCGCCACGTACCCGCGGCTGAAAGAGGAGATGGGTGTCGGCACAGGGTCCGAGAAACATGCAGCAGTGATCGATGTGTTCGGCATGATCGCCGAAAACGAGTCGGCCAGCGCCGATGTCATCATCGAAGGGCTGCGAGATGCCGTCAAGGACAAGAACACCAAAGGCATTATCCTGAATATCAATTCGCCCGGCGGTACCCCGGTGCAAGCCGGCTATGTTTACGATGAAATCCGCCGTTTGAAAGCTAAACACCCCGACATCCCGATTTATTCGGTGGTTGGAGATATCTGCGCCTCGGGCGGTTATTACATAGCCGCGGCCAGCGACAAGATTTACGTCAACCAAGCCAGCATTATCGGTTCGATCGGCGTCATCATGAACGGTTTCGGATTCGTCGACGTGCTCGAGAAGCTCGGCGTCGAACGTCGCTTGCTGACGGCCGGAGCGCACAAAGCGATGCTGGACCCGTTTTCGCCGGTCAATGAAGTGGAGAGCCAGCATATGCAATCGTTGTTGGACCAAGTTCATCAACAGTTTATCACTGCGGTGAAAAACGGCCGCGGCGAGCGTCTGGTCGATTCGCCCGAAATGTTCTCCGGCTGGGTATGGACGGGGAGTCAGGGCGTCAAATTGGGGCTTGCCGACGATTTCGGCAATGTCGATTCGGTGGCCAAAGACGTGATCGGCACCGACAATAAGGTGAACTTTACCCCACAGGAACATTTGTTCGATAGGTTGGTCGGCAAGTTCGCCGCTTCGTTCGGGCATGCCATCGGCACCATGGTATCATCGTCGACATTTCGATAATGGCTGCAATTCAGTCCGGATTCAGTAACATGGCATTAGTATAAGCTCCGAACGCCATCATCGGGGTCACGTAAACATCGGGAGACTAAAACCCTCATGCGACAATTTTTCATCGTATTGTTGTTGTCCGTTTCGGCGCTACAGGCCGTAGTTGGCGGAGTCTTGCCGACCGTTGCCATGATCACGCTGGACGAAGCGGTCAGAGACGTCATGCGGCAGGGACAAAATAAGGTTTTGGCCACCCGTACGGAAACCATCGACGGCCGGCAGATCTACGTTATCAAAGTGTTGACTCCGGATGGCCGGATTCAGCATCTTAAGATCGACGCGCAAAGCGGTCGGCCGCTCCGTTAACGGGAATCCAGCGATGCGAATATTGGTTGTGGAAGACGAACAGGTTTTGTGCCAGCAAATCCGGCAGTTCTTTGCGGGCAAGGGGTTTGCCGTGGATACCGCTCACACTGCCGGAGACGGGCTTTATTTGGCAACGGAGTATCCTATCGATGTCGCCGTAATCGATGTCGGATTGCCAGACTTCTCGGGCATGGAGTTGATCAAACGGCTGCGCGAGCGCAACAATACGCTGCCGGTCTTGCTGTTGACGGCGCGCAGTCGGTGGCAGGATAAGGTCGAGGGTTTGGAGGTCGGCGCCGACGACTATTTGGCCAAGCCGTTTCATTACGAAGAGTTGATGGCGCGGGTTAACGCCCTGTTAAGGCGGTCCAAAGGAAATGCGCATCCGGTATTAAGTTTCGGTAACATAAAATTGGATACGGTTTCCCAGGATGTGACGGTGGACGGCGAATTGGTCGAGTTGACCGCGTACGAGTATAAGGTGCTGGAGTATCTGATGTTTCGGCAGGGCGAGGTGGTGTCGAAATCGGTGTTGACCGAACATATTTACGACGAGGATTTCGAGCGCGATAGCAATGTCATCGAAGTTTTTATCGGACGCCTCAGAAAGAAGATCGACCCGTTCGGCACCACCAAGCCGATAGAAACGCTGCGCGGACGGGGTTACCGCATTCCGTCGAGGGCGGATTCCCCACGGGAGTCGTGAAAGCCCATTCCCTCAGCTTCCGACTGTTGTCCGCGGCAGGTTTGGTCTTGGCCGCTTTTTTTGCGTTGGTGGCGCTGGTGTTGGAGCAAGCGTTTCAGCAAAGCACCGAACAGGCGCTGCGGGAAAAACTGCAGATTCAGATCTATTCGTTGCTCTCGGTCGCCGAGATGAACAGTTGGCTGCAGTTGAAGATGCCCTCTGCGTTGCGCGAGCCGCGTTTCAGCAACCCCAGTTCCGGATTGTACGCTGCGATTCGCCTGTCCGACCGGAGTCTGGTGTGGCGCTCGCCATCGGCGATCGGCATCGAATTGCCCGTCGCAGAACAGCTGGAGCAGGGCGAGTTTGCCTTCGTCAGAGACCGCGAGCGGCGTTTCGTGTTGCATTATGCCGTCATCTGGGAAAACGAAGCGGGCTTCGAAAGGTCCTATGTATTCACCGTCGCCGAAGACGGTCAGTTGCTCGACAGTCAGGTGGCCGAGTTCAGAACGACGTTAACCAGTTGGCTGTCCGGGATCGGCGTGCTGTTGGTGTTGATCCAGTTGCTGGTATTGCGTTGGGGGTTGAAACCGTTGCGCCGGATCGGTGCCGATCTGGAACAAATCGAGGCCGGGAAGAAACACCGTTTGGACGGCCGTTATCCGCTCGAATTGCAGGGTATCGCCGGCAATTTGAACGCGCTGATCAGTAGCGAGCGAGCGCATCTGGAGCGTTATCGCAACACCTTGGCCGATCTGGCCCATAGCTTGAAGACGCCATTGGCGATCCTCAGAGGATGCGTCGAAGCGCCCGTCGTCAACCGCGAGACGGTGCAGCACCAGATTTCCCGAATGAACGAGATCGTCGAATATCAACTACAGAAAGCGGCGGCAAAAGGCCATCGCCGACTTTCCGGCAAGGTCGACGTTAATGCGATCGTGGAAAAGATTATCGCGTCGTTAAGCAAGGTCTATGCGGACAAGACGATCGATTTCCGCGTATTAGGCGATCAGTCGTGCCAAGTGTTCTGCGAGGAAGGCGATGTCTACGAAATTGCCGGCAATTTGTTGGACAACGCGTCCAAGTGGTGTCGGAACACGGTATACATCACGCTGAGCAAATCCTCCGGCGACGCCGACGACGGCGGTTCGTTGCTACTGGTGGTCGAGGACGACGGGCCGGGGATCGCTACGGAGAAAATGCTTGAAATTCTGCAGCGCGGCGTGCGTGCCGACGAAAATATATCCGGTCACGGCATCGGCATGGCGGTCGTCAACGAGTTGATCGAATTGCTGGGCGGGCGCTTGGTGGGCGGAAAAAGCGCCACGCTGGGCGGAATGAGATGGCAGGTCTATCTGCCCTAGTCGAAAATTTCGATCGGGCGGTTGCTTTGCGGCGACGATTCAGCGATAATGACCAGCTTTCAGCCATCGGCTGGATAAACGATGGTTGCCGTGTCGGTCCTCTCGCAACGATACGCTGTAAACCCCGCCAGGCCCGGAAGGGAGCAACGGTAGCAGCAGATTCGTGTGCCGGGATGCGGCTGGCATGGCGGCCGCCCAATCTATACACTCCGTTCGAGTCTCATGACTTATCAGGTTCTCGCCAGAAAGTGGCGGCCGCGTAATTTTTCCCAGCTAGTCGGACAGGAACACGTCAGCCAATCGCTGATTCATGCATTGCAGCATGATCGTCTGCATCACGCCTACCTGTTCACGGGAACACGCGGCGTCGGCAAAACGACGGTCGCGCGAATTCTGGCCAAAGCCATCAACTGCGAACATCCGGACAATTTCAACCCATGCGGCAGCTGCCGCGTCTGCACGGATTTCGAACAAGGGCGGTTCATGGATCTGATCGAGGTCGACGCCGCGTCGCGCACCAAGGTCGAGGACACCCGAGATCTGCTGGATAACGCTCAATACGCGCCGAATCAAGGACGCTATAAAGTCTATCTGATCGACGAGGTGCATATGCTCTCCGGACATAGCTTCAACGCCTTGTTGAAAACGTTGGAAGAGCCGCCGCCGCACGTCAAATTCCTGCTGGCCACTACCGATCCCCATAAAATCCCCGTCACTGTGCTGTCGCGCTGTTTGCAGTTCAATCTGAAGCGGCTGTTGCCGGACCAGATCGACCGCCAAATGGTTTATATCCTGGAACAGGAACATATCGAGTTCGAACGAAGCGCCGTGAAACTGTTGGCGCGGTCGGCCGATGGCAGTATGCGCGACGGCCTGAGTTTGCTGGATCAGGCCATAGCCTATGGCGGCGGCCGCGTCGGCTATGACGACGTCATCCATATGTTGGGCACCGTGGCCCAGCAACCGGTCGACGATATGCTGCGAGCACTGGCGGCGCAGGACGGCAAGGCGCTGCTCGAGACGGTCGCCGAGGTTGCCCAGTTGACGCCGGATTTCAATGAAATCTTACAGCAGATTTTGCGCGTGTTGCATCGGGTGGCCTTACTCCAGCAAGTACCCGAATGGCAGGACCATGAATTCGACGAACAATTGATCGTCGACCTGGCGAGCCGGTTGTCGCCGGAAGATGTGCAGCTGTTTTACCAGATCGGCCTGATTGGGCGGCGCGATCTCGATCTCGCACCCGATCCGCGCAGCGGCTTCGAAATGGTCGTGTTGAGAATGCTTGCATTCAAGCCGAAGCAAACCGGCCCAGCGGCGTCGAGTCGGGAAATCGTAAAACCCGAGCCGCCGAAGCAACCTGCCGCCCCGAAATCCGGGGCGAAGACGCAACGCGCTCAGGCCGCCGAACGGGAAGCGGAGCCGCAACCTCAATCGGGCGCACCGCTGGCGGCCGCGGGCGACTGGCCGGCTATAATCGAAGCGATGAATCTGCGCGGCATGACCAAGGAACTGGCGAACAACTGTATTTTCGCCGGCATCGACGGCAGCGAATGCCGTTTACACATCGATCCGGCACACAAACATCTGTTGGGCGGAAAAACGGAGGATAAGTTGCAGAAGGCTCTGCAGGCGCATTTCGGCATCGCCGTGAGGTTGCGGATCTCGACCGAACAATCCGATAATGAGACGCCGGCCGTGCGGCTGCAACGGGAACGTGAAGAACGCCAGCAGTCCGCCGTAGAGGCGATCAATACCGATCAAACGGTACTGGCGTTAAAAGAGCAATTCGGGGCCAGAGTACTGTCTGGCACCATCGAACCAATTGATGAATAGTGGGGTTAGTATGAAAAACGCATTGGGTAACATCATGCAGCAGGCCCAAAAGATGCAAGAGGACCTGAAGAAGGCCCAGGAGCAGTTGGCAGCCATGGAAGTGCAGGGCGAAGCGGGGGGCGGTTTGGTGAAAATTATCATGACCGGGAAACGCGAAGTCAGGAAAGTCACGATCGACGATTCCCTGGTTGGCGACGATAAGGACATGTTGGAGGATCTGGTCGCGGCGGCTATCAACGACGCCGTCCGCAAGGTAGGCAAGATGAAGCAGGAAAAAATGGCCGAGGTTACGGCGGGCATTCCGATTCCTCCCGGCTTCCAGATGCCGTTTTAATCAAGCAGGCGTCATGCAGCAAAAAGGTTTGTTGGGTGAGCTGATCGGCAGTCTTTGCTGTCTTCCGGGCATCGGTCCGAAATCCGCGCAGCGTATGGCTTTCCATTTATTGCAACGGGATCGCCGGGGCGCCGAGCAACTCAGTCGTATTTTGGCAAAGGCGGTCGCCGAAATCGGCCATTGCCGTAGCTGTCGGACGCTGACCGAGAAGGAAGTGTGCGACGTCTGCGCCGATCCGGCGCGCGACGACGGTTTGCTGTGCGTCGTCGAAAGCCCGGCCGATGTGTGGGTGGTCGATCAGGCGACGGCCTACAAAGGGCGCTATTTCGTGTTGCACGGCCGCTTGTCTCCGCTCGACGGCATCGGGCCCGACGAATTGGGGATAAACGAATTGGAGGAGCGGTTGCGTTCCGGGCAGTTGCAGGAAATTATCTTGGCGACCAATTCAACCGTCGAAGGCGAAGCGACCGCCCAATTTATCGCCGAGTTGGCGCGAAAATACGGCGTCAGGGCGAGCCGAATCGCGCACGGCGTGCCGATGGGCGGAGAACTGGAATTTATCGACAGCGGGACGTTGTTCCACGCATTCAGTGGGCGCCGGCAACTATAACCATTGTGACACAGAGGAAAAACGATGAGTGACTGTTTGTTCTGCAAAATAGTGACAGGCGCCATACAGCCGGACGTGGTTTTCGAGGACGATCATGTGTTGGCGTTCAGGGATATCAATCCGCAGGCGCCGACCCATGTTCTGATCGTTCCGAAAAAACATGTCGCGACCTTAAACGACCTGGAAGACGCCGAGCTGGGAGGACAACTGCTGAACGCCGCGGTTGCCATCGCCAAGCAAGAAGGTCTGGCCGAGCAGGGTTACCGGACCGTGTTCAATTGCAACCGACACGGCGGCCAGGAAGTTTACCATCTACATTTGCACTTGTTGGGTGGCCGGCAAATGTCCTGGCCGCCAGGCTGAGTTGCACAAGTTCCGCCCGACTTGTCCGCCGGCCAAAGGCCCGTGCAGCCACGGCGCTAAGTCGTCTTTTCAGCTGCGATTCGGCTGGTGCTCTCCGAAGTTTGCCTAGACTATGTTCAACACCGTCAGGTGGTCAAGGCAACGACTCCTCGCCCAATCGACGAGTTCACAAGTGCCCGGTGCCTCGCTTGAGGCAAGTTTTGCCGTTTTCGGTCAATCACCGCGGCTCGTTTCTTATCCCCATCCGTTCCATAAACTTGTCTGGTCGTCGAAATGGGGCGAAGGTTATCTTTTCGGATCATAGACTGCTACTATTGGTAAGGCAGCGAATAGCTGCCGACCGGCCAGTAAGCAGAGCAGTTTATGAGTGTTGATACATTGAAAATCCGCCGCATAGGCATCGATACCTATCATGAAAACGTCGCCTATATGAACCGCGAATGCGGGATCTATCGGGCCGAAGGTTTCCAGGCCTTGTCCAAGATTCTGGTCAGCGCGAACGGCAATACCCTTTTGTCGGTGCTGAATGTCGTCGACGACAATACGATCGTCCATCCGGGGGAGTTGGGGCTGTCGGAGCAAGCCTTCGCTCAATTGAAACTGGAGGAAGGCGGGCTGGTGACGGTCAACCATGCCGAGCCCCCGAAATCGATGGATGCGGTAAGGCGGAAAATCAACGGCGAACGTCTGGATCAGGACGATTTCAACGATATCACCCAGGACATCGTCGAGAACCGGTACTCGAAAATGGAAATGGCCGCGTTTCTGGTAGCGACCGGACAAAACAACCTCGACCGCGACGAGTTGTTATATCTCACCCGGGCAATGCTTAATTCCGGCGAACGCATGGACTGGCACGAGCCGCTGGTTGCCGACAAACATTGTATCGGCGGCATTCCGGGCAATCGAACGTCGATGCTGGTGGTGCCTATCGTCGCCGCGCACGGCATGCTGATCCCTAAAACCTCCAGCCGGGCAATCACCTCGCCGGCCGGTACCGCGGACACGATGGAAGTGTTGGCGAACGTCGATCTGACACCGGAACGGTTGTTGGAGATCGTGCGCGACGAACGCGGCTGCCTGGCTTGGGGGGGGACCGCCAAGTTGGCGCCGGTCGACGATTTGCTGATATCGGTGGAGCGGCCGTTGGGGATCGATTCCCAAGGGCAGATGGTGGCATCGATACTGTCGAAAAAACTGGCGGCGGGCTCGACGCATTTGATCGTGGACATTCCGGTCGGGCCGACCGCGAAAGTCAGGCACATGCGGCAGGCCTTGGCACTGCGGAAATTGTTCGAGTTTGTCGGCGACAGGCTGAATCTTCATCTGGAAGTCATGATTACCGACGGGCGCCAGCCGATCGGGCTGGGTATCGGTCCGATGTTGGAAGCGCGCGATATCATGAAGGTATTGAACAACGACCCCAACGCGCCTCCCGATTTGCGGCAGAAATCGTTGCGGCTGGCGGGACGCATTATCGAGTTCGACCCCGACGTGCGCGGGGGGCAAGGTTATGCGATCGCCCGCGACATACTGGAATCTGGCCGGGCCTGGGCCAAAATGAACGAAATCATCAAGGCGCAAGGAGAAAAGGAAATCGATTTGAAACCGGGCGAATTGTGTTACGAGGTGCTGGCGGACCAAGACGGCGTGGTGACCGACATCGATAATTTTCAAACCGCGAAAATTGCCCGTCTGGCCGGTGCGCCGATGGATAAGAAGGCCGGCGTGGATTTGTTGAAGAAACTGGGCGACAAGGTCGAGAAGGGCGAACCGTTGTATCGCATCCATGCCGAGTTTCAGGCCGATTTTAAATTCGCCAAGAACCTGGCTCGCCACGACAGCGGCTATCGAATCGGCGACGATGCGCAGCTGCTGAAACCGCAGATCTCGTTTTAGGAGCGCGTCATGTTGATTCTTGCCTTTTCCGATTATCTGGAGCAGGCGCAACGGTTGGCGAAGTTACTGGACGCGCCGATCGAGGAAGTGTTTCTGCACCGTTTTCCGGACAGCGAAAGCCTAGTCCGCTTACCGCCCGAGTTGCCGAACCATGTCGTCGTTTGCCGCAGTCTCAATCAACCCAACGACAAGCTGATCGAGTTGCTATTGACGGCGAAAACGGCGCGGCAACTGGGCGCCAAGCGGCTGACGTTAGTGGCGCCGTACCTGTGCTATATGCGCCAGGATACCGCCAACCGCCCCGGAGAGGCGGTCAGCCAGCGTATCGTCGGGCGGCTGTTGGCCGACTTGTTCGATGATGTGATTACCGTTGATCCTCATCTGCACCGGATCGCGTCCCTGGACCAGGCGATTCCGCTGCGCAACGCGGTAAGCCTGACCGCAGCGGATCCGATAGGGAGTTTCCTTAAACGGCAATTCGAGCACGCAGTGTTGTTTGGACCGGACGAAGAGTCCGCACAATGGGTGGCCGCCATCGCCGAAAAGATCGGGTTCGATTATGCCGTCGCCACCAAGCGGCGCGCCGGCGACAAACGGGTGACCATCATGTTGCCGGATTTCGATTTCACGGCCACCAACGTGATCATGGTCGACGACATGGCGAGTACCGGCCGGACGCTGGCGCAGGCAGCGGGGCTGCTGTTGGAAGCCGGCGCGGAGCGACTTAATGCGGTTGTGACGCATCCGCTTTTTTGCGGCGACGCGGAACGCCACATTTTTGATGCCGGGGTTTGCCAGATCTGGAGCAGCGACAGCATCAGCCACCCGACCGCTTGCATCCACCTCGATCAGCTGTTGGCGGGCGCGCTCAGAGCGATGCTCTAGGCGATGCGAGTCGGCTGCGCCGCTTCAGCATCCGGTACACGCAATAAGTGGCAGCCGCGGCCAGCAGATGTTTAAGGGTATGTCCGCTGACCGATTGGCCGGTCAGCAGAAAAATTTCGCGGTCGTTGCTTTCGCAAGTCTTCGCCGACGCATAAAACAGCAAGCCGTAAAGCAAATACCGGCGAAGCGTGAAGCGGCTTTTGAATCGCAGTACGACAATCGGGATCGCGAGCAGAGTGCCGAACTGGACGACTCCGTAGAATCGAAGATCGTTAGCGTAACGCCAGTACAGCACGCTGGATACGCCGAGCAGCAATGCGGCCGGCAACAGCGGTTTTTCCAGTCGCGAAAAGCCGTGTTCGGCGAGCACTGCGGTCAAAAGGCTCATAAAACTGATCGTCATCGGCATCCGGTCCCACAGCAACGTTGCATTGCTTGGCCGCCAATGATAGTAGGTCGAGCCGCAGGCGATCAGCAGCAAACCGCCGAAAAACACCGGCCAAGACCAGGCGGCGCCCGATCGTTGCTCCCGCAAACATAAAGACAGGCCCGACAGGCCGACGATAGCAAACGGCAGGTTGCTGGCGATATCGAGAAAGTTGGGAATTCCCAACCATGCTCGCCGATCAGCCAACTGATGATAGGCGTTGTCTTGAGGCGCGGGATCGGAGGCCAGTACAATAATCACCAATAGGATGATCGAAAATAGCATCAGCGATATAACGGCGAACCGCTTGGTGACGTCGGTCGGCATCGGAACAGTGAAATAGGTTTGGATATGGGCAAGATACTAGCATTCGCCGGCAGCAGCCGGAAGCATTCGTATAACAAAAAATTGGTGGCTATCGCCGCGCGAGCAGCTGCGGAAGCGGGTGCCGACGTCACCCTGGTCGATCTGGCCGACTATCCGGCGCCGATCTTCGACCAGGATTTGGAGCAGGAACAGGGAATGCCCGAGCGGGCGGGGGCGTTCAAGAAACTGCTAGTCGAACACGACGGTTTTTTGATTGCGTCGCCGGAATACAACAGTGCGTTCAGTCCGCTGTTGAAAAACATGATTGATTGGGCTTCCCGCAAGGAGCGCGAAGACGAGCCGCCGCTGCTCGCGTACAAGGGCAAAGTCGCGGCCATTATGGCGGCGTCGCCCGGCGCATTAGGCGGATTACGCGGCCTGGTTTTTTTACGTTTGTTGCTGAGTAACATCGGGGTCACCGTGTTGCCGGCGCAGCAGGCGATCGCCAAGGCGGGGCAAGCATTTGCCGCGGACGGTTCGTTAGCGGACCTAGGGCAGGAGCAGGCCGTGCGGAGTCTGGGAACACAGTTGGCGGAAACGATCGACAGGCTGCAACGATGAAACGAAACAAACCGATTTCCGGCAAGCCGCGCTATAACGACGGCGAAGCGCTGTCGCCTTGGCGCGAGTCGCTGCATAGCATTATCTTCGGCGCGGAGACCCGTCCGGCTAAGATCTTCGACATGGTGTTGATCGTTAGCATCGTGTTAAGCGTATTGTCGGTAATGTTGGGCAGCGTCACCAGTTTGCAGGAACGCTTCGCCAGATGGTTTTTTTATACGGAATGGTTCTTCACGTTGTTGTTTACCGTGGAATACCTGTTGCGACTGATTTCGGTGCGGCGCCCCTGGCTCTACTGCCGGAGTTTTTTCGGTATCGTCGATTTCTTGTCGATCATACCGACCTATCTGAACTTTTTACTCCCGGGCGTCAAATATATGCTGATCGTGCGAGTGCTGCGCTTGCTGAGGGTATTTCGGATTTTGAAGCTTTCCGAGTACCTCAGCGAAGCGCAAATCTTGATGCAGGCACTAAGCCAAAGTCGACATAAAATTTTGGTGTTCCTGTATACGGTTTGCACATTGGTGATCGTCTTCGGATCACTGATGTACGTGGTGGAGGGCAGCGAATCGGGTTTTACCAGCATTCCCAAGTCCGTATATTGGGCCATCGTGACGCTGACCACGGTCGGCTACGGCGATATCGCTCCGCAAACGGCGTTAGGCCAGATCATTGCATCGACCATCATGATCATGGGCTACGGTATTATCGCGGTGCCGACCGGTATTTACAGCGCCGAACTGTTGAAGGTCGGCAGAGCCGAAGAAATCAACAACGAAGCATGTCCCGATTGCGGCGAAACGGGCCATGACTACGACGCCAGTTTTTGCAAATACTGCGGCCATCCGTTGGATTCAGACTAAGTATGACTGGCGGGCCTTGGGCCTCAAGTTTCGGTTGTATTTGTTATAGCCGCAGATTATAATGGGCAGCTATTTAGTTCGCGAGCGTGGCGGAACTGGTAGACGCGCTGGATTTAGGTTCCAGTGGGACGCCCCGTGAGAGTTCGAGTCTCTCCGCTCGCACCATTTTCCCCTTAGAGTTAACGATGGTCACCGTTAATTTCCCAGCTTCGTAAGGCCGGTTTCCGGTATCCAGGATACAACCGAATTATTTAATTTTTGAGGTAAAGTAATGCAAGTTTCTGTCGAAAAGACATCAGAATTAAGCCGCAAGATGACTGTGAGCGTCCCTGAAGAACTCGTTCAGGAAAGAATGGAAGCGCGTTTCAAGTCATTGGCGCGCGAGGTCAGACTCGATGGTTTTCGTCCTGGCAAAGTGCCGGTTTCGGTGGTCAGAAAAAAATTCGGCGATCGTGTTAGGGGGGAAGTGTCCGGCGATCTGATTCAGAATACCTATTTCGAAGCGTTGAAACAAGAGAATCTGGTCCCCGCCGGGCATCCTTACATCCAGCCTTCAGAAAATGCGGAAGGACTGGAATATGTTGCGGAGTTCGAAGTTTACCCGGAAATTTCGCTGGACGGCATCGACGGGTTGGAAGTCGTGCGAGACCAGGCGGTGGTCGAAGAGAGCGATCTGGACCGGATGGTGCGCAGGCTACAGGAGCAGAAAAAAGGCTGGAGCGAAGTGGAAAGAGCTTCCGCGGAAAATGATCGGGTGACCATCCATTTCTCCGGTGAGAGCGACGGTGAAAATTTCACCGACGGCAAGGTCGAGGATTATCCGGTCGTGATCGGCGGTAAACAAATGATCCCCGGCTTCGAGGATGCGTTGACCGGATTGCTGGCCGGCGCCAGCAAAACGTTCGAAGTGACCTTCCCAGAGCAATACGGAAACGAGAAATTGGCCGGCAAGTCGGCACGCTTCGAGGTCGAAGTGGTTAAAGTTGAAGAACCAATGCTGCCCGAAGTCGATGCCGATTTCATCAAATCCTACGGTATCGAAGACGGCGAGCTGGAGTCTTTCCGCGCCGATGTCCGGACCAACATGGAACGAGAGCTGGAACAGGCTTTGAAGGGCAGACTCAAAAACGCGGTGATGGACGCTTTATATGAAAATATCGCGGTGACCACGCCGAGCGCTTTGGTGGATCAGGAAATTCAGCAGTTGATGAAGCCTTATCAGGAAAACGCCAAGCGCCAACAAATGAAGTTGGAAGACATGAACCTACCTAAGGACATGTTCGAAGATCAAGCGAAACGTCGGGTCGCACTGGGCCTGATTCTCGGCGAAATCATCCAGAAAAACGATATAAAAGTCGATGACGAAAAGGTCAGGGAAGCCGTCGAAAGTATGGCTAACAGCTATGAAAAGCCGGAAGACGTCGTCAATTGGTATTATGCCGACGAAAGTCGTTTGAACGAGGTCAGGCAAATGGTGCTTGAAGACCAGGCCGTGGAATGGATTGTCAGCAAAGCCAAAGTCAGCGATGAAACGGTTCCATTCGACGCCGTCATGGGCGATCAACAGCAAGCTTAACGACGGGAACAATGAGAAATAAGAGCATGACGGAGCAATTCGTACCGCAAGCCGCCGGGGGGCTGGTGCCCATCGTCGTCGAACAAACCGCGCGCGGCGAGCGCTCGTTCGATATTTATTCGAGATTGCTGAAGGAGCGGGTGATCTTTTTGGTTGGCCAGGTCGAGGACTATATGGCGAATCTGGTTGTCGCTCAGTTGTTGTTCCTGGAGTCGGAGAATCCCGACAAGGACATTCATCTGTACATCAATTCACCCGGCGGTTCCGTGACCGCCGGCATGGCGATCTACGATACCATGCAATTCATCAAGCCCGACGTCAGTACCATGTGTATCGGCCAGGCCGCCAGCATGGGCGCGTTATTGCTGACCGCCGGCGCCGCCGGCAAACGATATTGTCTCCCGCATTCCCGGGTGATGATCCATCAACCGCTCGGCGGATTTCAGGGCCAGGCTTCCGACATCGATATTCACGCCCGAGAAATCCTTTCCATCCGCGATAAATTGAACCGAATCCTGTCTCACCACACCGGTCAATCGCTGGAAAAGATCCAACAGGATACCGATAGGGATAATTTTCTCAGCGCCGCCGACGCCGCGGAATACGGTTTGATCGACAAGGTGTTGACGCAGCGCAATGCCTAACCGCATCGTACGGGGCCGGTCCGCGCAAGAGCCGTTATCCAGGCAGTGGGGGTCGGACCGAATACCTTTCAAACGTTGATTGGTATTTTCGCCATACTAAACAATTGCCGGGTATTTGGCGCGCGTGCGATGCTATTCATTGCATATTTGCTGCTTTTCGATATATTCTTGCATAGTCGAAATAAGATGCATCCGGTGCGATGTTAATTGGGAGCCCAGTATATGAGTAAAGACAGAAACGGCAATGATGATGAAAAACTGCTTTATTGTTCCTTTTGCGGCAAAAGCCAGCATGAGGTCAGAAAGCTTATTGCCGGCCCCTCGGTATACGTTTGTGATGAATGTGTAGAGCTCTGCAATGACATCATCCGGGACGAATTGTCCGAGGACGATTCGGCGATCGGCAGCGGACAATTGCCGAAACCTAAGGAAATCAAGGCTGAGCTGGATAACTACGTGATCGGTCAGGAGAATGCGAAGAAAATTCTCGCGGTCGCGGTTTACAATCATTACAAGCGCCTGCGCAGTAAGAGCCGAAAAGACGATGTCGAGCTGGCGAAAAGCAATATCCTGTTGATCGGTCCGACCGGTTCGGGCAAAACGCTGCTGGCCGAAACGTTGGCCCGGTTGCTCGACGTGCCGTTCACGATCGCCGACGCAACGACCTTGACCGAAGCCGGCTATGTGGGTGAAGACGTCGAGAACATCATCCAGAAAATCCTGCAAAAATGCGATTACGACGTCGAAAAGGCCGAAACCGGTATCGTCTACATCGACGAAATCGACAAGATTTCCCGGAAATCGGACAATCCGTCGATTACCCGCGACGTCTCCGGAGAGGGTGTGCAGCAGGCCTTGCTCAAACTGATCGAAGGGACGGTTGCTTCGGTTCCGCCGCAAGGTGGTCGTAAGCATCCGCAACAGGAGTTTTTACAGGTTAATACCGCCAATATCCTGTTCATCGTCGGTGGTGCGTTTGCCGGGCTCGATAGGGTGATCAAGTCGAGATCGGAAAAAGGCGGTATCGGTTTCTCGGCCGAGGTCAAAAGCAAAGACGATCGCAGAAATGTCGGGGAAGTTTTTGCCGATGTCGAAGCGGAGGATTTGATCAAGTATGGCCTTATACCCGAGTTTGTCGGCCGGTTGCCGGTTGTCGCGACGCTTGAAGAGCTGGACGAAGCGGCGCTGGTGCAAATTTTGACCGAGCCGAAGAATGCGCTGGTCAAACAATATCAACATTTATTCGAGATGGAAGGTTCCGAACTGGAATTCCGGGATGATTCGCTGCAGGCGATCGCGCGGAAATCGATGGAACGTAAAACCGGTGCCAGGGGATTGCGCACCATCGTCGAGAACGTGCTGCTGGACACCATGTACGAGTTGCCGTCTAACGACCGGATCAAAAAGGTCGTCATTGACGAGAGCGTAATCCTGGGCGAGTCCGAGCCGATTCTGGTCTACGAAAACGAGCAGAAGAAAGCGGCATCCGACAGCTAAATTCGGATCTTTTCTTACCGTGGCGGTTACAGGTGATGGCTGAATAACAAAACCGATAGTTTGTCAACTGTATCTTGCAGAATCAAAAAGGGCGTATCGATCCATACGCCCTTTTTTTTGCGCTATAGGTTTTGCTGCCAGCTTGCTTTTTGCATAATTGACCTCATATCCATTACATTAATGAACGTAACTTCAAATTCCGTTAATGGAAGCACTTAAAATGACTGATTTACTAATTAAGCAGAACTTGATTCCGGTGTTGCCGTTACGCGACGTAGTGGTTTATCCGCACATGGTGATACCGTTGTTCGTAGGCCGGGACAAGTCGATCGATGCCCTGGATGCGGCAATGAAGGACGACAAGCAGATTTTGTTGGTCGCGCAAACGCAAGCCGACATCGACGAACCGGGTTTTGGCGATTTATATAAAGCGGGTACTCTCGCCAATATCCTGCAATTGTTGAAATTGCCCGACGGTACCGTCAAGGTGTTGGTCGAAGGTAGCCAGCGCTGCACCGTGAGGCAGTACCAGGAAATAGACGGCTATATGTGCGCGACGGTCAGCGAAATCGCCGATGTCTTGGAAATTTCGGATCAGGAGCTGGAGGTGTTGCAGCGCACCGCGATCAACTCTTTCGACCAATATGTCAAGTTGAATAACAAAATTCCGCCGGAAGTCTTGAATTCCCTGGCCGGAATCGACGATCCGAGCCGTTTGGCGGATACCATGGCGGCGCACATGTCGTTGAAGGTCGAGGAGAAACAACGCATGCTGGAGATGGCGAATGTCGCCGAGCGGCTGGAGGCGTTGATGACCTTGATGGAAGGCGAGGTCGATCTGTTGGAGATGGAAAAAAGAATACGCGGCCGCGTCAAGAAGCAAATGGAAAAAAACCAGCGGGAATATTATCTGAACGAGCAAATGAAGGCCATTCAGAAAGAGTTGGGCGAGATGGACGATGCGGTTAACGAAATCGAGGAGCTGGAGAAAAAAATCAAGGACGCCGGCATGTCCAAGGAAGCCAAGACAAAAGCCGAGGCCGAGTTGAACAAATTGAAATTGATGTCGCCGATGTCCGCCGAAGCGACCGTGGTGCGAAATTATATCGACTGGATGGTCAGCGTGCCGTGGAAGAAGAAGACCAAGGTGCGCCATGATCTTAAGCTCGCGGAAGAGGTGCTGGAGGCCGAGCATTACGGCCTGGAGAAAGTCAAGGAACGGATTCTCGAATATTTGGCGGTCCAGCAGCGGGTCAAGCAGTTGAAGGGACCGATTCTGTGCCTGGTCGGACCTCCCGGGGTAGGAAAAACCTCGCTGGGACAGTCGATCGCGCGCGCAACCAACCGTAAATACGTCCGCATGGCGCTGGGCGGGGTCAGGGACGAAGCGGAAATCCGAGGCCACCGGCGGACCTATATCGGCTCGATGCCGGGTAAGATTCTGCAGAATCTGGCCAAGATCAAAACCCGTAACCCGATGTTCCTGTTGGACGAAATCGACAAAATGGCGGCCGATTTCCGGGGCGACCCGGCTTCGGCGCTGTTGGAGGTGCTCGACCCCGAGCAGAATCATACGTTTGCCGACCACTATTTGGAGGTCGATTTCGATTTGTCCGACGTGATGTTCGTCGCCACGGCCAATACCCTGAATATACCGGCGCCATTGATGGATCGAATGGAGATAATCCGGCTGGCCGGTTATACCGAGGACGAAAAGATCAATATCGCGACCCGTTTCCTGATTCCCAAGCAGATCAAAAACAACGGCTTGAAACCTTCCGAGATAGAGATCACCGAAGATGCGGTCAAGGACATTGTTCGCTTTTACACGCGCGAGGCGGGTGTGCGCAGTTTGGAGCGGGAAATTTCCAAAATCTGCCGCAAAGTGGTGAAGGATTTATTGCTTGAAAACGCCGCCGACAAAGAGGTGATTACGGGCGATAATCTGGGTAAATACCTCGGCGTCAGACGTTTCAGTTACGGCATCGCCGAGGATAAGGATCAAGTCGGTCAAGTTACCGGCTTGGCTTGGACCGAAGTCGGCGGCGAACTGTTGACCATCGAAACCGCCGTTATGCCTGGTAAAGGCAAGCAGTTGGCAACCGGTAAACTGGGCGAGGTGATGAAGGAGTCTATTGAGGCCGCGATGTCGGTGGTCCGAAGCCGCGCGCCGGGGTTGGGGATCGACGAACAAATATTCCAACAAAGCGACATTCATATCCATGTTCCGGAGGGGGCTACTCCTAAGGACGGACCGAGTGCGGGCATCGGCATGTGCACCGCTATTATTTCCGCACTGACCAAAGTGCCGGTACGCGCCAACGTCGCGATGACCGGAGAAATTACGCTGCGCGGAGAGGTCTTGCCGATCGGCGGGCTGAAGGAAAAATTGTTGGCCGCCCATCGCGGCGGTATCACGACCGTACTGATCCCGGCCGAAAACGAAAAAGATCTGACGGAAATACCGGAAAACATTAAACAAAATCTGGAAATCAAGCCTGTCCATTGGATAGACGAAGTGCTGGAGGTGGCCTTGCATCATATTCCGACTCCTGGAACCGGAAAAATGGCGGTGACCGGAGATCGGAAGAAAACCGCCAAAAAGGAGCAAACGGTTTTAGCGCATTGACAGAAAAACGGACTGGGGAACTGAGCGGTCGCGTACGGATATGACGGCTTAATCAACATTTACCGCAGAGCAGGGACGCACGAGTAAAAGCCGCCGCTATAAGCCGAAGATGAAGGGAAATCGCGTTGTAGTTTACAGAGCGTTCGATTAATCCCGGACGGATTTACTCGGCGCTTTGTTAACGCTAACAAAAAATACGTCGATGTATTTCGCCGGGTTTGGAGCGGTTTAGCAACCTAATGCTGCTGCACGGGCTGATGACGGCGGTCAACTAATGCGAGAAGTTGTTACCAGCCGGAAATTCTCATCCTCGTTTCCTTCCATTTTGTCATTTATTAACTACACTTATCCGGGCGAGTGTAAAGCTCGATCAACTTGGGCCGCAAGGTACAATTGACTTCAGAACCATAAATAACAAGGGATATAGGGGTTTTGAGCTTGACACTTACAAAGACCAATTGATATAAATACCGCTGTTTCTAATAAGAGGCTGGGGTTAGTTTTTTTTGGAAACGGTTAGTTCAAAATAGATCGAGCGCTTATGGTTTGGGCTGTTGCGCTGGAAGCAGAGTATCGTTTATCCCTACATTTAAAAACAGAATGAAATAGCTTTTGCTATCATGGGATGTTTTTATCTTTTGACAAACGAGAAATGCAGCTGAGGGGTCGGTACGCAGGCTAAAAATCTGAGCATATAATTAATAATTCAATCCTAAGGGGAAATAAATGAATAAATCGGAACTTATTGACGCAATCGCTGAATCAGCGGACTTAACAAAGGCAGATGCAGGCCGTGCGCTGGACGGCTTCATCGATGCCGTTTCAGATGCCCTCAAAAAAGGCGATTCGGTCGCATTAGTGGGCTTTGGTACGTTTGCAGTTAAAGAAAGAGCCGAGAGAAAAGGTCGCAATCCCCAAACGGGCGCCGAGATCACAATCAAGGCAGCGAAAATTCCTTCATTTAAAGCTGGTAAATCATTAAAAGATGCTGTAAACTAGCAGCTCTTAAGTCGGGTGCTTAGCTCAGCTGGGAGAGCATCGCCCTTACAAGGCGAGGGTCGGGGGTTCGAACCCCTCAGCACCCACCAGACTTTGGAGCGGTAGTTCAGTTGGTTAGAATACCGGCCTGTCACGCCGGGGGTCGCGGGTTCGAGTCCCGTCCGCTCCGCCAAATCTTAAACCCCGGACCTTATGGTTCGGGGTTTTTTTTTGCATGAAAATTGATATAGCCTCGATAACGGGCTTTCATTCTGTTTAAAGGCAGGCACGATGCTACAAAAGATTAGAGAAAAGTCACAGGGCGTATTTGCTTGGGTTATTTTGATACTGATATGCGTCCCGTTTGCATTATGGGGCATTCAAAATTATTTAGGCGGGGGTAAGGAAGTGCCGATTGCGTCGGTCGGCGACAAAGATTTTTACCAGCAGGACTTGAGCCGAGCCTACGCGCAATACGCGCAGAACTTGGCCGGCATGAAGTTCGACGAGGAGATTATCAAGCAACAAGCATTCGATAAATTGATTCGGGACGAAGTGTTGCTGCAGCATGTTCAAAATGAAGGCCTGGTCGTAACCGACGACGCGGCAAAAGACTTCATCAAGAACCTGGAATATTTTCAGACCGACGGCAAGTTCGACAAAAAGCAGTATAAAGCATTGCTGGGTTCGCAGCGTATCTCGTCGACCGAATTCGTCAATCGCATCAAGAAGGCCTTGGTCATGGAACAATACCAAAAGGCCATCACCGACAGCAGTTTCGTCACCCAGGCCGATATCGACCGCTTTTTTGCGATACAAAATCAACAGCGGGATGTGGAGGTTATCACCGTACCGCTGGCGAAGATCAGCGAGCAGCCGACCGACGAGGAAATCGAGGCTTATTACCGGCAGCACCAGGACGAATTCCAAACGGAGGAACGGGTGGCCATCCAATACGTCGAACTGGCGTTGGACGCCTTGGCCAAGGAGATCGACGCTAGCGAAGAGCAGTTAAAGGCCTACTACGAAGAGCACAAGGAGCAGTATACGAGTAAAGAGCGCAGAAAGATCAGCCACATTCTGTTCGCTTCGAGCGGTGATGCGGAGCAAGACGCCGCGGCATTGGAGAAGGCGTTGCGGGCTAGGGAACAGTTGAAGGATAAGGATTTTGCGGCCCTCGCGGCCGAGCTGTCCGACGATAAGCTGACCGCTAAGAACGGTGGCGACCTGGGATTGTTCGCTGCCGGCGTCATGGAAAAAGCATTCGAAGAAGCCGCGCTCAAGCTGCAACTCGGCGAAGTGTCCGAACCGGTGAAAACGGGTTACGGCTATCATTTGATCAAGGTCACCGAACTAACGCCAGGCGAAATCAAGTCGTACCAGCTAGTCAAAGCGGAAATTGCCGATGCCTACAAGCGGTCTCAAGCGGAAAACCGTTTTCTCGAGTTGGGCGAAGTTTTGACGGACGTCAGTTTCGAAAATCCGACCGGCCTAACCGCAGTGTCGGACGCCGTCGGGGTTCCCGTGAAGAGTACCGGTCTATTCACCCGTGGTAGCGGCGACGGCATCGCGGCCGAGGAAGCGGTACGCAATGCCGCGTTTTCCGAGGACGTCTTGCAGGGCAACAACAGCGAGCCGGTGGAACTGGGTACGGACAAGCTGGTCGTTTTAAGAATGTTGGAACACCAACCGGCGGCGACCCGAGCCTTGGACGAAGTTAAACCGGTCATCGTTTCCGCATTGCAGACGGAGCAGGCGCGCAAGCAGACCGAACAAAAGGCGGAGGCAATCAAAGCCGCTTTGCTGGAGGGTAAGTCGGTTGAAGACGTGGCGGGGCAATACCAGCTGACGGCCAAGAAGGTCTCCGGCTTGACCCGAAACGGCGGCGAGCTGGCCTGGCCGATTAACCAAGCCATTTTTAAGGCCGCAAAACCGGAAGGCGAGCAAGCCACGGTCATCATCGCTGCCGGACCCGACGGGTCGCAATCGGTTGTCAGCATATTGAAGGTAACCCCCGGCGTTATGAGCGACAGCGACAAACAGAAACAAGATCTGGCCGAGAAAAACCTTGCCAATGCGCTGGGCCAGACGACGTTTAACGCAGTCCTGTCGGAACTTGAAAGCGACACGGATATTTCCATCAGAAGCGAAAAATAAGATCGCCGGTTCCCGGCAGGTGATCTTGCAATCATGTTGGATACGTTGCCCGCGCAACATGCGGCGTTAACGCTATCCGACCGATTATTCAAAAAACATTTCCTCGTTTCCGTCACCGGCGCGCCACCCGCGCTCGGTGCCGAATTAATCAGTCCGTGACTTGCCGGCGTTTGGTTAGGAGGGCGACAGGCCTCCTTTCGCGTTACGAAAAATCTCTTAGCGCGGCGATCTTAATCTCGCGCCCGCTTCATCATTCCGAGTTAATCGGCATCTCCAACTACGGACTGCTCCATTCGTTAGCGTCCGGTCTCGCAGGCAGTCGACACCGCCCTTTATCCGGTTATCCCGTACCGGATCAGTTTTCCTCATCTTCGTAACCAGGAACGGGCTGTTTGGCCACGCCGAGTTCCTTTTTCCGGCTTCTCCGTACCCCGTAAATATTAATGGTATAAGGTTTGCTTAATTTAATGGCCCGAGAAATGCGTCGAACAAGCGCTTTGCGTTACGGTTAGGGCGTCGGCGTCGACACAATTAATATAGTTGAAATGTTTCTCGAGCATAATGAACGAGGACGGCGGGTTCGAAACCGTAATCGGAATTCGATTCGTCGTTTGACCCTAACTTACGGACTTTATCGCCAGGGCGGAAGGCCTCAGGTAAAATTAGCAAACAATGTCGAGACTATGCGAAGTTTAATGATGAATGCTCAAGCTTTAATCCACATGTTGATGGTGATCGCCGCGTTTTGCGCGGTTTTCTCGGTGAATGCGGACGAACGCGCCGAAAACACCGATACGGGGCGGTATCAGGTTCAACCCGGCGATATCTTAGAGGTCAACGTTTGGAAAGAAGAAGGATTGATCAAGGAGGTTTTGGTCAGGCCGGACGGCGGCATCTCGTTTCCGCTGGTCGGAGACATTAAGGCCGAAGGGCTCAGTTTGCCCGAAATCGAACATACCATTCGCGACCGTTTGAACAAGTTCATCGCCGACCCCGTCGTTACCGTTTCGGCCAAGCAATTGATGGGTAATAAGATTTTTGTCATCGGACAGGTTAACAAGCCGGGAGAATACATCGTCAACCGCTATGTCGACATTATGCAGGCGTTAAGTATGGCAGGAGGCATGACGGCATTTGCCTCGGTCAACGACATCCTGATATTGCGGCGGCAAGCGGAAGGGAAGCAGCAGGCAATCGAGTTTCGCTACGGGGACATAGAGGAAGGGGACGAGCTGGAGCAAAACATCGTGTTACAAGCGGGAGACGTGGTCGTTGTCCCTTGATCGGGAATTCGCCCCTCGTAATATGGATTGCTTCTGAGCGAAGCCGGTATATCCCGACTCTATGAACCGTCGTTGCGATCAGGCCGCTGCCGTAAGCCCCGCCTATGTCCAAAGTTATCCTGCGGCCGCCGCCTCGTGGCGCGGAGCGCTGTTATTGCTACTATGCTGCTGCGGCGCGGCGGCATCGGCAAAAGAACTTTATCTGATCCCTTCGGCGGGGCTTCGGACGGAGTACGACGACAATAAACGCTTATGGTCCGACCGCTTGAAAAACGGGATCGATACCTCGGCCTACGGCGTGATCGCCAGCGCATCGGCCGAAGCCGGGGTGCGGGGCGATCGTTACGCCGTCTCGCTGGATAACCGCTTGGAAATCAGGCGTTATGCCAGCGATTTGGACCTGGATAGCGAGAACGTCTATTTGGACCTGGCGTCGAGTTTCAATGCGACGCAAAGAAGTTTGTTCGGCCTCGACGGCAACTATACCCGCGATACCACGCTGACCAGCGAGTTGGAGGCGACCGGTTTGGTTCAGGACAACGTGGTCAGAGAGCAGTGGTATCTACGTCCGTATTGGAGCTATTTTCTCTCCAGTGCGACGATCTTGCAGGCGGATTATAGCCATTACGATACCGCCTACGAGCGCTCCACAATCAATCGGTTTTTCGATTACACGACCGACGCGGTGTCGCTGACCGTCAGTCGGCAATGGAGCGAGTTGTTGAAAAATTATCTAAGCGTTTCCTGGATGAGCTTCGAAGTACCGGAATTGAGGCGGCAAACCACGCAGTACACGGTCAATCTCGGATTGGACTACCAATTTCTGCCGACCTGGTCGGCGTCGTTGTCGGTCGGCCGCCGTTTTACCAATACCGAGATTACCTTCGATCAGCCGGTGTTGGTAAACGGATTTTTCGTGATTGTCGACGGCGCACTGCTGACTACCGAAACGACGATATCGGACGACGTGCAGGGCATGGTTTTTTCGTTCGGCCTGAGCAAACAGTTTCTGGCGGGCAGCGCCGGACTTTCGTATTCCCGGGCGACCAGCGCCCAGGGCAACGGCCGCCTGCAGCTGTTGGACAGATTCAGCGCCAATTACGATCAAAACGTCACCCAACATTTAAAGCTGTCGTTGAACGGCGGAATCAACGCGACGACCACTTCGGGAAGCCAGAACGACTTTAACGACCGTACCTACTATTACGTCAGGCCTTCGGTCAGCTGGCTGTTCGACCGCCATGCCCGCGTGACCGCCGGTTATATGTACAGGACGCAAAGCTACGACAACCAGAATAACGATACGGCGGCGTCCAACGCTTTTTTTATTGGCTTTAACTATCAATGGGATAGGATGGCTACGCAAAAGTATTAGCGTTAGAATGGAGAAAAGTCCAAGGCGGGGCCGCCAACAACAATGGGCAAGTTCGTGATAATAAATTTTACATATACAGAGAGATAACGGATGGAAGAGGTGGAAGAAAAAGGAATACAAGATTATCTGGCGATGATGAAGCGCAACAAAAAGCAGATGCTGATTATTGCATCGGCATTGTTTCTGCTGACCATCATCGTCGTCTTAAAGTGGCCGCCGACTTATAAGTCGACGGCGACGATTTTGATCGAGCAGCAGGAAATTCCGCAGGATCTGGTTCGTTCGACCGTCACCAGTTATGCCGACCAGCGGATTCAGGTCATCAGCCAGCGCGTCATGAGTTCGGTCAACCTGAAGCAAATCATTCAGAAGTTCGACCTTTACCGGGAGGAGCAAAAGACCGAACCGATCTCGGTGGTCCTGGAAGACATGCGGGAAGATATCCATCTGGAAATGGTCAGCGCGGACGTCGTCGACCCGCAAAGCGGGCGGCCGGTGCAAGCGACCATCGCGTTCACGTTGTCGTTCGAGCACGAATCGCCGCAAAAGGCGCAACAGGTGGCCAACGAGCTGGTGACCCTTTATCTGAACGAAAACCTCAAGCGGCGCACCGAGATCGCCACCGAGGCGACCAGTTTCCTGGCGATCGAGGCCGACAAGTTGGGCAAACTGATTTCGACTCTGGAAAAGCGCCTGGCGGTATTCAAGGAGGAGCACGAAAATAGCCTGCCGGAACTGCAAAGCCTCAATATGACGCTGATGGACCGGACCGAGCAGCAATTGTTGGAAACCAACCGCCAGTTGGCCGCGGCGGACGACAGAATCGTCTATTTGGAGGCGGAGCTGACGCAGATCGAACCGAACATGACGGTTTTCTCCGAGACTGGCCAGCGTATCTACGGTTCGCGGGACCGCCTAAAATCGCTACAGGCCGAATTTATCAGCCTTAAGGCGAAG
>JBNLFT010000012.1:0-29887 GCA_050305675.1 Methylococcaceae bacterium
TTTCGGATATTTATCGCAGGTCAGCACCACCTGATGTTTACGGTCCAACAAATTATTAAACGTGTGAAAGAACTCTTCCTGCGAACGCTCCTTGCCCGCCAAAAATTGAATATCGTCGATCAGCAAAATATCGATGCTGCGGTAGTAATCCTTGAAACTGTTTATGGTGTTTTGCTGCAAAGCTCTTACCATGTCCTGAACGAATTTTTCCGAATGCAGATAAACGACATTGGCCGAGGGGTTCTGTTCCAACACCGCATTGCCGATGGCGTGCATTAGGTGAGTTTTGCCAAGGCCGGAGCTACCGTAAACGAATAGCGGATTGTAAGCCTTGCCGATATTTTCCGAGACCTGTACGGAAGCCGCTTTAGCCAGTTGATTGGATTTACCTTCGACGAAACTGTCGAAGGTAAACGCCTTGTTCAGATAATTGGGCGATTTCTTTTTTTGCGATGGAATTTTGCCGACACTTGGAGGCGGTTTGATCGCCGGTGCTTTCTTACTACCGATTTCAAATTGCAATATCAGGGTGCCGCTCGAGAATTCGTAGACCGCGTCTTCTATCTTGGCGAGGAAATGTTGCTTGACGTGGTCGATGATGAAACGATTGGGAGCCAGCAATTTCAGTTTTTCGCTATTTTCGATCGCCTGTAAGGGTCGAATCCAGGTGCTGAAATCGGATGCCGGTATTTCATGCTCGAGTTTGGCAAGACAATTTTTCCAGATTGCGCTCATTAATTTATGGGTACTTCAACGGATGAAATGTGGAGGGAAAGCCATTATATGACTACGAAGAAAATTCGGCACAACAGTTATAAAATAATTCATATTTTAACTCTATTGTTATTATTACGTCACTAAAAAACTGTGGATAAGTCTATTTTTATTATATAAAACAGTACATTGACTTGTATGATAAAGTGTTGATCTGACCCTTTCCAAGCTGTTACCAACGCTGTGGATAACTAAAGGGGCAATTTTTGCCACACTTTATCCACAGTTTTTGCCGATCGAATTTCACAATTTAGTCACAGAGCCGCCGTTTTCCGGAATAAAATCCTCCGGAAACGTCGCCTGTTAGCTACTTACCGAAACTCAGTGTTTGGCCAAAGCGATAACAGGGTCCAACGCCGAGGCCTTGCGGGCGGGAAGCACGCCGAACAGCACTCCTGTCAGGACGGCGACGGCGACGGCCGCAAATAGCGCCCATAACGGCAAAATCAATGGAAAATCGCGGTAAATGGTCTGCAATAAGATCAACACCGTTTTGCCCAATACCATCCCCAACAGAGCGCCGGCCAGAGACAAAATAGCCGCTTCCGTTACGAATAACCATTGTATTTGAGCCCGCGTCGCCCCTAATGCCTTTAACAAACCGATTTCAGCGGTACGTTGCGAAACGCTGACCAGCATTACGTTCATTACCAATACTCCGGCCACCAACAGACTGATTCCGGCGATACTGGCCACAGTCAGCGTCAGCACCGCCAAAATATCATCGAAGGTGCGGACGACGCTGTCTTGAGTGATAATCGTGATGTCGTCCTCGCCTTCATGCCGTTGTTTGATGATCCGCCGAATGTCCGGTTCGGCCTGATGCATCGCTTGTTTGGATTTGGCCTCGGCGAGCAATCGGAACAAGGAATAGTTGTTGAACAGAATTTGCGCGGAGGCCACCGGAATGACAACGATCTCGTCGAAACCGACTCCGATCGATTGTCCTTGCGACGCCAAGACGCCGATTACTTGAAACCGCCGATCCCCGATTCTCAACCATTGCCCCAAAACCGGCCTACCGACGAATAACTCGTCCTTGATGGTTTGTCCGATCACGCAGACCGGCAAAACCCGATCGATGTCGGTACGTGGCAGAAAGCGGCCCTGTGCCATATCTAGATGTCTTACTTTCCTCAGCGCATGGGTGGAACCCAATATCGTCGTTTCCCGTTCCAGGCCAAAGGCGGAAACCGGCGCCGTCCCGACTGTGATCGGTGCCGTCGCAGCGATATAAGGGCTGGCGGCCACCGCCAAGGCATCGTCCAAGGTTAAATCCCTGGGAGTTTCCCCGAAGATCGGCGGCTGGCCCCCCGTGGTTTCGTTACGGCCCGGCAAGACAATCAATAAATGGGTGCCGAGAGATTCGAACTCGCGAACGACATAGCTGCGTGCGCTCTCTCCCAAGGCGGTCAGGATGGAAACCGAGCTGATGCCGATGCTCATAGCCAACACGATCAGCGAAGCGCGCAGCGGCTGCGATAAAACGGCGGCCAGCGCTTCCGAAAACGTATCCTTGAGCAACATGCTAAACAATCCGACCGTCAACGAGACGAATCCGCCGTCCCGCGCGCTCTCCCAGTGCCGGATCATGGGTGATCACGATCAAGGTTACGCCGTCCCGATTGAGTCGCTCCATCAACTCGATGATTTCCAGTCCCGAATGGGTATCGAGGTTGCCGGTCGGTTCGTCGGCCAGCAAGATAGAAGGATTCATGACGGTCGCCCTGGCGATCGCAACCCGCTGCCGTTGCCCGCCGGATAATTGGTCGGGGCGGTGCCCGGCTCTATCACTCAACGCCACCGCATCCAGCGCGGCGCTTACTCTCGGTTTGCGAAGCTTTGCCGGGATGCCTGCCAAAATCATCGGCATCTCGATATTTTCCGCGGCGCTGAGTCGTGGAATCAGATGGAAAAACTGAAAGATAAAGCCGATGTTTTCTCTCCTCACCTGAGCGAGGCGGTTGTCGTCGAAGGCGGTGACATCCTGGCCGTTCAATCGGTACTTGCCGGACGAAGGCCGATCCAGCAGGGAAATAATGTTGAGCAACGTCGACTTGCCGGAACCGGAAGGCCCCATCACCGATACATACTCGCCGTCGCCGACGATAAGATTGATATTATCCAGCGCGTGCACGATCTGCTCGCCCACCTGAAAAAAGCGGTCGATATTTTCCAGCTCTATCATTGCCGTTCAACCGCATGGACGCCGGCGTCAACGCCGTCTTGGCCGATCGACAAGACGACCTTTTCTCCTTTTTTCAAACCGGATAAGACTTCGATATAACTCCAATTGCTCAAACCGGGTTGGAAGGCGCGTTCGACTAACAAACCGTCATCGCCGAGCACCAGTACGCGATTATTCTCCTGTACCGCTTCGGTGGGAATTCGCAGCGCGTTTTCCTTGCTGGCCAACAATATCTCGATATCGGCGCTGTAGCCCGGTAATAATTCGGCCAGATCCTTGGGGTCGGTCAGTTTGACTTCGACTTCCACGGTGCGTGCTTGTTTTTCCTTTTCCAGCACATAGGGGGCGATGCGGCTGACCGTTCCGGAACAGCGCTTCTCGGCGAAAGCGTCCAGCGAGACGCAGGCCGGCATGCCTGTTTTGATTTTTGGTGCATCCACTTCATCGATCGGAGCCGACACGTATAAACAACTGACATCCAACAGGTCGATCGGCGGTAGGGTCGGGATTCCAGGGGGCGACGGGGTGACGAATTCGCCCAGTTCGGCATTGATTTCGGCGATGACGCCGGCAAACGGTGCATAAACCATGGTACGTTCGACCTCGGCCAGGGACATGTTTAACTTGGCCTGACCGACTTCGATTGCGATCCGAGAGGCTTGACAAAACGCTTGTTTGGCGTCGGCATCGGTAACGGCTTGGTCGACTTGTTCTTCGGAAACGAGTTGATTGATGCGTTGCAGTTTGGCTAGCCTTCGGGCTTCCCGTTTCGCTCCGGCAGCTAACAGACATGCTTGTTCGGCATTAGCTCGGTCGCTTTTTATTTGGGCCCGCTGCAAATTGACCTGGGCATTTAGGTCTTCATTCCAAACTTCCAACAAAAGTTGGTTCGGTTTCACCCAATCGCCTTCTCGAACATACAGCTTCGCCACTTGACCGCCGGTGGCCGGCGCGAGATAGGTGCGCCGGCAGGCCTTTACGGTTCCGACGCGAGTATTGGCAACGGTTTCCTTTACTTCCCCAGGCTCGACCCGATAGATTTTGACGGCCACCGCCTCGGGCTCTTTTAGAATGCTGTACGCTACCGCTAGTAGAATTGCGGTTAAGAGCACTGGCCAGACGCGTTTGCCGGAGATCATTGAATTCACAGTTTTGTTTCCCAAGGGAATGAGACCATTCGAGGAAGATCTATAGGGCTATTAAACCCGTAACAAATCTTTTTCATTCTGGCATCGTTTCTCCAAACCGCCAAACAAATCGGGGTTAATGGTACACTTTATATAATGAATGCAATGTTAACCCCGACCTTACCGCAACTCGGTTTATATATCCACATCCCCTGGTGCATTCAAAAATGCCCGTACTGCGATTTTAACTCCCACGCCGTTAAAGCCTCGTTATCTGAAACTCAATATATCGATACGCTGTTGCGCGATTTGGGGCGAGATATGGAAGCATGGAATATTGTCCGCCCTATCGAAACGATTTTTATCGGAGGCGGCACGCCAAGTTTGTTTTCCGCGCAAGCCGTTGAACGGTTGTTGAACGGCATCCAGAAACACACGCGCTTGGCCGAAGATTTGGAGATTACGCTGGAGGCGAATCCGGGCACTTTTGAATGCGGAAAATTCGCCGAGTTTCGCCGCGTCGGCATCAATCGGTTGTCGATCGGAATTCAAAGCTTCAACGACCGTCATTTGAAAACTCTCGGCAGAGTGCATAATGCCGAAGAAGCATTAAAAGCGGTTGCAACGGCTCAGCACGCCGGTTTCGACAACATTAATCTCGACTTGATGTTCGGATTGCCGGCTCAGCGGTTGGACGAGGCGGTTCAAGATGTCGAAACTGCGATTGAGCTGGGTCCGACCCATATTTCTTATTATCAACTAACCTTGGAGCCCAACACCTGGTTCCATAAATTTCCGCCAAGTTTGCCGGAAGACGAGGATATCTTTAGTCTTCAGCAAGCCGGGCAACGACTATTGTCGGAGCACGGTTACTGTCAGTACGAGGTGTCCGCCTACGCAAAAGACGGAAAAGTGTGTCGGCATAACTGCAATTATTGGCGATTCGGCGATTACCTTGGAATCGGCGCCGGGGCTCACGGTAAAATCAGTCTGTCGATGCCGGATCAAATATTTCGCACCGCGAAATCAAAAAGCCCCGATGAATATATTCGGCAAACCGATTTCGGCAACCACGTTAACCGGATCGATATCGAACAGTTGCCTCTGGAGTTCGCAATGAACAATTTACGGTTGAGGGACGGATTTTCCGCCGAACATTTGTTTTCCGTCAGCGGTTTGACGTTGCAGGCGTTGGAGCCGGCAATTTCGCAATGCCTGAAAACTGGTTTACTGACCTGTGAAAACGGCTATTATCGCTGTAGCGATAACGGCTGGAATTTTCTTGATAGTATTCTGGAAAAATTTATCCCCTGAGTATAATTAGGTAACCGTAACTTCCCGGCACGCTCTAGTCCGGATATTTCATGAAGGGAATGGAATTTCTGGAAAATCGGACGAAGAAGGTTGGACGAACATCACGAATGGCATAGCCAGCTCTGGCTTGAGTGATTTTGTTCAAGATTCGAAGTCCGATTGTTCAGAAAACCATTCAGGCACAAACTGTACCCAATAAACATGAGTCAGATGAAACCTAAGACACTGGCTTTAAATGCGTATTTCAAACAGTAAGGCCGCCTTTGTGAAATATCCGGGCTAGTTCCATCGGAATAACACTAGAAGAATTTCGGGCGCAGGCCCCGTTTTGCGACGTAGATCAACTAAACCACCCACCGACTATTAAACATCATGCTTGATTATCAGAAAGAGTTTATTCGGTTCGCATTGGATTGCGGCGTTCTCAAATTCGGCCGCTTTCAGTTGAAATCGGGCCGCACCAGTCCATACTTCTTTAACACCGGACTGTTCAATACCGGAGCCCAGTTGGATAAATTGGGGCAATTTTATGCGCGCGCCTTAGTTGAATCCGGTTTACACGTCGATACTCTTTACGGCCCGGCGTACAAAGGGATTCCGCTGGTCAGCACGACTGCGATCGCCTATTCGCGTATCGAACGGGATATTCCGTTCGCTTTTAACCGTAAAGAAGCCAAAGATCATGGAGAGGGCGGGACAATCGTCGGCTCGCCTCTGCAAGGAAATGTGTTGATTTTGGACGATGTCATTACGGCCGGCACGTCGGTTAGGGAGTCGGTTGAAATCATCCGTCGTGCCGGAGCCGAACCGAGCGCAGTACTGATTGCGCTGGACCGACAGGAAAAAGGCCAAAACGGAAAATCCGCGGTTCAGGAGGTTTGCGAAACCTACAAAATACCGGTTTTTGCGATCATCTCACTGGCCGATATTATTAGTTTCCTTGAACTGGACGACAGTTCGAACGAACAGCTGACAATAATTCGTGAATATCGTCAACACTATGGCATATAAAAATTCCACACGCACTAACAGTTCTGGAGATATGGTCTACAATTAGGTGGCATGAAAACAGGTTTGACCGTTTACTTGCAGAACTTAAATAAACGTTACCAGTACAGTCATCAGAAAAAGGCTTGCCATGAGGAATCTGGAATTTAAAGATCAACTGAATGAATATTCGCAATGGCGCGATCAATTGGTTCAAGCCATTGAAATGTACAGAGAGTGGCGCAGCCGCTATAGATTCAGCGATCCTCACAGCACCGATATCCTGCTTAAAATAGTACACGGATTGCAATCCGACCGTATTACCCTGGCTTTCGCAGCAGAGTTTTCTCGCGGTAAGACCGAGCTGATCAATTCATTGTTTTTCGCCGAGACCGGCGTCCGCTTGTTGCCCTCGTCGCCGGGACGGACGACGATGTCGCCAACCGAGTTGTACTGGGACGAAGACGGCGGCAGCTATATCCGCTTGCTCAATATCGAGAGCCGTTTGGAAGACATTTCCCTGATCGAATACAAGCGCAATCCCGAACGCTGGACGCAGATTGATCTGAATTGCGACTCCCCAACTCAAATGCAAGAAGCGTTTAAGGAGTTGGTGGCGACTAAGCGAGTCCCGTTGGAAATGGCCGACAAGCTGGGGTTATGGAATGAGCGGGAAGCAGCCGAACAAGGAATCATCAATCCGGAGACCGTGGAAATACCCTGCTGGCGCCATGCCTTGATCAGCTTTCCCCACGAGTTGCTGAAAAAGGGCTTGTGTATTTTGGATACGCCGGGACTGAACGCGTTGGGGACGGAACCTGAATTGACATTGAGCATGCTGCCCAGTGCGCAGGCGATTATTTTCGTTTTGGCCGCCGATACCGGCGTGACCAAAAGCGATTTGGAAATGTGGAAAAATCACGTTTGCGGGTCGAGAGGACACAGCAAACAAGGCCTCGCGGTTGTGATGAACAAGATCGACTCGATGTGGGACGATCTCGCCGGAGAACAAGGTTACGAGGATGCGATAAAGAAACAGATCGAGACTTCGGCTAGCATCCTCGGATTGGATAAAGGGGTGATTTTTCCCGTTTCGGCAAAGCAAGCACTGTTGGCCAAAGTTAAATCCGATGAGGCGTTGTTGAAAAAAAGCCGTCTCGATCGTTTGGAAAATTATCTGTCGGACGATATCTTGCAACAGCGCCGGCAACTGCTGATGGACGCGGTGGTAAAAGACATCGGTTTTTTGGTCAGCGAATCGTCGAATTTGATCAATACCAAACTGAGAAACGCCAGTAAACAGTTGGAGGAATTCAAACAAATCGATTTCGAGAACGAGGAAATGACCGGTAAGCTGATGGCTGAAACACGCGATCGGCAAAACGCCTATATGGCCAACGTCGAGAACTTTCAAGCCAGTCGCAAGGTTTTCACGGTTCAAGCGAAAATGTTGATCGATTCGTTCGCCAAGGAAAAAATCGACGAAATTATCAGGGCTACCCGGCACGACATGAGTAAGAGCCTGACCACTTACGGCATGAAACAGAACATCCGCAAGTTGTTCGATGACTTAAGGGATTTATTGCAGGACGCGGTCGACATTACCAATGAGACAAGACGGCTGGTTAAGGCCATCCACAAAAAATTCCAGGACGAATACGGTTTCAAGGAAATCGAGCCGCAATTATTCTCGATCAAACAATATCAGTTCGAATTGGAGCAGATTTTCGAGGAAGGGGAGGCGTTCCGAACCAGCGCTAAAACTACGATGACCGAACAGAGTATAGTCATCAACAAGCTCTATAGCACGCTGATTAGCAAAGCGCGGGAAATCTTAAAACAAGCGCACAAGGATGCAAATACTTGGAGCAATAGCGTGCTTACTCCGTTAATGCATCAGATCAAGGACCACAAAAGGCAGATCGAAAGTCGCTTGCAGATGCTGCGAAAAATCAGCGAATCGAAAGGCAGCGTCGCAGAAAATATTTCCCATCTTGAAGATGAGTTGGAGCAGCTCCGTTCGCAACGCAAGGAGTTGATGACCATTATCAAGGCTATGCATTTCGAAGCCTACAATACCCAAGTCGAGGACGAACCCCTCGAGGCCGTGTCCTAAAACGGGGTTTGGAATTGATGTCTGTGTTTTCCGTCCGCCTCGGTTTTAAGAGACGGACGGATCATTCGTTAACCCGATCAAATTTTTTTATAGATTAAATCCCACACTCCGTGACCGAGGCGTAATCCTCGTTTCTCGAATTTGGTCAAGGGCCGGTAATCGGGCCGCGGGCAAAAATCCCCGGTAGGACTGGAATTAATCAGTCCATGGCTGGCGGATAGCATCGACAACATATATTTAGCATATTGCTCCCAATCGGTCGCGGCATGAAAATAACCGCCGGGCTGCAGTTTTTTGTTCAATATCTCGATAAAGGCTGGGCGCACGATGCGGCGTTTATGATGTTTCCGTTTCTGCCAGGGGTCCGGAAAAAACAAGTGGATACCGAACAAGTAACGATCGGGAATTCTTTGTTCCAGGATCTCCATCGCGTCATGATGGAAAATTCTGACGTTGTTCAGGCCTCTTTGTTCCAGTAATAGCATCAGATGGCCGACCCCCGGCCGGTGGACTTCGATTCCGAGGTAATTATACTCGGGATTGCTTTCCGCCATTGCCGCCAGGCTTTCGCCGTTGCCGAATCCGATCTCGACGATCAAAGGCGCCTTGCGTGCGAAGACGTGATCGAAGTCGTAAACCGACGCCGGATCCAAACAATATTTCTCCCAGAAATTAGTTAGTGCCAGTTGCTGGCCAACCGTGGTACGGCCCTGGCGTCGGATAAAACTACGTATGCGCTCGGGATCGATTCGTTGCGGGCCGGTCATGACGAGAAGAACACGGAAAAGGCGGATGAGCACATAACGCTTACCGCCCTAATGATCGATTTTATAGAAACAACCCGTCGATCGGCGAAGATGCCGACGCGAACCGTTTTCGCGGCATGCGGCCGGCCAAAAAAGCCTCTCTACCAGCTTCGATGCCTTTTTTCATCGCCGACGCCATCAATACCGGGTTTTTCGCTGCGGCGATGGCGGTATTCATCAATACCCCGTCACACCCCAGTTCCATGGCGATCGCCGCATCGGAGGCGGTACCGACACCGGCGTCGACCAGAATCGGCACATTCGCATTTTCGACTATGGTCAGGATATTGTAAGGATTGCGTATTCCAAGTCCGGATCCAATCGGCGCGGCTAACGGCATGACCGCCACGCAACCGATTTCTTCCAGTCTCTTGGCTGCGATCGGATCGTCGTTCGTATAAACCATCACATCGAAACCTTCCTTGACCAGCAATTCCGCCGCGACATAGGTTTCGGCGACATCGGGAAACAACGTCAGCTGGTCGGCCAACACTTCCAATTTGACTAATTTATGTCCACCTAAAAGCTCTCGGGCCAGGCGGCAGGTTCTGACTGCATCCTCGGCGGTATAGCAACCGGCGGTGTTCGGCAAGATGGTGTAATTGTCGGGAGAAACAACGTCCAGCAGGTTAGGTTCGCCCGGGTTCTGGCCGATATTGGTACGGCGGATCGCTACGGTCACGATTTCCGCGCCGCTGGCTTCGATTGCCAACCGAGTTTCCTCCAAATCCTTATATTTCCCGGTTCCGACCAATAAACGGGATTTGTAGGGCCGGCCGGCAATGGTAAACGAATCATCCTGTCCGCCGCCGATTGCCTGTACGATCTCCAGACGGTCGTCTTCCTGCAGCGTTTTGGCGTTGTATTGATCGAAGGGTAAGATTTCCTTGTTCAATTCGACGGCGATGCGTTTACCGGCCAATCCCAGTTCGGCCACCACATCGGCAACCGATGTTCGTTCGACGTAATCTCTTGTCTCCCCATTAACCACTATTTTCATATCTTTACTCTAACTATTTTTCGACAGTACGGCGTTTTTGTACGGCCACGGCCAGATTGTGCAATAGTTTCTCGGTATCGCTCCATCCCAAACAGCCGTCGGTGATACTCTGTCCGTATACCAAGGGTTTCCCTTCGTTAACGTCCTGGCGTCCTGCCCTGAGATGACTTTCGACCATGGCACCGATAATTCGCCCATCGCCTTGAGCGATCTGCTGGCCGACGTCTTCAGCGACGACCAATTGCCGCTGAAACTGTTTAAGGCTGTTGGCATGACTGAAATCGATCATGATATTCGGCCGCAAACCGGCTTCTTCGAGGCCCTCGGCGACTTTTTCGACATTGATCGCATCGTAGTTCGGCGCGTCGTTGCCGCCACGCAAAATAATGTGTGCATCTTCATTGCCGCGGGTCGAAAAAATAGCCGAACGCCCCTCTTTGGTCACCGACAGGAAATGGTGCGGACTCATAGCAGCCCGGATAGCGTCGATGGCAATCTTAAACGAACCGTCGGTGGCATTCTTGAAACCGACCGGACACGACAAGCCGGATGATAGTTCCCGGTGCACCTGGCTTTCCGTGGTTCGAGCGCCGATCGCGCCCCAGGCGATCAGATCCGAGACATATTGCGGGGTAATCAGGTCCAGATACTCGGTGGCAGCCGGCATGCCCATGTTATTAACATCCAGCAACAATTGCCTGGCAATGCGTAAACCCTTATTGATGTTGAAACTGGAATTGAGTTCCGGGTCGTTGATTAGGCCCTTCCAACCGACCGTGGTGCGTGGTTTCTCGAAGTAAACCCGCATCACGATCACCAGGTCGTCCTTTAGGAGGTCTTTCATCGCTTTCAGACGTCCCGCGTATTCCACGGCAGCCTCGGTGTCGTGAATCGAGCAAGGCCCGATGACAACCAGCAATCGATCGTCGTCGCCGGTTAAAATTTGATGGATGGCTTGACGGGCTTCCAGCGTGGTTCTCGCCGCCTCGTCGGTCATCGGAATCTCTTCGTGGACCTGTACCGGCGGAACGACTTCCTTGGTCTCGCTGATTCTTAAGTCATCGGTGGTGTATTTACTTAACATGTTCGGAGGGAAAGCGAAATAATTTGTTGCATCAATTAAAAGCCGGTTATTTTAACCTGTTTATTGTCGTTATGTTACTCAAATAAACGGGGAATGATATCAAGCCGGGATGAGCTGTGATAAAGTTCGCCCGATTTGTAAAAACAAAGGCTCCCGTTTAACATTAGGGGTTCGATTCGGATCTAACATTCGTCTTTTGGAATCATCTTATGACTTTCTCAACTATGAAGGCTCTGTTGATAGCGGCAGTTATCGGTCAGAGCGCTTCTTTACATGCGGATGCTCTGTCGCAAGCGATTCAGGTAGAGACCGCGACCAACGAAGCGGCGGTTCAATCGCAACAGAAAATAGATGCATTAAGCGATAAAACCCGCCAAATGCTGGAGCAATATCGTGCTGCGATTCATCAAACTCAAAATCTGAAAACTTATAACGCGCATCTAAAGGACTTACTTGATTCCCAGCAAAAGGAAAAGGAATCGTTGCAGCAGCAATTGCAAGAGATCGAAACGACTCAGTACGAAATCGTGCCGTTGATTCTGCGCATGCTGAACAGCTTGGATAAATTCATACAACTGGACATGCCGTTTCTGGCCGAAGAGCGGCAGCAGCGCCTAGCCAATTTAAAAGCCATGATGGCCAGAGCCGACGTCAGCAATGCCGAGAAATTCCGGCGAGTGTTGGAAGCCTATCAAATCGAGAACGATTATGGAAAGACTATCGAAGCCTATCGGGGGGATTTGGAGTTGAATGGCGTAACCAGTTCGGTCGATTTTCTTCGCCTCGGCAGGCTAGCCTTGTACTACCAGCGCTTGGATGGCAGTGAGACGGGTTACTGGAATAAAGAAACGAAACAATGGCAGGTGCTGTCGTCGGATTATCGTAACGCGATCCGCAACGGCCTGCGTATTGCAAGAAAAGAAGCGGCTCCCGATTTACTGACGCTACCCGTTCCAGCAGTGGAGGCGGCTCGATGAAGAAACTGATATTGATGACCCTTATCGCGATCGCGCCTGCGGCGATGTCCGAACACTTGGATTTGGATCAGCTGTTGCGCGAGGTCAAAAAAAGCCAGGGTGCGGAAGCTCGTGTCAATCGTGCCAGAGAGGCCGAGTTTTTGGCGGAAAAAGCCAGGCAGCAACAATTGCTCCAGGAAGCGCAAGCGGTTTTAAATGAACAACAGCAACTGAGTCAACAGATAAAAACGAAATTGGATGCCAACGAACAGCAGTTGACGACGTTGGAAACGGAATTGAAAAACCGCAGCGGGGAATTGGGAGAACTGTTTGGGGTTGCCCGGCAGGCGGCGGGCGATCTGAAGGCGGATTTGACTAATTCGCTGATCTCCGCTCAATTTCCCGGCCGCTTAAAGCAACTCGACGAACTGGCCAACAGCAAGGCCCTACCGACCATAGCGCAATTGGAGTTGTTATGGTTCACCTTGCAACAAGAAATGACCGAATCGGCCAAGGTGGTGAGCTTTGACAGCGAAATCCAGACGGCGTCAGGAGAACCGCGTCAGGCCAAAGTCGTCCGTATCAGCACATTCAATGCTTTGGCCGACGGCCGTTATCTGCGCTATATATCGGAGACCGGCAAGCTTTCCGAATTGGCCAGACAGCCGGAAGATAAATATCTGGAGTTGGCGGAAGAGCTGACCGCCGCCAAGCAAGGGCCGGTGGCCGTCGGCATCGATCCGACCCGCGGCGTTATATTAAGCATGTTGATTCAAACTCCCAATACCACGGAACGGATCGACCAGGGGGGGATCATCGGTTATATCATTTTGCTGTTGGGCGCATTCGGATTGATTTACGCAGTGACCAGATTGGTGATATTGACCATAGTGGGACGTAAAATGCAACAACAGCTGACGTCTGACAACGTCGCGTTGGACAACCCGCTGGGACGCGTCATTGCCGCCGGCGAACAGTCCGCCCGAGAAGACACCGAGACCATGGAATTATTGCTCGATGAAGCGATTACCCGAGAAGTGCCGATTTTGGAAAAAGGCTTGTCGATGATCAAGCTGCTGGCCGCGGTGGCACCGCTGCTGGGACTGTTGGGTACGGTCACCGGTATGATAGCGACCTTTCAATCAATCAGCCTATTCGGGACAGGAGACCCCAAATTGATGGCCAGCGGCATTTCGCAAGCGTTGGTGACGACGATGCTGGGCTTGTGCGTCGCCATTCCTCTGTTGTTTTTGCACAGTCTGGTCGCTTCGCGCAGCCGTATGCTGGTGCAGATACTGGACGAACAAAGTGCGGGCATAGTCAGCCGCCGAGCCGAAAAATAATGGAATTTATCGTCACGCCCATAAACCAGATTCAGCAATTCCTGGCCGCCGGCGGAACGGTATTGTCGTTTATTCTCCTGGTCTCTATTTGTCTATGGTGCTTGATAATCGAACGACTGTTGTTTTTCCGGTTCAGTTACCCGGTATTACGAGAACAATGGCTGGACAATTGGCATCGGCGTTCCGACAAGCGCTCGCAGAACGCCCGTTACATTCGTAGCGGCATGATTTCCGAAGCGCGGATAACCATGAATAAAACGGTGCCTATCATCAGAATGTTAGTTGGCATCTGCCCGTTATTGGGATTGTTGGGAACGGTTACCGGCATGATTCATGTGTTCGACGTCATGGCGGTTACCGGCAACGGCAACGCTCGGGCGATGGCCGACGGCGTATCCCAGGCCACCATACCGACAATGGCCGGCATGGTGATTGCGATCGTCGGCTTGTATTTCAGTAAAATCATCGAAGAACGCGTCAGTGACGAAACCCACCATTTGACCGATTTATTGCAAAATCATTAACCGATACTGCTTATGCGCCGAAGATCCAATCGTTCAAGCGCGGAACAAAGTTCCGATATCGATATGACGCCGATGTTGGACATCGTGTTCATCATGTTGATTTTCTTTATTGTTACCACCTCGTTCGTCAAGGAATCGGGGATCGATGTCAATCGTCCGACCGCCCAGACCGCGACCCGCAAGGAGCAGGGAAACATCATCGTGGGCATCAAAGCAAACGGCGAAATCTGGATTGACAAACGGGAAGTCGACGTCCGTGCGGTGCGTGCCAATGTCGCCAGGCTGCATGCCGAGCAGCCCCTTGGCTCGGTGGTAATCGCAGCCGACCGCGACACCAAGGTTAAGGTTCTGACCCAGGTGATGGACCAGATTCGCCTGGCCGGCATTACCAACGCCTCGATAGCCACCGTGAGTGAAACGCAGTGAAGCGTTTGGGGCTTGCACTGCTAAGCGGCTTATTGGTTTCGCTGGCATTGTTCTGGTTGATGCAGTTCATGATCAGTAACAATCAGCAGGGGTTTAAAAAGACCGAAAGCCTGCAGATGACCGAGTTTGTGCGCCTAAAAAGGGAAACCAAACTGAAAACCAAGGAACGAAAAATTCCCGAGGAACCGCCGCCGGAAAAACGCCCTCCGCCGCCCCCACCGATGCAAATGCAACAAGCGCATGTTACCCAGGAGCCTTTGCCGGACATGAATATTCCGAATTTGGATATCCCGTTGCAAGCGAGTCGCTTTAGCGGGTCCGTGATTAACGGCGTGCAAATGGGTAAGGGTAAAATCAGCACCAACGTGATTCCGTTGGTTCGGATTCCTCCGCGATATCCGATGCGTGCCGCCCGACGAAACATAGAAGGTTGGGTCAAGGTTGAATTCACCATCACCGAAAACGGTACCGTAAAGGATGCCGTCGTTGTGGAGTCCCAACCGTCAGACGTGTTCGATCAGGCGGCATTGCAGGCTATCGCCAAATGGAAATTCAAACCGAAAGTTATCGATGGGGAAAACTTCGAGCAACGGGCGGTCCAGGTTTTACAATTTAAGTTGTCGAAATGAAGCATTTGCTATTGCTAATAGTTTGTTGTTTTATCGTACCTCCTAGCTTTGCGGCCGAAAACGACAAGCCGGCCACCATTTCTCCTTGGTTGTATAAAAAGCTGAGCAAGACGGAGAGCCTAATCGCTAAAAAAGCCTACCCGGAGGCTCAGCAGAACCTTAAAAACATGCTGCGGGAAGTCGATCAGGGCACCTACGAACAGGCAACCGTTTTGCGTTCGCTGTCCTCCGTCTACGCCTTGCAAGGCAATTATCGCAAGGCCGCCGACGTTCTAGCGCAATGTCTGACATTGAATATGCTGCCGGAACAACAGCAGCAACAGGCGATTCTTAATTTGGGTCAGCTGTATATGGCGACCGAACAATATCGGCAGGCGGTTGATACCCTGCAACCCTGGCTGGCGAAAAACCCAAAACCCGATGCCGAAGTGAGCGCCTTGGTTGCGAACGCCTTTGCCCAGTTGAAAAAATATCGCCAAGCTCTACCCCATATCAAACGGGCGATAGCGAGTGCTGAAAAGCCAGCGGAATCCTGGTATCAACTTAATTTGGCTTTGTACTACGAATTGAATGAATATACGGCCGCGGCAACCCTGTTGCAACAACTGATCAAACATCACCCCGATAAGAAGGAATACTGGGAACAGTTGTCATCGGTTTATCAACAGTTAAAGCAATACAGGAAGGCCGTCAGCATACAGCATCTGGCCTACCAAAAGGGGCTATTAACCGCAGAGAAGGAAATTCTGGCCTTGAGCAATCTCTTTTTGTATGTCGGCTCCCCATACAAGGGCGCGAAATTGCTAAGCGATTCATTGGCTAAGCATCAGGTTCGCAGCACTTCCCATAATTGGGAGTTGTTGGCAAACGCCTGGCAGCAAGCTAGGGAACTGGATAAGGCGATAGCGGCGCTGGAAAAGGCTTCCGGCCTTGACGAAAAGGGCGCGTTATACCAACAATTGGGCCAAATTTATGTCGAGCAAGAGAAATGGGGGCAGGCCGTGAAAGCGTTTAACAATGCGCTTGCTAAAGGCGGTTTACGGCAGGCCGGAATGGTTTATCTGTTGCTGGGCATGAGCCATTACGAACTGGACAATATCAAACAAGCGCGTTCAGCGTTCGACAAGGCAAAACAGTATACAAAGCAGAAAAAAGCCGCCCTGCAATGGTTGGATTTCCTTGCAAACGAAGCAAGTTGAAAAAAGATTTCCGATTCGGCGTTTCGCCCAGGAGCCCCCTAGCGCGAACTCCTGTCATCCTACGATTACCGACACGCTGAAATACCGGCCGAAAATTGACCTACACCTGTGTCGGTATTTACTGAATAGCGGTAATCAATAATTTAAACAGCAGCATTCAGTTCAGGTTCTTCGTAAAGCCGCTTCTTCTTCCATCCGACGAACTTGCTGTCATCGAAATAGATATCGTTGTCGATGGCGTGTTCGTAGCAGCTACGGAACAAACGAGCGGTTCTGAAAGCGTGCAATTCGTCATCGGCGGTCACGGTTTCGACGTTGCCTACCTGGAACGTCTTATTGCGCGATTTGCCGTCTTTTACCCAAAACACGGTGTAGCAGAGGTAACTTTTATCTTTACGGTGATCGTATTTGATAGTCCTGGAAACCCCGGTGACGCCAGTTGTAGTCTTGTTCTTGGGCGGTTTCAGGAAGCGTGTCTTACTGCCTTTTAACACGACCAGCATTTGGTCGCGCCACGTGATTGCGGCTTGTAACGACTTGTTTCTGTTGCCCCATAATTTATGGGAAAAATAGCGACTGCTTTCTTTGCCGCGCCTTACGATGCGCACTTGATAACCGAAGGCATCGGGTTCGGTAATGTGTTTAACTTTTGCCATAATCTCTATAAACCTGCATCTAGTGACTACCGCAACGGATAGTGCTGAAACGTCTGTGGGAAACCTACTTTTCCCGTTATTTTTGTAGTTCTATGATTACAAATTATCTATAAAGAATCAAATAAAGCAAGAAGAAATGTTAGAATTTAGTAAACAATTTCCCACTAATTTGGTGTAGAATATTGGGAATGCACGACTAGGTGGCAGGAATTTTTTAATTAACCTTTTGTTTTGTCATAATTTTTTGGAGAAAAACGATGAGCGTATTAGTAGGTAAACAAGCCCCGGATTTTACTGTTCCTGCGGTCTTAGGCGACGGTCAAATCGTTGATGCTTTCAGCTTTTCCGAAGCCACCCGAGGAAAATATGCGGTGGTTTTTTTCTATCCGCTGGATTTCACCTTTGTTTGTCCAAGTGAATTGATCGCTCTGGATCACCGCATCGACGAATTCAAAAGCCGTGGTGTCGAAGTCATCGCGGTTTCCATCGATTCTCACTTTACTCACAACGCGTGGCGCAACACGCCGATTAATCAAGGCGGTATCGGCCCAGTGCGCTATACGATGGCGGCTGACATTTCCCATTCCATTTGCAAGGATTATGACGTCGAAGCCGAAGGTCCATCGGTGGCTTATCGCGGTAGTTTCCTGATCGATCAAAGCGGCGTGGTGCGTCATCAAGTCGTAAACGATTTGCCGTTAGGCCGTAATATGGACGAAATGCTGCGCATGGTCGATGCGCTGCAGTTCCATGAAGAGCACGGAGAAGTTTGTCCGGCTGGCTGGAATAAAGGTGATTCGGGTATGGATGCGAGCCCTGCGGGTGTTGCGAAATATCTGGGAGAAAACGCAGAAAAATTGTAATTATTTTCTGCAACTGCTTCTTTGAGCTGAAAAAAAGGCGCATTGCCCTCGGCAATGCGCCTTTTTTATGAGGTGTTATCAGTTTTCGCTATGCTCGGTCGGCGATTGTGGGATTGCCACAGCGCCGCTGATCATTTTTTTTCTGATAAAAAAGACGGCTGCCACCGCACAAACAACCGGGATCTGAGTTACCAGGAAAACGATCACCGAACTTTTGGCGAACATCCCGGTCAACGACGACAGGATCAATTTATTAGCCAGCCACCAACTGATCCAATATCCAATCAAGCCGATAATCGCCCATTTGATCGGCGGCTCACCCACTTTTTTGGCGCTTAGATAAAACCAGATTAGCACCAGAATTCCGGCCGCTTTAGCAAGAAGTAACATGCATACACCCTCGTTTCGGTTGAAAAACAGCACATTCATTGATTTAGATTCCAATACGGTTAGAATCTGAAGCAATGTTTCGTGATAAGCAAGCAATCATATTCGATATCCCGTCTCATTACATCTTTTTAACAATACGGAGAGTTATCCATGGGCAAGCTGCTGAAAATTCTGTTCACAGTCATTGCAACACTGATTCTGTTGATAATCGTAGCCGCCGTCGTGTTGCCGCTGGTCATCGATCCGAACGATTTCAAGCCGCAAATTCAGGCTGCCGTCAAGGACAATACGGGGCGGGACTTGGCTATTGAGGGCGATCTGGATCTTTCCGTTTTTCCTTGGCTTGGGGTGTCGACGGGAAAATTGTCATTGAGCAATGCGGCTGGTTTTGACGAAAAGCCGTTCGCCCGGATCGACCAGAGTGATATCAAGGTCAAGTTGATGCCGCTGTTGTCCAAAAAGGTGGAAGTCAGTCGCATCGTGCTAAAAGGTTTGGCGCTGAATCTGGCTAAGAACAAGAAGGGTGTCGCCAATTGGGACGATCTGGTTTCGGCTAAACAAGATGCGGCGGCCGAGAAAGGTCCGCAACCGGCGGAAGGCAAGGAAAGTCCCGCGGCTCCGGGCGACGTATTGGCCGCCTTGGCAATCGGCGGGTTATCGATCGAAAACGCCAATATCGTATGGGACGATCGGGAGGCCGGCAAACATCTTGAAATCCAACAATTCAACCTGGAAACGGACGAATTGGCGCTTAACGAGCCGATGGGCATCGATCTGTCGATGACGTTAGTTAACAAGGAACCGCAGTTAACCGAGAGCATCAAATTCAAAACCGATATCGTCGTTAATGAAAAGCTGGACAACATAAGACTCACTTCTTTGAAGTTGGACAGCGAGACCGGCGGGAAAAGCATTCCCGGCGGAACAATGGTTGCCTCTTTGCAATCCGATGTCGCCATGGACCTCGAAAAGCAGACTTTGGAGATTATCGGATTACGACTGACCAGCGGCGATTTGACCATGACCGCCGATATCAAGGGGAGCAACATCAAGGACAAACCGGTTTTCTCGGGCCCGATCGGTATCAACCAATTTAACCTGATGAAATTCTTACGACAAATGTCCGTCGACGTTCCGGCTATGCGGGACCCCGGCGCCTTGAGTAAGCTGGCGGCTAAGTTCGATTTGCAGGCCAGCGATACGTCGGCGGACCTGCGCAACTTGTCGGTGACGCTGGATGACAGCAATGTTACCGGCTTTGTCACCGTCAATAATTTTGCTTCGCCGTCTTATCAATTTAGTCTGGCGCTGGACGCTATCGACGCCGACCGCTATCTTTCGCCTGCGGACACCAAGGGCGAGGCAAAACCGTCTAGCGCTGCCACTCCGGCCGCAGCGGCTGCCGCCGGCGCGGCTCTGCTACCGGTCGAAACTTTGCGGAGCTTGAACGCCAACGGCGATTTGACGATAGGACGGTTGAAAATCAACAATCTGAAAATGCAAGGCATCAAGCTTAAACTGAATGCGGCAAACAGCTTGGTCACCACCCAGCAATCCGTCGACCAGTTCTATCAGGGGTCTTACGCCGGGCGGACGAAGATCAATGTCAAAGGTAAGCAACCGGCGATGGAGTTGGATGAAAAGCTCAGCAACATCGCGGTCGAACCGTTGTTGCAGGATATGCAGCAGAGCAGCGATGCAAGGATGACCGGTAAGGTCAACGCCAACGCAAAACTTAAGACTTACGGCAATACCGCCGAGGCGATGAAGTCATCGCTGGACGGCAATCTGGACTTTAAGGTAAGCGACGGCGTGGTCAGGGGCTTTAATCTGCAGAAAATGATCGATAATACCAAGGCGCTGATCGAAGGTACGCCCTTGCCGACGGAAAACAAGAACGATCAAACGGTTTTTTCCGAAATCAGCGGTTCGGCGAACATCGTCAACGGCCTAGTTCAAAACGACGACCTGCAGGCCCTTTCTTCCCGTTTACGGGTCGACGGCCAAGGTACCGCCAATCTGGTAACCGAACAATTGGATTATAAAATCAACGCCAAATTGATTAAAAAGGCCACAGCCGATCAACCCGAGAAAGTAAAAGCCGTTCCATTGATCCTGAATATCGGCGGCAGTTTTAGCAAGCCGTCCTATACCCTCGATATTCCGGCCATGTTGCTGGAAAAAAACAAGGACAAGATCGAAAAGAAGAAAGAGGAAGTGCTGCAAAAACTCGACGAAAAACTCGGTCCCGGGGTCGGCGATTTACTGAAAGGTTTTTTTAAATAAATCGCTATCGATTATGATGAAACGAAGCCGGGGTATGCTCGGCTCCGGTTTCGCGCTATGACGCCGGTAATTTTTCAACAGCGTATACTCGCTTGGTTCGATCAGAACGGACGTAAGGATTTGCCGTGGCAGCAGGATATTAATCCGTATCGGGTGTGGATATCCGAGATTATGCTGCAACAAACCCAGGTTGCTACGGTTATTCCATATTTTAATCGTTTCGTAGCTCGTTTTCCCGACGTGGCAACTTTGGCCGCGGCTGAGGTCGACGAGGTCCTGCGCCATTGGTCTGGGTTGGGTTATTACGCCAGGGCCAGGAACCTGCACCGGACCGCGCGGCTGATAGTCGAGTCGGGCGGTGAGTTTCCGACAACGATCGAATCATTGCTCGCTTTGCCAGGAATCGGCCGTTCCACCGCCGGTGCGATACTGAGTATCGCCTGTCGGCAAAGTCATCCGATCTTGGATGGAAACGTCAAGCGCGTGCTGACGCGTTTTCATGGTATTCACGGTTGGAACGGTGACAGCAAGATCAACAAGCAACTGTGGGAGATTAGTACCCGGTTCACGCCACTTCGGTACACGGCTGAATATACTCAGGCGATGATGGATTTAGGGGCGACGGTGTGTACCCGCAGCAGACCGAAATGCGCCGACTGCCCATTGGTCTCAGAGTGTTTTGCCTTTCGCCAAGGCGCGGCAGAACAATTGCCGTCGCCAAAACCTAGAAAAAACATTACGATTAAACAGAGTTTATGGTTGTTGCTATATAACGGCGAGAACCGGCTTGTTTTGGAAAAAAGACCGCCCGTCGGTATTTGGGGAGGGTTGTGGAGTGTTCCCGAATTCGATGATCTTGACGGCTTACGCCAATGGTGCGGAGAACGGGGCTTCAGAATCGGTGCGATTCGCCTGCTTCCCAGCCGGCGCCACACGTTTTCCCATTACCATCTCGATTATACGGCTGTTGTCGCAACGTGCGAAAACCTCAACAATAATGTGATGGAAGGGGAACGGCTAGTTTGGTATAAAACCGGTGAAATCGACTCATTAGGGTTGCCTGCACCCGTAAAACGTTTATTGCAGGAACAATATACAGAGGATAACGATGACGAGAATGGTTAAATGCGTAAAATTGGGAATCGAAGCCGAAGGACTTGAAAGGCCTCCGTTTCCCGGTCCGAAAGGCCAGTACATTTTTGACAATGTGTCGAAACAGGCTTGGCAGGAATGGCTCAACATGCAGACGATGATTATCAACGAACGCCGTTTGGCCAGCTTCGACCCTGCGGCGAAGAAAATCCTCGAAGAGGAGCGGGAAAAGTTTTTGTTCTCCGGCGGCTTCGAAATGCCGGAGGGTTATGTACCTAAGAAGGATTGAGTTTTGTGCAGCCGCCTTGAACTCGGTAACTGCATGGTCCAGGTTTTACCTTACTGCCTGGACCTTGTCCAATTCATTGTTATCGTTTCATCGAGTTGAAGAACTCTTCATTGGTCTTAAAGTCCTTCAATTTACCCAGTAAAAATTCGGATGCGGCCATTTCATCCATCGGTTGCAAAATCTTGCGCAGAATCCAGGTTTTTTGCAGTTCGTCCGGATCCACCAGATATTCTTCGCGGCGAGTGCCCGAGCGATTGATGTTGATGGCCGGGTAAACGCGTTTCTCTGCGATTTTGCGCTCCAGATGCAGCTCCATGTTGCCGGTGCCTTTAAACTCCTCGTAGATGACCTCGTCCATGCGCGAACCGGTATCGACCAATGCTGTCGCGATAATAGTCAGGCTGCCGCCTTCCTCGATATTTCTGGCCGCTCCAAAAAAGCGCTTGGGTTTTTCCAATGCATTGGCGTCGACACCGCCGGACAATAACTTGCCGGACGACGGCACGACCATGTTGTAAGCCCTGGCCAAACGAGTAATCGAATCTAACAGAATCACTACATCGTGTTTGTGTTCGACCAGGCGGCGGGCTTTTTCGATGACCATGTCGGCCACTTGGACATGACGGGTGGCCGGTTCGTCAAACGTACTGGAAACGACTTCGCCGCGCACGCATCGTTCCATTTCCGTCACCTCCTCCGGACGCTCGTCTATCAGTAGCACGATCAGATAACATTCGGGATTATTCTCGGCGATCGCATGGGCGATGTTTTGCATAATCATGGTCTTACCGGCTTTCGGCGGCGATACGATCAAACCGCGCTGTCCTTTTCCGATCGGCGCGACCAAATCGATGATTCTGCCGGTCAGGTCCTCGCTGGTGCCGTTGCCTTGTTCGAGTCTGAAGCGCTGATTGGGAAAGAGGGGGGTCAGGTTGGAAAACAGAATTTTATGCTTGGCGTGTTCCGGGGCCTCGAAGTTAATGCTCTCCACTTTAAGCATCGCGAAATACCGTTCGCTGTCTTTCGGTGGCCTGATTTTGCCGCTAATCGTATCACCGGTTCGCAATCCGAAGCGCCGAATTTGGCTCGGAGAAACGTAAATGTCATCGGGACCGGCTAGGTAGGAACTTCCGGGGGTCCTCAAGAAACCAAAACCATCCTGCAGTATTTCAAGTACGCCGTCTCCGAATATGTCTTCGCCGCTTTTGGCTTGGCTTTTTAGAATGGCAAAAATTAATTCTTGCTTCCGAGCTCTGGCGATATTCTCTAGGCCTAGGGATTCGGCGATGGAAATGATTTCGTTGATTGGTTTAAGTTTTAACTCGGTAAGATTCATATTTTAAGAGCGTTAAGGAAATGCATTACGGCAGAGAGCCGTAACTTGATAGAATGGTTGTTTGAGAAAATTGGGCGAAATAAGGGCGCGCTGAATTTAGCACCCGACGAGTATAACTCAATGGAGTGGGCCCAGACAAACAGTTTTTGTCGGGCCCGGAAACAACTATGTCATTCAGATATTGCTGTCGATAAAATCGGTTAATTGAGATTTAGTCAATGCACCTACTTTAGTAGCTTCGACTTCGCCGTCTTTGAAAATCATCAAAGTCGGAATGCCGCGGACTCCGTAATGTTGAGGAGCTTCAGGGTTTTCGTCGATATTTAATTTTGCCACTGTCAGCTTACCTTCGTATTCAGCAGCAACCTCATCCAGTACAGGTGCTATCATTTTACAGGGTCCGCACCATTCGGCCCAGTAATCCACCAGGACTGGGACGCTGGACTTCAACACCGTTTCATTAAATTCCGCATCTGATACATGAAGGACTAAGTCACTCACGCTATTCTCCAATATTTTTCAAATTTAAAACTATAGGTGGGGCAACGATAATTTGTCAATCAATTTCAGAGAAATATATTTTTGCGTTATCCTATTATAATGAAAAAATCTCATTTGACAGAAACGCGCTTCAGCAACCTGGAGCTTTCCGACGTTATCGTAAAAGGCTTGAAAGAGGCCGGTTTCTTAAATTGCACGCCGATTCAGGATAAGGCTTTACCTTTGTTGCTTAGGGGTAGGGATATTGCGGGCCAGGCACAAACCGGAACCGGAAAAACAGCCACATTTCTGCTCGCCGCTTTCCAACATCTGCTAAATGACGAAAGCGAGAAGATAAAAAATCCCCGAACCTTGATTCTGGCTCCAACCCGCGAACTGGCAATACAGATCCACAAAGACGCCATTCAGTTAAGCCCCTACCTTAATCTTAAGTTTGCGTTGATATATGGCGGTACCGATTACAAGAAACAATTGGATAAGATTAAATCCAATGTCGATATCATCATCGGCACACCGGGCCGCATTATCGATTTTTACAAGCAAAACGCGTTCACGCTAAACAACATACAGGTTATGGTGCTCGATGAGGCCGACCGTATGTTTGATCTCGGCTTCATCAAGGACATCCGCTATCTGTTGCGGCGCATGCCGCCGCCGGAAAAACGCCTGAATATGCTTTTTTCGGCAACGATGTCGTATAAGGTCACCGAATTGGCCTATGAACACATGAATAACCCCGTAATGGTCAAGATCGAAACGGAGGAAGTGACCTCCAAGGCCATTCAGCAAACTGCGTTTTGTCCGGCCAACGAACAAAAAATCCCTTTATTGTTGGGGCTTCTTAAGTTGCATCAACCGCTACGCAGTATCGTCTTCGTCAATACCAAACGCAGCGCGGAAGAACTGAATAACGTTCTCCAAGCCAACGGTTACAAAACTGCAATGTTGAGCGGCGACGTGCCACAGGAAAAACGACAACGCTTACTCGCGGACTTTCAGGAAAACAAGGCGACACTGATGATAGCGACCGATGTCGCGGCGCGCGGCCTACACATACCCGATGTTTCCCACGTATTTAATTACGACCTGCCTCAGGACGTCGAGGACTATGTTCATCGTATAGGCAGGACGGCACGTTTCGGCGCCAGTGGCGAAGCGATCAGTTTTATCTGCGAAGAATATGCTTATTCGATGCCGGATATCGAAGTATACATCGGTGAAAAAATACCGGTACGGATGATATCGGAGGACTTGTTGGCCACCGATATCAAAAGACCGGAAACAAGGCCGCGGCGGAAACCTTCTCACGATAAGCCCGGTGCAAACCGAAAGCGCAGTACGGCTAAGTCTGATACAGCGGCTATTGAACCGGCATCAGTTCCCGAAAATCCTCGATCGCCGGAAACTGTGTGATGTTCCTTTTTTCCGCCCGGCTGTCCGGTTTGCTGATCGAAACCAGGTAACCGATTCCGAATTCCCTGGCGGCAGTCAATACCGCCAGGCTGTCGTCCACCAACAGCGTGCTTTGTTTTTCGAATACGTGTAATTTTTGCAACGCAAGCCAGAAACCTTGCTGCTCCTTTGCTACACCGAAATCATGCGAGCACACGATGTGATCGAAAAAACGGTTCAGGCTGGTTTTTTCCATTTTTAGGCCCAGGCTGTCGCGATGGGCGTTGGTTACCAGCACCAATTGACGGGACGAATTTTTTACCGCATCGAGAAATTCGGTTACATGGGGCAAGACGCTGATTAGCCCGGCAATTTCCTGCTTCAGACCGGCAATGTCCAGATCCAGTTCCTTGCTCCAGTAATCCAGGCAATACCACTCGAGTTTCCCTTCCAAGGACTTGAAGCGGGGGGCAAGCTGATTTTTTGCTTCGCTTAAGTGTAGCCCGTTGTTTTCCGCAAATTTGAGAGGGACGAATTCTTTCCAGAAATGGTTATCGAAATTCAAATCGAGTAAGGTGCCGTCCATATCCAACAAGACGGTGTCGATTTTGTTCCAATTCAGCATAAGAGTGGGTTATATTCTGATTACGACAGTATGAATATTGTAACCGTCAGGCGGCCTTACGTTGATGGCTTGGCTGCATCGGGTCCCGGAATCATAAATAATGCTTCAAAAACCGAAAATACTTACCAAGGCGACGGTTGCCCGCAGCCGGTTGTTTCATATTGAAACACTGGAGCTGGAATTCAGCAATGGCGTACAACGAAATTACGAACGCCTGGTGCGTGGGGCCGGTTGTGGCGCAGTGCTGATTGTGCCGCTGCTGGATGACGAGACGGTCTTGCTGGTTAGGGAGTACGCCGCCGGCCTTGACCGTTATGAACTCGGTTTGCCGAAAGGCAAAATCGATCCGGGGGAGGATCCCTTCGGAGCTGCCAATCGAGAATTGAAGGAAGAAGTCGGTTATGGCGCCAACGAACTGCATCATTTGATGAATTTATCGCTCGCTCCGTCCTACATGGAACACAGCATCGACGTAATCATAGCGACCGCTTTGTATCGGGAAAAACTGCCAGGCGACGAACCGGAGGAACTGCAGGTAGTGCCCTGGAAAATTGCTGACATGTCCGGTCTATTGGCCAGCGGGGAGTGCAGCGAAGCTCGTTCGATAGCGGCTCTTTACCTGACACTTGATTATTTGAGGAATCGCCAATGAAACCGTTGTTGCAGTCTTGGTGGAGTAAATTCGGCAAATGGCTTTACGCATCCAATCTGGATCTCGTCAACGAACAAAGCTATATTCGCCTGTCGACCACGTTTCAAAATATAGAGAAAAAAGGGCCGACTATCCCTTTTATTGAAACGCAGCTGGAAAAACTGAAAAACGAGCCGGATTGGAATACCGTAAAGTCGGTCGAATTGTTGCTCGTTCCGCTGCTTAACAACTGCGACCTCGATATCGAATTGCGCTATCAATTACATTCGGCCAAAAGTTTATTCATCAACCAGGAGTACGAGTTTTTCAATCAGGAGTACGAAAAAATAAAGCAGGGCGAGCAAGAATGGGACAAAAAAAGAGCGTTATTGAGCAAACTGACCGCCAGTTTGCATAAATTTTACGAAGGCAGGCAGACCAGAAGCATGTTCGCCAACAAGGCGCGCTTGAAGATCGGTATATTCTTTACCCTGGCTATCGCATTTAGCGTGTTCCTCCTGACGATCGGCATTCTGCATCCCGATGGCATTTATCAGTATTACACTTCCTATTTTGGAGGGAGCAACCTGCCCGTTACCGCGTCTACGGATCATCAGAACGCGCCGGCCACCCAACATGTCGACAAAATTCACTTGCATTATGCGGTCACCGCATTGATGGCCGGGTATATGGGAGCCTGTTTCAGCATGTTGATTTCGCTAAAAAACCGGGTCGAGACAATCACCCTTCAGGAGCTTGAAAACCAGCACAGCCTGCATTTTATCCTGACGCGCATTATCACCGGCATCGGTGCGGCGTTGATTTGTTATTATTTTTTCAGGGCGGAATTGTTGACCGGCTCGTTGTTTCCCGATTTTGGCGACGAACGGCAAATCGACCTTAATTCCAAGAGTTTTTTTACCTTGATTATTTGGTGCTTCATTGCCGGTTTTTCGGAAAAGCTGGTGCCCAGCATTCTGTCCAAGACGGAAGCCCAGCTCGACAAGAAACGGTAACGGGCTTATTCTCCCGCGACCGGAGCACCCTCTTTATGTTTCGTTGTATTGAAGACATATGAGGCAACCAAGCCGTTTTCGTCGAATCTGACCACTAAATCTTCGGTGCTGCCTTGTCCGAACAAGCTGTATCGATAATGACCATAGGTCCAGGTGCGCTGGCCGTTTTCGATCCCGACTCGCCACGGGGCGCCGAACATCGAACGGATTTGCTGTTTTGTCGTTTGTCCAATGTGAACCATCGGCACTTGCGCGCTAGGGAATTCCCGTCCGATAGACGCGCAACCGGCCGACAAAGTGATGAACAAGCTAGTCACCAGAACCATGCGGAAAATTGGGTAGATCATAATAGACTCCAAAGTAAAAGCGCAATCCTGAAGATAAATGAATAGATAGTCAATATGCCGATCCGGACGATAGAAAGCGTTTTTCGTTTCAAGGGATTGGTCAGTGCCAATCATGTTCGATCGTCGTTCGATAATAAGCATCAACGTTACGACCGGAACACGTTATCTTTTTACGGGGGATAGGCGCTTGCTCGGTGTCATCATCAATTCTGACGGAACAGGTTGCTTAAACGCTGGCTAAACGACGATTTCCCATTTGTTTGTTACTATGCATGTAGTAGAATTGCCAATTTGTATCATAGTATACCGGTATGAACCAGCGAACGGCTGCAGTCGAGCGTAATACACTCGAAACGCAAATTAAGATCGAGATCACCCTGGACGGAGACGGCACTGCATCTTTCGTGACCGGCCTCCCATTTTTGGATCACATGCTTGACCAGGTTGCTCGGCATGGTTTAATCGATTTGAAAATTGAAGCTGCAGGCGATCTTGAAATTGACGCTCACCATACCGTGGAAGATATAGGTATTACCCTTGGGCAAGCTTTTGCCCGAGCGTTGGGCGATAAGAAAGGTATATTTCGTTACGGCCATGCCTATGTTCCGCTCGATGAATCGTTGTCACGAGTGGTGATCGACTTTTCCGGTCGCCCGGGGTTGTTTTATGATGTCAGCTATCCGCGGGCAAAAGTCGGGGCTTTCGACGTGGACTTGTTTCGGGAGTTTTTCCAAGGCTTTGTGAATCATGCCGGAGTAACGCTGCACATAGATAATCTGAAAGGCGGAAATGCCCATCATATCGCTGAAACCATTTTTAAAGCGCTTGGCAGAGCAATTAGAATGGCAATTGCGCCGGATCCGAGAATGGCCGGCATCATGCCCTCCACTAAAGGCACTTTATAATTTTATAACCAGCAGTTAACACAACGTTATGTCATCAGTTGCCGTTATTGACTACGGAATGGGCAATCTGCATTCGATTGCCAAGGCCCTGCAACACACCGACACCTCTGTAAAAGTTCAAATTGTCTCCGATGGCCCATCGATACGCCGGGCGGATCGAGTAGTCTTTCCCGGAGTGGGGGCTATCCGCGATTGTATGCATGCGCTTAACAGCAGCGGTCTATCGGAGGTCATTAGGGAAGTATCCTTGGAAAAACCGTTTCTTGGTATTTGTCTGGGTATGCAAGCGCTGCTGACCGACAGCGAAGAGAACGACATGACGCCCTGTCTCAACATTTTTGCGGGTCATGTGGTGCAATTTCCTAAAGGATTGACCGGAACGGATGGCGCTCTGTTGAAAATTCCTCACATGGGGTGGAATAAGGTGACACAAAAACCTCACCCGATATGGAACAATATTCCCCAAGACTCTCGCTTTTATTTCGTCCACAGCTATTATGCCGTGCCGGAGCACAAGGAAGATTCCATTGCGACCAGTCGATATCCCGATGAATTTACCTGCGCTCTGGCAAGAGACAATATCTTTGCCGTGCAATTTCATCCGGAGAAAAGTCAGACAGTCGGATTGCAGTTATTGAGAAATTTTTTAAACTGGGATGGTGTTTGCTAGCACTGTGCCTATTACCCGCCTAAAACATGTAGAGTGTGAATTGTTGAGAAGTTGTTATGTTGCTAATACCTGCAATTGATTTGAAAGAAGGAAAGTGTGTCCGTTTGCGTCAGGGCCGTATGGAGGATAATACTGTATTTTCTGATGATCCCGTAGCGGTGGCCGGCAGATGGGTAGAGGCAGGCGCAAAACGAATTCATTTGGTCGACTTGGATGGGGCTTTTGCCGGTAAACCAAAAAATGCCGAAGTCATTCATTCCATTGTGGAAGCGTTTCCCGGTGTGCCGATACAGATTGGCGGCGGTATTCGTGACGAGGATACTATTCAAGGTTATCTCGACGCGGGTGTGGAATATGTCATTATTGGCACAAAGGCGGTGAGCGAGCCGCATTTCGTAAGAGATGTGGCATTGGA
>JBNLFT010000013.1:0-29617 GCA_050305675.1 Methylococcaceae bacterium
AATGCCGCGCGCATGGCTCTGCGCGGCAGCGGCACCCACCTGGTCTCGCTGGACAAGGTCATCAAGACCATGCGCGAAACAGGAGCCGACATGCAAAGCAAATACAAAGAAACCTCGCAAGGCGGACTGGCGGTCAATGTGACCGAATGTTGACCTGACTCCCCGCTGCCGGTGGACTTTAACGGGCAATTCCCACGGCAACTCCCCTGTAAAAAGTTAAGCCCGCCAGCTCGATATTGTAAGCATTTACTTATATAGTGTAAGCTTATGCCTAAATTTATTTTTTAGGCTCCATGCGGTTTTTTCCCAACTTAAACGAGCTGAGAATTCTCGGCAAACTTCGGCTTTTTCTCGGCATCCCGCTCATCGGTTTGCTTTTTTTTGCCGGCCGCGAACTGGTCAGCGATTTCCGGCACTGGCGCAGCGCCGAAGCGTCGGAACGTTTTATGGGCGTCGGCACCATGCTGGCCGCGTTGACCCGGGAATTGCAACTAGAGCGCGGATTAAGCAACAAACACCTAGAGGGAGATGCGACCGCGGCGCTGACGCAACAGCGCGGCAAAGTCGACCGACTCGTCGCTCAATTGCGCAGCAATATCAGCGCGCATCCCTCTCGCCTGTTGAACAATACGCCGCAACAAACGGAAAAAATCCTCGCGTTAGTCAAGCGAATCGACTCGGCACGCGATGCGGTAAGTGCCGAACAAATCGGCAACGACTTCAGCGAAGCCATCGAGGACATCCTGGAATTAATCCTGCAAATGCAGTTGGTTTCAAACAATCTCGATATCGCGCGCAGCGCGCGTTGTTACAACGCCTTGCTGTGGCTGAAAGAATACGCCGCGCTGGAACAGATCACCATACATAACCTGTTGTCCGGCCGTAATTTTCCCGCCTTGATCTACTCCGAGCTAAATACCCAGATTGCCGGACAGGACGCTCATCTGACCAAATTCCAGAAGCTTGCTCCGGCCGTTTATCTCGATCTGCTACCCGATCGTCATCAGTCGCCGATTGTCGACGAGTTCATCCGCTTCCGCGGTGCCATATTGCATAAAGCCGAGAAAAGCCTGGCGCTGAACGAACTGCAGATCATGATCGGCTACGGCGGCCTGATCCATCATTTCAAGAACTACGTCATCCGCGGCGACGCCGACTATGCGACGCGTTTCCGGAAGATCTACGGCCAAGCCCGCCGCACGATCAGTAAATACCGCACTCTGCCCGACATCAGCGCCGAGGAAAACCGCAATTTGGATGTCATCGAAAATACCTTCGGCACCTACCACAAACATCTGTCCACGGTATCGAAGATGCGCGCACAAGGCGCCTCGATCGCCGCGATCGATGCCAAGGTCCGGGTCGACGACAATCCCGCCTACTCGGCAATAAGCCGGTTGGGGTTGCCGGACGCCCAGTTCGACCCGCAGCAGTGGTGGAACTTGGCGCAAACCCGAATGGACCTGATCGAGCGGGCCATTGCCGCGATCGAAACCGATCTCAAGCAACAGACCCGGAGTAATCTGGCGCTGACCTACGGGCGAATAGCGAGCGATGTCATGCTAACGTTGGCCGTTTTGTTGGCGACGTTGTTGCTCGGCAAACGCTTGAAACGACGCCTGGTCGGCGAAATAGTCGGCATTTCGGACAAAATGAGGGCCATTGCCGATAACGCAAGCCAAGTGCAAACGCTGAGCATTTCCGGAAACGATGAAATCGCGGAGATGGCGTCCACGTTTAACCATTTGCTCCATGAACTTAGAACAGCGAACCAACAACTTCGCCAGTCCGAGGCCAGTTACCGCTTGATCAGTTCGTTGCTTCCGCAACATATCTGGACAACCACGCCCGACGGCAAGGTGGACTTCGTCAACCAACGCGTAATCGATTATTTCGGACTGACCGGGGAACAATTGTCCGACGACGGCTGGCACAGCGTGATCCATCCGGACGACCTGGCAAGCTGCCTCGAATCATGGAACCGTTCGCTAACCACCGGCTGCGAATACGAAATCGAAATCCGCCTCCGGCACCGCAGCGGCGCCTACCGCTGGCATCTGATCCGCGCCATTCCTCAGCGGTACGAAGACGGCGGCATACGCAAGTGGTTCGGTTCGAACACCGACATTTCGGAACGCAAGCAAGCCGAAGACAAACTGAAACTGGCAGCCAAAGTCTTCGGCAACGCCCACGAGGGCATCATGATCACCGACACCCAACCTGTCATTTTGGACGTCAACCCGGTGTTTTGCGAAATCACCGGATACCGTGCCGAAGAGGTGGTAGGGAAAAATCCCAACATCCTGGGATCCAACAAGCAATCCAAAGAATTTTATGCCGACATGTGGCGTAGCATTCGGGAGTCGGGCCATTGGCAGGGGGAAATCTGGAACCGTAAAAAGGACGGCGAACTCTATGCAGAACTGCTAACCATTTCGTCGATTGTCGACGATGAAGGCAAAGTACAAAATTATCTGGGCCTGTTTTCCGACATCACCAAAATCAAGTACCAGCAGCAAATCCTGGAACAAATGGCGCATTTCGACGTCCTGACCCAACTGCCGAACCGAACGCTGTTTTCCGACCGTTTTCACCAAGCGATCGCCCGCAGTAAGCGCACCAAGTCGTTGCTGGCCGTGGTATTTCTAGACCTTGACGGGTTCAAACCGATCAACGACCGCTATGGACATGACAGCGGCGACCAAATTTTGATCGAAGTGGCAAGACGCATCAGACATTCCATTCGCGACGAAGACACCGCCTCCCGCCTCGGAGGCGATGAATTTGCCTTGCTGTTGACCGACATCGTCTCGCTGGATCAGTGCAAACAAATACTTTCGCGCATCTGCCGCAACATCAGCCAACCCTATGTGGCGAACCGGCATTCGATTACCTTGGGGGTCAGCGGCGGCGTCACCCTCTATCCGCTGGACGACGGTGACCCCGACACGCTGCTGCGCCATGCCGACCATGCCATGTATCAAGCCAAGATGACGGGCAAGAACCATTACCATTTCTTCGACCCCGGCGCGGTACAGCAACTGGAATTAAAAAACCGTCAATTGCAAAACATCGAGGCGGCGTTCGCGCGACGCGAATTCTGCCTGTATTTCCAGCCCAAGGTCGACATGAGAAGCGGCCACGTGTTCGGCGCCGAAGCGTTGATTCGCTGGCGGCATCCGCAACACGGCATCCTTTCCCCCGACGCCTTTTTGCCGATTATCGAAGCCAGCGATTTGGAATGCAAGATCGGACAATGGGTGATCGAAACGGCGATCGAACAGCTCGAACGCTGGCGGCGGCAGGGGGTGACGCTGGAATTGAGCATCAATATATCGTCTCACCATCTGCTGGCGAACGACTTCGTTAATCAAATGCGGTCGATCCTCGCGAAACATCCGGCCATTCAGCCGGAAAACGTGCAATTAGAAATTCTCGAAAGCAGTGCCTTGGGCGACCTGGGCCAGGTCAACAAAGTCATCAGGACGCTTTCTGAAATGATCAACGTCAAAATCGCGCTCGACGATTTCGGTACCGGATATTCCTCATTGACGCATTTGCGGCATTTGGCCGCCGACACCGTTAAGATCGATCAAGGATTTGTCCGCGACATGATGGACGACCCCAACGACTACAGCATTATCGAGGGCGTGATCAGTCTCTCGCAGGCGCTGCATCGGCAAGTGATCGCGGAGGGAGTGGAAACGACCGAGCACGGATTGTTGCTGCTGATGCAAGGCTGTTTTCTGGCACAAGGCTACGGCATCGCGCCGCCGATGCCCGGCGATGAACTGCCTCGGTGGCTGGCAACCTACCGTTGCCCTGGAGAATGGCTAGAGCTGGCGCGCCACCCCTACTCGGAGTGCCTCGCCGCGCTCGAGTTATTGCGGCTAACCGACAAACATTGGGTGCGACGCTTGCAAGACTGCCTTAACTCCCCCACGGATACGCTGCCGAACTGGCCAATTATGACCTATCACTTGTGCCATTGCGGCCGCTGGATGAAGCTGGCCCAATCTCACGGCAATCTTGACGGCGAACAGCTCCGCCATTTCGAAAAGGCCCATAAGAAGCTGCACCATATCGGCTCCACATTAATGAACCACTACCTGGAAGGCGATCGCGAGCTGGCTCAGGACGGGCTGATCGAACTGCATCACGCCTTGGCCGATATCGAGCACTTATTACGGCAAACCGAAGAACCGGCAAAAAGTCATTAAATTGCAACGAAACACGTGTAAATTCCAAGTTTATGTCGTTATCTGATAGGAAACGACATATATCTGGACAAACCCCAGCAAATTAGCGAAAATTAGCGCCCTTAAGTGCTTCCGATTCGATACCTTATCAATGCCGATAATCACAATCCTAAATGGTCCCAACCTGAACTTGTTAGGTGTGCGCGAACCCGGACACTACGGCAGCAAGACGCTCAAAGACATCGAAAACGCATTGCAATCGATGGCGACCGAACAAGGCCATCAGCTCCGTTTTTACCAGAACAACGCGGAGCACGAGATCGTCGAACATATACACCGCGCCATGCACGACCGGACCGACTTCATCATTATCAATCCGGCGGCGTTCACCCATACCAGTGTCGCCATCAGAGACGCCTTGCTGGCCTCGCAACTGCCCTTTATTGAAGTGCATTTATCGAACGTATACGCACGTGAGCCGTTCAGGAAACACTCCTATTTTTCCGACATCGCCAAAGGCGTCATTTGCGGACTGGGAGCATATGGCTATGAATTGGCTCTGCAAGCCGCTCATCAGATATTAGCAGAGAGAAACTGACATCATGGATATTAGAAAAATAAAAAAACTGATCGAAATTATCGAAGATTCCGACGTTGCCGAACTGGAAATAAAAGAAGGCGAAGAATCGGTCAGAATCAGCCGTATTTCGTCGATCGCACCGCCACCGATAGCGGTCGCGGCTCCGGCCGTTGCGCCGGTTGCGGCTCCCGCCGCCGCGGACAGCGCCCCTGCCGCAATCGAGGAAAAAATCAGCGGTCACGTGGTCAAATCGCCGATGGTCGGCACATTCTACCGCGCCGCCTCTCCGGGCGCGAAGGCGTTCGTCGAACTCGGGCAGGCGGTAGCGGTCGGCGATACCCTGTGCATCATCGAAGCAATGAAGATTCTCAACCAAATCGAAGCGGACAAGAGCGGCACGGTCAAACAGATTCTGGTTGAAAACGCCCAACCCGTCGAATATGACCAACCTTTATTCATTATCGAATAACAGATAGGTGATTAATCATGTTCGATAAAATTGTAATCGCCAACCGCGGCGAGATCGCGTTGCGCATTTTGCGCGCCTGCCGGGAACTCGGCGTCAAGGCCGTCGCCGTGCATTCGGTTGCCGACCGCGACCTGAAGCACGTTCGACTGGCGGACGAAGCGGTCTGCATCGGTCCGGCCGCCTCTACCGACAGCTACCTGAACATCCCCGCCATCATCAGCGCCGCCGAAGTTACCGACGCCGAAGCGATCCACCCGGGCTACGGATTTCTATCGGAGAACGCCGATTTTGCCGAGAAAGTCAGCCAAAGCGGCTTTGTCTTCATCGGTCCCCGAGCGGAAACCATCCGTATGATGGGCGATAAAATCTCCGCCAAGAAAGCGATGCAGGCCGCGGGAATTCCCTGCGTACCTGGCAACGGCGAGCCGTTGGGAAACGACAATGCGGTAAACTTGAAAATGGCTCAAGAAGTCGGTTATCCGGTCATTATCAAGGCAGCCGGCGGCGGCGGGGGACGCGGCATGCGCACCGTCCACACCGAAGCGGCGCTGATTAACGCGATCACGATGACCAAGGCCGAAGCCTCGACCGCGTTCGGCAACGATACCGTGTATATGGAGAAATTCCTGGAGGATCCGCGGCACATCGAGTTTCAAGTACTGGCCGACGGCCATGGCAACGCCATCCATCTTGGCGAACGCGATTGCTCAATGCAACGGCGGCACCAAAAAGTGGTCGAGGAAGCGCCGGCGCCGGGCATCACGCCGGAACAGCGGCAACGAATGGGAGAGCTGTGCACCAAGGCCTGCACCGATATCGGTTACTTGGGTGCGGGCACATTCGAGTTTCTCTATGAAAAGGGCGAATTTTATTTCATCGAAATGAACACCCGGGTTCAGGTCGAACACCCGGTCACCGAAATGATCACCGGTTTCGACATCGTCAAGGAGCAATTGCGCATCGCCGCCGGCGAACCGCTTTCGATCACACAGGATCAGGTGCTGTTCCGTGGCCACGCCATCGAATGCCGACTGAATGCCGAAGACCCGAAAACCTTCATGCCGAGCCCGGGCACCATCGATCAGTTCCACATGCCGGGCGGCCCCGGCATCCGCTGCGAAACCCATATTTATAACGGTTACAAAGTTCCTCCCTATTACGATTCGATGATAGGCAAACTGATCGCCCACGGCGACGACCGGCAAAGCGCTATCGCCCGCATGCAAACCGCATTAAGCGAAATGGTCATCGACGGCATCAGGACCAATATCCCACTGCAACAGGACATCATGGCCGACAGCGCCTTCGCCCAGGGCTGTCAGAACATTCACTACCTGGAAAAGAAACTGGGGCTGACAAAATAGCGGCCGGGTTTCCGCGATGCGGAAACCCGCAGTTTCTATCCGTTACATACCATGGCTTGGCATCAATTATCGGTTATTACCGATCAGAACACCGCACCGGTATTGTCCGACTTCCTGAGCGAGCTGGGCGCCGTTTCGGTCACCTATACGGACGCCGAGGACCGACCGGTTTACGAACCGCCGCCCGGAGAAACCCGGATCTGGGAACACACGCGGGTTAGCGCCCTGTTCGAGCTGGACATCGAGCCCGAACTGGTTAAAACGCTGGTTTTCAGCCATTTCGCAGTCAACCAGCTGCAACATTGGCAACAGGAACTGATCGAGGACCAGGTATGGGAACGGGCTTGGATGGAGCACTATCGGCCGATGAAATTCGGCGAGCGGCTGTGGGTCTGTCCCAGCGGCCAGGAAAAGGACGAATCCGGCTGCGTGTGCATGACCCTGGACCCCGGTCTGGCATTCGGCACCGGAACCCATCCCACAACCGCGCTTTGCCTGGAGTGGCTGGCGTCCAACCCGGTCCGCGACGCCGTGGTCATCGATTACGGTTGCGGTTCCGGAATCTTGGCGGTTGCCGCGTTGAAATTAGGCGCGCGGGCAGCGCATTGCGTCGATATCGACCCGCAAGCCTTGGAGGCGACCCGCAGCAATGCCGAAAAAAACGGCGTCCGCGAGGGCATTCATTGCTATCTGCCGGAAAAGTTCGCGTCGCCGGGAGCCGATATCGTGCTGGCCAATATACTGGCCAAACCGTTGATCGAGCTGACCGCGACCATCGGCGGGCTGGTCAATCCGGGCGGCCGGCTGATATTGTCCGGCATTCTCAACGAGCAGGCCGAAGCCGTCGCCGCCGCCTATCGGCGCCAAGGCTTGCTGTTCGCCGCGCCGGCTGTCAGGGAAGACTGGAGCCGACTGGACGGCACGAAAACCTTGTAACGTTCGGCGAACGGCGAATTGGCGCGGCGGAAAAAAACGCGCTGCGTTTCGACCTTGCCGTGAACGTTGTAACGCCGCTAAGCCGATGTCTATAATGAGGCTTTTCGATTTCGATAGAATGCAGGCTTGGCCGTCCTTATGTTCACGCAATGCCCGGAATGTAAAACGCAACATACGCTCACCGCAGATCAATTGCGCGCCAGCCGCGGCATGCTCAAATGCCGCCAATGCGCGGCGATGTTCGATGCCTTGCAATCGATCAGCGAGCAGCCGATCGCTCAACCGACGGCACCGCAAGTCGCCGAACTGTTCCGGGAGCGCGAAAGCGAAACCGGCCGGTACAGGGCTCTTTGGCTGGGCGGACTGTGCATTGGCCTGCTGGCCCTGGCCGGACAGTTTATTTATTTCGAGAGTTACAACCTAAGCCAGAGCCCGGCGCTGCGTCCGTGGTTGATGCGAATGTGCGGCATGGTCGGCTGCCGTCTGCCGAATTATAAGAACGCCGAGGAAATCAGCATCGTGCGGGGTTCGCTGGAAGCGACGGGCGAGAGCAGCTACCGCTTTCAGGCGATCGTTGTCAATCAGGCCGGCTTCAGCCAGCCCTATCCGGATGTTCGCCTGACCCTGCTTAACTTCACCGGCGAAGCTTTCGCGGAACGAACTTTCAGCGCCGACGAATATGAACACCCAACAATGCAATTGGCGGCCGACGACAGCGGCGAAATCGTTCTCGATATCGCCGCGCCGGCGCGCAAGATCGGCGGCTACAGCTTTAAACTATTATAACGATCATGTCCTATCCCGAATTATTCCTGAAAAAAAACGAAGACAAACGGCTGCGCAAGGGACATTTATGGGTGTTTAGCAACGAAATCGACGCCGCGCGCAGCCCGCTGGACCAATTCGCCGCCGGCGACCTGGCCGTGCTCAAAGACCATGGAGGCAGAGCGTTGGGAACGGCCTACGTCAACCCAAACACCTTGATCAGCGCCCGCCTGTTATCGCGCAAAACCAATTTTGCGGTAGGTCCCAAATTCGTCAACTCACGGCTGGAAAACGCCCTGGCCTTGCGCGAACGCCTGTTCGACAAACCGTATTACCGTTTACTGTTCGGCGAAAGCGACGGTCTGCCCGGCTTGGTCGTCGACCGTTTCGGAGCCGTGCTGTCGCTGCAAATCACCACTGCCGGCATCGAACGGCTCAAGGACACGCTGATCGAGTGCCTGGCCGAACTGCTGCAGCCGGAGGCTATCGTCCTCAAGAACGACAGCGGTCAACGCCAGCTGGAAGGGCTGCCCCAGGATTCATACGTCGCCTACGGCCAACTGCCGGAGCCACTGATTATCGAGGAAAACCGGGCCCGGTTTCGAGTTTCCATCCTGGACGGCCAAAAAACCGGCTGGTTCTACGACCACCGCCAAAGCCGCGCCACGCTGGCCTCGTTGGCGCGAGGGCAAAAAGTGCTGGACCTGTTTTCCTACTCCGGGGCCTGGGGAATCCCGGCCGCGATGGCCGGAGCGAGCCATGTGACCTGCGTCGACAGTTCGGCATCGGCGCTCGCCATCGCGGCTGACAACGCGGAACTTAATCGGACCGCCGGTAAGATGGATTTCGTCCGCAGCGACGTGTTTGAGTTTCTGCGCCAAGCACGTGATCGAAACGAGCGCTACGACGTCGTCGTGCTGGACCCGCCCGCGCTAATCAAGCGGAAAAAGGATTTCAACGCCGGTTACGAAGCTTACCGCCGGCTAAACCAACTGGCGCTGCAAGTTCTGAACATGAACGGCATTCTGGTTTCCGCCTCTTGTTCGCACCATCTGGGCCGCGAGCACCTGCATGAAATCCTTCGCTCGTCAGGCCGTCACATCGACCGTCACCTGTTGTTTTTTGCCGGCGGCGGCCAGGGCCCCGATCATCCGGTCCATCCGGCAGTTCCGGAAACCGATTATTTGAAAACTTTTTTCTGCTCGGTTTCCGCCAGTTTATAAACGCACTCAACTAAACAATGACTCCGTATATGTTAGCGGCCACACCACGCTGCCGTCCGACGCCAACCCGCCGCACGGCTAATCGTCGCCCTCGCAGCGGCGGCAAGGACAACAACAATTACCTAACGACCACACCCAACCATCCATCAGAGGAGAAAAAATGAAAGCTTGCGAAACCTGTGCCGAGCGCGTCAAGATCGGCTGCAACCACAAACAACGCTCGGTACTGTCACGAGCAATCGGGCTACTATTTATCTACCTGCCGATCTTGACCCTTCCTTTCGTCATACTCAGCGCCTACATGACGTACTTAAGTTTGAAACTGGTCGGCGCCGAAAACGTCAAGACTTGGGGCGATTTTCTACCCGACCGCGCCAGCCATCGTTACGACATGAAAAGCCAGATCACGATGGACGGCACGTTCAAACTGAGCCTTGCGCAGTCGAAACTATACTGGATTTTGAATTGCACCTGGTATTGCCCATACAGCGTCGCGCTGTTCGAGTGGCATGCCTATTTGGTCAAGGTGGTCGAGAACTGGTGGTGTCCGTTCGGCCACTCTCGGAAAGAAGACTACGCCAACGGCGCGATCGACCAGTCGTTCTGGCATATTTATCCGGAAGACAAGAGCAAACTGCACGCAGACGACAAGAACAACCCTATTTTTACCGAGACACCCGAACAATAGACTCGCGGACGGCTTTTCAAAACCCTGCATCCGGCCAGCCCCGGTCTCGCACGCCAACACGGCGAGTTCTTGCTATCGCGCACCGGGCAATGCTTTTTCGGACCCGCCGATTCGATCGGCAGGTCCGAAGGAGCCGCGCCTTCCCTATTTCCCCAATTTTCGGTAGAATATGCGGCCTTTTCGCAGTCGCGTAGATTCATGCAGATAGGCCCCCACCAGCTCGCCAACAACCTGATCCTTGCGCCAATGGCGGGCGTTAGCGACCGGCCTTTCAGAGAACTGTGCAAGCATTTCGGCGCCGCGCTGACGATCTCGGAAATGGTCACCTCCATTCCGCATTTGCAGCACCATAGTAAGACGCTGCGCAAGACCGATCATAACGGCGACAGCGGCTTACGCTCGGTGCAGATTCTCGGCACCGATCCCGGGCAAATGGCCGCCGCGGCCAAGCTCAACGTGGCCCGCGGTGCGCAAATCATCGACATCAACATGGGTTGCCCGGCAAAAAAAGTCTGCTCGGTCGCGGCCGGCTCGGCGCTGCTGAAAAACGAACGCTTGGTGGCAAGAATCCTGCGCGAGGTCGTCGCCGCCGTCGACGTGCCGGTCACTCTTAAAATCCGCACCGGCTGGGACCAACGGAACCGGAACGCGCTCGCCATCGCCAAAATCGCCGAAGACAGCGGGATCCGGGCGCTGACGATCCACGGCCGGACCCGCGCCTGCAAATTCAACGGCGCGGCGGAATACGACACGATCAAATCGGTGAAACAAGCGGTCGGCATACCGGTCATCGCCAACGGCGATATCGACTCCGCCGCCAAGGCGCAAGCCGTATTGCGCCATACCGGGGCCGACGCCATCATGATCGGACGCGCCGCGCAAGGGCGGCCTTGGATATTTCGGGAAATTCTCAACCATCGGAACGGAATCGACGGCGACGGTCGACCGTCGCTGGCGGAGGCTCAATCAATACTTAATAATCATCTTGTAAACTTATACAGCTTCTACGGTAAAACCAGCGGTGTTAGAATAGCGCGCAAACATATCGGTTGGTATTTCGACAACCTGGGCGCCATTCCTCCCGCCCGCAAGCAAGAAATTAATCAGGCCCTACTCCCGTCCGAACAACTGGCCCTGGTTAATTTATCGTTCAACGACATCGTGCACTATGCAGCTTGAATAATGGAAGCACCATCCCCTTCAGAACAAGACAACAAGTCATTGACGCCCGCAAGCGATAACGGCCGTCCGTTATCCGAGCATGTGCGCCATTCGGTCGAGAATTATTTTTCTCAGCTCAACGGCCACGATTCCTGCGGCCTCTATGCGCTGGTCCTGGCCGAAGTCGAAAAACCGCTGCTGGAGACCGCATTGAAACATGCCAATTTCAACCAATCGAAAACGGCAAAAATTCTCGGTCTCAGCCGCAGTACCTTACGCAAAAAACTGGATCAATACGGCATCAGTTAATCCGCTCCATCCCCCTTCTTGAGGTTCGAATGAATAAACAAGTCAACCGCGCCCTGGTCAGCGTTTCCGATAAAACGGGCATTCTCGACTTCTGCCGGGAACTCGACCGGCTCGGCGTCGAGCTGTTGTCTACCGGCGGCACAGCCAAACTGCTGCGGGACAACCATATCGCCGTGACCGAGGTGTCGGATTACACCGGTTTCCCGGAAATGATGGCAGGGCGGGTCAAGACGCTACACCCGAAAGTGCACGGCGGCATCCTGGGCCGCCGCGGCATCGACGACGAAGTCATGGCGGCTAACGGCATCAAACCCATCGACATGGTCGTCGTCAATTTGTATCCGTTCGAACAAACCGTATCGCGGCCCAACTGCGATCTCGACACGGCGATCGAGAACATCGATATCGGCGGCCCGACGATGCTCAGGGCGGCGGCCAAGAACCACGCCGATGTCGCGGTCGTCGTCGACCCCGACGATTACCCGGCAATTCTCTCGGAATTAACCGACAACGACGGCAGTCTGTGCCGACAAACCCGCTTCGCCCTGGCGCTGAAATGTTTCGAGCATACCGCCCGTTACGACACCGCGATCTCGGCCTATTTGGGTGCGGTCAACCAACAACAGTTTCCGAGCACCCTGAACCTGCAGTTCCACCGCCTGCAAACGATGCGCTACGGGGAAAACCCCCATCAGAATGCGGCCTTTTACCGCGAGCGCGAACCCGAATCCGGCACCATCGCGGCCGCCAAGCAATTGCAGGGCAAGGAACTGTCCTATAACAATATCGCCGATGCCGACGCCGCGCTGGAGTGCGTCAAGGAATTCGGCGAGCAGCCTGCCTGCGTGATCGTCAAACACGCCAACCCGTGCGGCGTGGCCATTGCCGATTCGATTTACGACGCTTACGACCGGGCTTACGCCACCGATCCGACCTCGGCTTTCGGCGGCATCATCGCCTTTAATTGCGAACTGGACGAGGCAACCGCCTCGGAAATCGTCAAGCGCCAGTTCGTCGAAGTCATCATCGCACCGACTGTGAGTGCGGCGGCGCAAAGCGTTCTCGCCGGCAAACCCAATGTGCGCGTGCTGGAGTGCGGCATTTGGAACAGCGGCCATTCGCCGGCATTCGATTTCAAGCGGGTGTCCGGCGGCTTGCTGGTACAGGAAAAAGATTACGGCAGCATCACCGCGGCCGAGGTCAAGGTGGTCAGCCGGCGCGCGCCCTCCGAGCAGGAACTGCGCGACTTGCTGTTTACCTGGAAAGTCGCCAAGTTCGTTAAATCCAATGCCATCGTCTACGCCAAGAACGGACGCACCGTGGGCGTCGGCGCCGGCCAAATGAGCCGGGTCTATTCGGCTAAGATCGCCGGCATCAAAGCGGCCGACGAGGGCCTGGAAGTGCCCGGCTCGGTGATGGCGTCGGACGCCTTCTTCCCGTTCCGTGACGGCATCGATGCGGCCGCCGCGGCCGGTGTTACCGCGGTCATCCAACCCGGCGGATCGATGCGCGACGAAGAGGTCATCGCCGCCGCCGACGAACACGGTATTGCCATGGTGTTCACCGGCATGCGCCATTTCCGCCATTAGCCGGGACGGCGTAGCCGGAGCGCTCGATGCGCTTTTCGATCGGCCGAGGCCCCGTTTTTTGTCATTTTCGCTATTTAACACGGAATAACCATGAAAATCCTCATCGTTGGCAGCGGCGGGCGTGAGCATGCGCTGGCCTGGAAAGCAAACCAATCACCGCAGGCGGACAAGGTATTCGTCGCCCCGGGCAATGCCGGCACGGCGTTGGAACCCGGTATCGAAAATGTCGCCATCGGTTCCGACGACATCCCGTCGCTGATCGAGTTCGCCCGCAGGCAGGCGATCGATTTGACCATTGTCGGCCCGGAAGCGCCGCTGGTCGCAGGTATCGTCGATCGTTTTCGGGAAGCGGGTCTGGCCTGTTTCGGCCCCACCGCGCAGGCTGCGCAACTGGAAGGCTCGAAAGCGTTCTGTAAGGATTTCATGGCCCGCCATCGCATTCCGACCGCCGAGTACCAAACCTTTACCGACCCGCGGCAGGCGGCCGACTATATTCGCAGTAAGGGTGCGCCGATCGTGGTCAAGGCGGACGGCCTGGCGGCCGGCAAGGGCGTTATCGTCGCCCAAAGCGAATCCGAAGCCATAGCGGCGGTCGAGGATATGTTGTCCGGCAACAGTTTCGGCGAAGCCGGTCACCGCGTCGTCGTCGAGGAGTTTCTTGCCGGCGAGGAAGCCAGTTTTATCGTCATCGCCGACGGCGAACACGCGCTGCCGATGGCGACCTCGCAAGACCACAAGGCCCGCGACAACGGCGATAGCGGACCCAATACCGGCGGCATGGGCGCCTATTCTCCGGCGCCCGTCGTCAGCGACGAGGTGTATCGGCGGGTCATGGCGGAAGTGATCAACCCGACGCTCGAAGGCATGCGCCAAGACGGCCGGGAATACACCGGCTTTCTTTACGCCGGCCTGATGATCGGCAAGGACGGTTCGGTCAAGGTATTGGAGTATAATTGCCGTTTCGGAGACCCGGAAACTCAACCGATCATGATGCGCCTTAAAAGCGACCTGGTGGAGTTATGCCTGGCCGCGCTCAATAAGAATCTGGATCGTACCGAAACCCGCTGGGACGAGCGCGCCGCATTGGGCGTAGTGCTGGCGGCCGGAGGATATCCGGATAATTACCGCAAGGGCGATTCGATCAGCGGCCTGCCGGACCAGGAAAGCGGCGACTGCAAGGTTTTTCACGCCGGTACCCAACAGACCTCGCAGGGCATCGTCACCGCCGGCGGCAGAGTATTGTGCGCCTGTGCCCTGGGCGACAGCATCGCCGAGGCGCAGGACAAGGCTTATCGGCTGACCCGGCAAATCAGCTGGGATGGCGTCTACTATCGTACCGATATCGGTTTCAAGGCGATCAAATAGCGGCGGGATGGAGGCGGCGAAAGGTCAGGTTAATCCTGGATTTTTTCGCCAGTTTGGTTTTCGGTAATTCGTGGCGCCAATGGTGTTGCAGCTCTCCCCCCATCAACAACAAATCGCCGTGGGCAAGCTCGAGTTCCAGCTTAAGCAGCTTCTTCTTATGGCGGAACCGGATTAAACGCCGCTCGCCGAAGCTCAACGATGCGATCACCGGGTTTAGACCCAGTTCTTTTTCGTCGTCGGCATGGCAACCCATCGAATCGCGCCCGTCCCGATACAAATTGGCCATGACGCTGTTGAAATGGGTTCCCAATGCCCGCTCGACGTCGGCTTTGATTTGCAACAGCGTAGCGGTCCACGGTTCCGGTGCATGGTCGACCCCGGAATAGCGGTAATTCATCCCGGGATCGCCGTACCAGCACATCAGGCGCGGCACCTTGACTTGGCGCCCATAGACCGAAATCTCCTCCTGCCGCCAGTCCAGCTCCTGCGACAAACGTTGGAACAGACTGTCGGCCTGCTGCGGCGGATAAAACCCCCTGACCAGATACAGTTCGCCGTCGCACGGAGCAAGGTTTTCGTCGCCCGCATGGACCATTTGGTTCAAAAACGCAAGACGGCTTCGAAATAAAAACTCTGGCCGGGAATCGGCAGGCTATCGGGATAGGCCGAGATCGCCGGTTCCTTGCCGTCGCTGTCGAACAGGTTCCGCACCGAGGCGGTAACGTCGAGATGACCGAACAATTTTCGCCCGTTCAGCGTGATGTCGACCGTTTCGTAATCGTCCAACACCCTGCTATCGCCGAGCGGACTGATCCGGTGGCCGACCCAGTTCAACTGGGTTTGCAACTGCCATTGCGGCATGAAGCTCCATGCCAACGCCGAGTAAAGTTTATGTTCCGGCACCCCGCTGACGCGCCGGTTGAATTCCTTGTTGCGCGCATATTGCCAGGCGTAATTGCCGCGTATGTTCCAATTCTCGTGAAATTTCCAGTCCCATTCGACCTCGGTGCCGAAGGCGTCCTGTCCTTCGCTGTTCTTCAAGCCGGACGCCGCGGTATTGGTCCGGTCGATTTGGTTGCTGATTAAATCCGTTATCTCGTAGAAATAAATGTTCAGCGTGGTGCGAAAATCCTGTACCGGACGATAATCGAAAGCCAGTTCGACCGTTTCGATTTCTTCCGGCTTCAACCCCGGATTGCCGACAAACAGTTGGCTGTTTTGCTGATACTGTTCGAGAAAACTGGGAGCCCGGTAGGCCTGCCCGTACAACAGTTTGGCGGTCAGTTTGTCGTTGACGTCCCAGACCAACGCCGCGCGCGGGTTGAAGGTGCTGCCGAAATCCGAATATTCGTCGTAACGGATGCCGGCGGTCAGTTGCCAGCCGGACGCGAATTGCCATTCGTCCTGCAACGCCAACGACCAGATGTCGCGGTGGCGGTTGGATAGAAAGGTCAGTGGAGTTCCAGTTACATCGATAAGAGGAGAAGGAGGCGTTAATGCAGAACCATCCAAAATACCGACACCATAATTCCTACTCTCGCTGGTAAAAACGGCCTCGTAGCGATAGCCGGCGATGAAGCGGACCAGATGGTCGTCGAGCCCTTTGTACAAGTCGCTCAATTCAACCACCGGCATCCGGTTTTCGATGCCGATATTGGTTCGCATCCCGTCGGGGAAAAACACAAACTTAGAAATTGCTGTTGGATCCTGCGTGGGATTTCCGCGCACGTCTATCGGTAACAAACTACCAGCCGGGAAATTATAGATTTCGGTGTCGATGGCCGTCGTCAAATAACTAACGTGAGCCTGCAGTTCCCAATCGTCCAGAGCATCTTCGGTCGACAATTTAACATCGGCCAAAAAATTCTCTCCATCCAAATGCCCTCGGTTGTCCAGCGAACCGCCGGCCCCCGCCCGCAACCCCGCATTAACCTCGCTGAACGCCCAAAAATTGACGTCGACATATTTACGTTGCAGGTTTAAATGGGCATTCCACCGCTCCCACTGCGTCTGCATCGGCCCGGGCGCCAACGACGCTTGGGTGCCTACCGCCGTATCAGCCGCGGTCTGAGCATCGGCCTTGATAATCCGATCGCCGTCGGCGCCGTTATTGTTGTACTGCAGGCTGGCGGCGACGTCCCACCCCTGCCAGGTCTGTCCGAGCTGGCCCCAGGTGCTGCGCGTGCCCCAGGAACCGCCCCTGCCGCCGATCACCGCACCGTCGATATCGCCGGCTTTCTTGGTGATGATATTGATCACCCCGGCAAAGGCGTCGGCGCCGTACAACGCCGACCCCGGCCCGCGGATGACCTCGATGCGCTGGATCGCCTCGACCGGAATTTCCATGCCCTGCATATGGCTGCCTTTGTACGGCACCGAATAGCGGCTGCCATTCATCAACACCAGGACTTCGGAATTGGTCGTGTTGGCGATACCGCGCATCGTATTAATATAATCCGTGGTAACGGATTCAAGACTCACATGCAGACCCGGCACGGTATCGAGCACTTCGTGTAACTCGGTGGCCCCCATTTCGGTGATCTGTTCGGCGGTAATAACGCTGGTCACTGCGGCGGAACGAAATATCGGCTTGGCGGTGCCGGTGTCGATCGTTACCTGAATATTGGCCAACTCGGAGGGAGACAAGGAAAAAAAATCGTCCATGTTATCCTGACCATAGCCGCAGCTGCTGCCTAACAGCAACGACAGCGCAAAACCTAACCGTGTAACCCCTGTTTTATTCATGAGAAGATTGATTACCGCCTTACAGTTCGCCCAACGGCACCGGCTTGGCAATACCGTAGCCTTGGGCATAATCGACACCTAATTCGCTAAGTTTAGCCAGTATTTCCTCGTTTTCCACAAACTCGGCGATGGTCTTCTTTCCCATCACATGACCGACCGAATTGATCGACTCGACCATCGCCAGATCGACCTTATCGTCCAAGATATCCTTGACGAACAGGCCATCGATCTTTAAGAAATCCACCGGCAGGTTCTTCAAATAGGCGAACGACGACAAGCCGCTGCCGAAATCGTCCAACGAGAAACTACACCCTTTTTGCCTGAAATGATCGATGAATTGCCGGGCATAGCCCAGATTGCTGATCGCAGCGGTCTCCGTGATCTCGAAGCAAATCTTTTGGGTCGGAATCTGCCAGTGCCGGAAGGCATTGTCGATATACGCCTGCATGCTTTCGTCCGACAAGGTCAGGCCGGATAAATTGACCGAACACAGACTTACCTTGTCCAGTACGCCGGCTTGCCCCGCCAACCAGGCGAACAGGTTTTCGATCACCCAGCGGTCGAGCGCGGCCGCCATGTTGTAGCGTTCCGCGGCCGGCAAAAAGGCTCCCGGCGGCACGGCGACACCGTGCTCGTTGCGGTAGCGGATCAGGGTTTCGAAATGCAGACCTTCGTTACTGTCGCCGACCGGCACGATCAGCTGCCCATAGAGGCAAAAGCGATCGCGTTCTATGCCTTGCTGAATTTTCTGCACCCATTGCATTTCCCCTTGCCGGGAAGCCAATTCTTCATCGTCAGGACTGAAAACATGAACCCGGTTGCGGCCTTTGTCCTTGGCCGCGTAACAGGCGGCGTCCGCCATTTTCAGCAACTCCACGGCATTGCCGCTGGTGCTGTTAATCAAGGTCACGCCGATGCTGACGCCGACGCTGAAACTTCGGTCCTCCCACCCGAATTGGAAATCCCGCACGACGTTGCGTAACTTTTCGCAGACGTTGATCGCCTGCCCCAGCGGGCAATCGTACATCAGAATACCGAATTCATCGCCGCCCAGGCGCGCCAAAACATCGTTCTGCCTTATATTCTGCCGCAGCAATTCACCCAACTGGCGCAATAACTCGTCGCCGGCCAGATGGCCGCAAGTATCGTTTACGACCTTGAACTGATCCAGGTCGAGATAGCACAAGGCATGCTCGCCCCGAATCCGCCTGCTGCGCTCCACCAATTTCTGCGCATAGATGTCGAACTCTCTGCGATTAACCAGACCGGTCAGGGCGTCGTGACGGGCCTGATACTCGATTTTTTCGGTCAACCGTTTGGTTTCGGTCACATCTTCGCAAACCAGCAGCATGTTGCGCTCGCCTTTTTCGATGGCCAGCAAACGGGCCGAAACCCTGCCCCAGAGAATGCTGCCGTTGTCGCAAATGATTCTGACTTCCTGCTTGTAAACCTTGTTGATATTCAGCTGGCACAGATCGAACAAGGCCCTGATCGCGTTGATGTCGTCGGGATGGATAAAGTCGTATATCAGGCAACCCTGCACCTGTTCGGCGGTCATATGCAATTGCTTGGCACCGAAGCGGTTGACCGACAGCACCAAACCGTCCATGTTCAAATAGAACACCATCGTCGGATTGTTGTCGTAGAGCGCCAGGTAATTATTCTTGACGCTCACCAATGCCTTGTTCTGCTGATCGACCGTTTCGATCATGTTGTTGAAGGCATCGACCAAAACCCCTAATTCGTCTTCGCTGTGTTTCAGTGCACGCAGCGAATAATTCTTTTCCCGGCTAATCTTGCGCGCCGTGACCGCCAACTTGGTGATCGGCTCCGACACCAGATTCAGCAGCGGCGCGGTCAGGAAAAAGGTGATCAGCGAGGAGATCAACAAGATGGCCAATACCAAGCCGATGAACTGAAGTTTACGCAACAGCAGCGGCAACAGGTCGGCGGCGATATAAACTCCGCCTATCGGCTCCCCGTCCAGGAGGACCGGTTCGATGACATACAACTGCAACTGGTCGAAGTGCGTTTTCAGTTTCTCGGACGAACGCGGGCAACCCGGTTTGCGCTCGGTTTGCTTGTATAGCGACGTAAAGACCTTGCCGTCACTGTCGTAGAGGCATGCCGTTTGGATCTCGGCCATTTCCTTTAACACGCTCAGGTTTTCCGCAGCCACGGTAGGGTCGTCAAAGCTCAATGCCGCGGTACTGCGGTTGGCGATCAGGCTGGCCAACGCCGTTAAATCCCCGCTAACCTTGTTTTTGAGCTCGAAGACTTCGACAAAGACCAGTAACAACAACGCCAGCAACAACGACAAAATGCTGGAAAAACTGAGTATCGACAGCAATTTCCATTTGATGGACAAATAGTGCAGAAACTTATTCATGGTTCTCTCCTTCAACCAGCTCAGCGACTTCCATCAATTTCGCGCTGATCTTCAGTCCGTTCTTTTTCAATTCCGCCAGATTAACCTGCAAGCGAATCTTGCCGTCGCTTAGTATAAATCCGATCATACCTCCGCGCGGGGCAAAAGACGGTTGGCTGCTAACCGTCAGGATGCCGTCCAAGGAGCCGTCGTAAAAGACGGCGGGCAAGGGCTGCTTCGATCCGCCGCCGAGCGTTGCGGCATCGTCGATGTAGAGGATATCGCAGGGACCGGCTTGTTGGATCGCGTCTAGCCGTTTCAGATGGATCGGCTTCCCCATCGCGGTGCGTTGTTCCAACGGCTTTAACAGGGTTACAAAGCGATCGGCGCCCAGGATACACAGATTAAACGTATCGCTGTGTTTATCCGGCCAAGTGATGAACTTGGTGAAATTGTAGAGGTATGCCGCCTTGACTTTGTATTCCAGTACCGGCTGGTTTGCCAAAGCCAGCGAGGAAAGACAAAAAACAAATAGTATCCGTCTTAGCAGCATCAGTTCGTCGGCCAAACTGCCGAGTGACTCGGGCAGCTTGCTATCCCTTAAATTTAAGTGTGAAAAAGTCTAAGAGCATAAGCATAGTCTATTTCACACCATAAGCTATCCCTTACCGTAAAAACAGCGCAACACGCCGATCAACGCGGCATGATCCTTAGCGCCCGCGCTTTCCCGCGCACTGTGCATCGCCCACATCGGATTGCCGACGTCCACGGTACGGATACCCAGTCTGGCCGACAGCATCGGCCCGATCGTGCTGCCGCAAGCGATATCGGTCCGATGGGAATAGTGCTGCCAGTCCACCCCGGCTTGCCGGCACCAGTCCATGAACATGGCCTCGGAGACACTCTCCGACGTGTAGCGCTGATTGGCGTTGACCTTGATCACCGGCCCCCGATTGACCATGACCTTATGGTCCGGTTCATAGGCGTTGGGGAAATTCGGGTTGTAGGCGTGCGCCATGTCGGCGCTGATCATGAAACTGCGCGCGAGAGTCCTTTGATAGCCATCCCGGTCGCAGCCGAGCGCTCGGGCCGCCCTCTCCAACACATCGGGCAGAAAGCAACCGTCCGCCCCTTTGTTGCTGCCGCTACCGATTTCTTCATGGTCGAAGAACGCGCAAACCTTGGTTGTACCCGATTCCAGAACTCGTTGATCGAGCAAAGCGCTGAATCCGGCATGGCAGGAGGCGAGATTATCCAACTGGCTGTCGCTGTAAAACTCCTGATCCGCTCCCCAGAAAGCGCCGGGCTGGGTGTCGTAGACGTGTAATTCCCAACTCAAGATCCGTTCCTTGTCGACCGCAGTCTCGCGCTGCAACAGCTCGCGAAAATATCCCGGCGGCAACTGGTCCTCCGCCCAGGCCGTCAACAACAAAGGCAGTTCCAGCTGTTTGTCCAGCTTCAAGCCCTCGTCGTTGACTTTTCTGTTCATGTGTATCGCCAGATTGGGCAACCGTAGCAAAGGCTGTTCGAAGCGGTGCAGGCAACTGGCGATATCGCCGTCGTCGGCCTTGTAGCTGACTCTACCGGCCAGGCTCAAGTCGCGATCGGTAAAGGTCGCCAAAATCGGACCGCCGTAAACCTCGACGTTGACTCTGACCAAGCCGTCGACCAATCCGGCGGCATTCGGTTTGACCCTCAGGCCGGGCGAATCGGTATGTGCCCCCAAGATCTTGAACCCGGTTTCGGGAAGCGGCCTATCGCCAACCGCAAACGCGATCATCGAGGAGTCGTCGCGAACCACGTAATAGCGTCCGCCGGGTTTTAGCGTCCACTGATCGGTTTCGTACAGGCGCAGGAAATCGTATTGCCGCAAGCGCCGCTCCATTTCGGCAACCGCGTGCCAGGGACTGGGGCTGGCGTCGATGAAAGCCAACAGATCCCTAACTTGTTCGTGTGCCGTCATGTTTTTTCCTTTAAATCCAGCGCCTCCGAATTGATGCAATAGCGCAGGCCGGTAGGCTGCGGTCCATCCTCGAACACATGTCCCAAATGGGAGCCGCAAGCTTGGCAAGTCACTTCCACCCGCCGCATGCCGTGACTTTCATCGAGCACCCGATTCAAACTCCGTTCGTTCAACGCGTCCCAGAAGCTCGGCCAGCCGGACCCGGAATCGTACTTGCTGGCGGAATCGAACAACGCATTCCCGCAACACACGCAGTGGTAGATTCCATCCTGTTTGCAGTCGGCATATTTACCGGTAAACGGCGCTTCGGTCCCCTTTCTCCAGCAGACGTTAAACTGCTCAGGGGTCAATTTTTCCCGCCATTCCTGCTCTGTCATTTGTTTTTCAGCCATCGTCAACCTTCTCTTTTACAAATGCCTCATTGTACGCCGTCAGCACTCTCTCTCCAAAACAGACCAGATAAACCTTCCGCAGTTCAGGATTATCGGCCAGCCCCAGACGGACCGTGTGGATCGCGATTGCGGCCGCCAGCTCGAGCGGAAAACGATAAACGCCGCAGGATATCGCCGGAAAGGCGATACTCCGTAGCCGGTATTGTCGGGCCAGCTCCAAACACTCGCGGTAGCAGGACGCCAGCAACGCGGGCTCGCCCTCGCGCCCGCCCCGCCAAACCGGCCCCACGGTATGGATGATATAGTCGGCCGGCAGGCGGTACCCGCCGGTGATCTTGGCGCGGCCCGTTTCGCAGCCGTGCAGGGTCCGACACTCCTGCAACAATTCGGGCCCGGCGGCCCGGTGTATCGCACCGTCGACGCCGCCACCGCCGAGCAACGAACTATTGGCGGCGTTGACGATAGCGTCGGCCTGCAACCGCGTAATATCGGCCTCGATAATTTCAATCCTACCCATCTCGATTCCCCCTTGTCCCGGCCGGAATTTCGAATAACTTGCCGGATCTTTTGATTCGGGTTATGTTTTCAAGCCTGCGTCCGCCACATTACCACATCGCCTGCAATGAAAAAAAATACCCGCTGGGTCAAGGAATCGGCTTTCGGCATTTGGTTCCTAAATTCGTCCGTCTGGTTGAACCACGTCCTAAACAGGGCCTTGAACGATCTGCAGCGATTGCTTCCGGAGCATCCGGCCCGCTTTCCGACTGTCCTCGATATCGGCTGCGGCCGCGGGCACTCCTTCGATTTGCTGGACCAACGCTTTTCCCCCGACTCGCTGTGCGCGATAGAAATCGACCGCACGCTGATAGCCGACGCCGTCCGCCACGGCCGACGCTGCCGGGCCCAAGTGAGCATCACGGCCGGGAACGCCGAGCGGCTGCCCTACGCGGACAACAGTTTCGACCTGGTGTTCTGCCACCAAAGCTTTCATCACCTGATCGAACACGAACAGGCCATGGGCGAATTCTACCGGGTGCTGAAACCCGGCGGCGTGCTGCTGTTCGCCGAATCCTGCCGTAAATTCATCCACTCGCTGGTAATCCGGCTGCTGTTCCGCCATCCGATGTCGGTGCAGAAAACGGCCGAGCAATATCTGGAACTGATTCGGGCTAGCGGCTTCAGCGTTTCGCCCGAAGCCGTTTCCAAGCCTTATCTTTGGTGGAGCCGCTGGGACCTGGGCACATTCGAGTTTTTCGGCTTCCCTCCGCCGCGGCAACGCGAAGAAACGCTGCTGAATCTGGTGGCGTTCAAACCCGCCTGAATATCAGCGACGTATTGATGCCGCCGAAGGCGAAATTGTTGCTCATCAAAATGTCGCAATCGAGCCGGCGAACGCCGCCCATGATGTAGTCGAGTTCGGCGCACGCGGGGTCGACCTGTTGCAGATTGGCGGTCGGGTGAAACCAACCTTCGCGCATCATCCTCAGCGCCGCCCACGCCTCTATCGCGCCGCAGGCGCCCAAGGTGTGCCCGGTATAGCTTTTCATCGAACTGATCGGGACGCGCTCGCCCAGCACGGCCGCCGTGGCGTGGCTTTCCGCGATATCGCCCAGTTCGGTAGCGGTACCGTGGGCGCTGACGTAACCGATCGCCGCAGGCTCCAGGCCGGCATCCTGCAAGGCCAGCCGCATCGCCACCTGCATGCTTTCGCTGTCCGGTTGGGTCACGTGCAAGGCGTCGCAATTGGTACCGAAACCGACGATTTCGGCATAGATTGTTGCGCCCCGGCTCAAGGCATGTTCGCGCTCTTCCAGAATAAAACTGCCGCCGCCTTCGCCGATCACCAGACCGTCGCGCTCCTTGTCGAACGGCCGCGGGGTTTTGTCGGGCTCGTCGTTACGCAGGCTGGTCGCGAACAGCGTGTCGAAGACGGCGGCCTGCGAAGCGGATAACTCGTCGCTGCCGCCCGCCACCATGACCGATTGTTGGCCGTGTTTGATCGCCTCGTACGCATAGCCGATGCCCTGGCTGCTGGAGGTACAGGCGCTGGAAGTCGGGATAATGCGGCCGTTGATGCCGAAATGCAGACTGATATTGACCGGACAGGTATGCCCCATCATGCGGATATAGGATGTCGCGTTGAGCCCGCCTTTATCGAAATTCAGCAGCATCTTGGTAAAATCGATCAGGCCGTCGAAACTGCCCGAGGAACTGCCGTAGGAAACGCCCACCCGGCCGCTGCGCAACAGCGGGTCGCCGAGCAGGCCGGCGTCGAGCAGCGCCAGTTCCGTCGCGTAGGTGCCGAGCATCGCCACCCGCCCCATGCCGCGCACCTGTTTGCGGGTATAGTGCTCGGGCCGGGAAAATTCGACCGGTGCCGCCAACCGGGTGTTGAGGCCGTTGTATTTGTCCCAATCCGCCATGTGCCTGATGCCGGTGGTTTGCGTCTTCAGCTTGTCCGCCACCGTTTCCCAATCGTTACCCAGCGGAGTGATCGCCGCCATGCCGGTCACCACGACCCGTTTCATCAGCACAACCCTCCGTTGACCGAAATCACCTGACGGGTAATGTAGGCGGCGTCGGCGGACAGCAAAAACGCGACCGCGGCCGCCACTTCCCTGGCGGCGCCGACCCGCCGCAGCGGAATCATGTTTTTGATCTCGTCCAGCGGCAGCTGTTCCGTCATCTCGGTATCGATTAGCCCGGGGGCAACGCAATTGACCGTAATATTGCGTTTGGCCAATTCCAGAGCCAACGCCTTGGTGGCGCCGATGATGCCGGCCTTGGCCGCACTGTAATTGACCTGGCCGCGGTTGCCGATCAGCCCGGAAACCGACGATAAGGTAACGATACGGCCCGGTTTGCGGCGCCGGATCATCGGCATGATGAGCGGATTCAGCACGTTGTAAAATCCGTCCAGATTAGTATGCACGACGCAGTCCCACTGCTCGCCGGTCAATGCCGGAAATGCGTTGTCGGCGCTGCCGCCGGCGTTGCAGACCACGCCGTAATACGCTCCGTTGGCCTCGACGTCTTCGCTCAGCAGTCGCGCGCATTGTTCCCGATCGGCCAAATCGAATTGCAGGACCCGCGACGACCGCCCCATCGCCCGCAACTCATCGGCAACCCGCTCCGCCTCTTCGCGGCGGCGGCGGCAATGCACCACCACATCGAACCCCTGTTGCCCCAAATACAAGGCGATGGCCTTGCCGATGCCTCGGCTCGAGCCGGTCACCAAAACAGTTTCACTCATCTTCTCTTCAATCGCTAATTACCCGGTTTACCGCGGAATCGGGCTGATAGACGTTTAACTTGGCGGCCGCCTCGATGTTTTCTCCTTCGATGCGGCAGTCGAACACCCCCAGACCCTGGTCCTGGATGATATGCCTGACGCCGACCGTCAAAACCGTCCCCACCGCAAACCGGTCCACATTACATTCGTAGCGCCGGGTACCCAGCAAAAACCCGAGATTGATCGGTTTGCCGGCCAGACGCCGTTTCATACCGCCCAACGCGGCAACCGTTTGCGCCATATATTCTATGCCCAGCCATGCGGGTACCGAATGCCGGTCGCCGAACAAATCGCCGGCCCGAACGATCACCTCCGCGACCATCTGTTCCGGTTCGAATTCAACCACCCGCTCCAACAATATCATGTTGCCGCCGTGCGGCACCAATTCCCCGATATCAAACCGCCGCCAATCCTTCATGACCGCGACACGATGATGGAAATGTTGTTGCCGCCGAAGGCAAAGGAGTTGCTCTGACAATGGCCGACGGCGCGTCCCAGCCTTTGTCCGGGACGGACGAAATTCAACCCCGGCAACGTATCGTCCGCTTCGTCGTCATTGATGTTCGGCAACAACACGGCGTCGTCTTCCGTCCGGCTCAACAGCAACCAGCACAACCCCAGCTCCAGCGCGGCGGCCGCCCCCAAGGCATGGCCGGTCATCCCCTTGGTCGAACTGGCCGCGACTTCCGTGCCGAACACCCGCTCGACGGCTTTGCTTTCCATCGCGTCGTTCAACGGCGTGGCCGTACCGTGCAAATTAATATAATCGATTTGCTGCGGCCGCAGGCCGGCCTCGCCCAGCGCCATCCGCATCGCTCCGATGACCGATCCGCCGTCGGGATCGGGCGCCGAGAAATGATAAGCGTCGCTGCTGGCGCCGATGCCGCACAGGCGCACCGGTCCTTCGTCACGGCTGAGCACGAACAAGCCGACCGCCTCGGCCAGATTGATGCCGTCGCGGTGCCGGCCGAACGGCTTGCAGCGTCCGGTTGACACCGATTCCAGCGCACTGAAACCGGAGACGGTAAACCGGCACAAACTGTCGGCGCCGCCGACGACGACGGCGTCGCACAGCTTCAAAGCGATCAACCGGCGCGCCGAGGCGAAGGCTCGGCCGCTGGACGAACACGCGGTGGAAACGGCGTAGGCGGGGCCCTTTAGGCCCAGCAAAGAGGCGAGAAAATCGGCGCCGCCTGCGAACTGCTGCTGCTTGTAGTGAAACCACGGCGGTTTGGGGCGCCCGGAGGCGACCTCGGCCAGCGCCAACTCGGTATTCCTGACTCCGGAGGTGCTGGTGCCGATGACGACGCCGACCCTATTCGGCCCGTATTTGGCGATCATCGCCTCGACCGTCGGCCGAATCTGATTCAGCGCAGCCAGCAGCAACCGATTGTTGCGGCAGGCGTAGACGGCGTATTGCTCGCCGATCTCGGGCAACTCGCCCGGCACCGCGCCGACGTAGACCGGTTGCCCCGGAGAATAGCGGTCGGTATAGGTTAAGCCCGTGCGGTCGCCGGCTTGCAGCCGTTTCAAGATCTCGTCTTTGTTGTTGCCCGCCGCGCACAGCAAGCCCAGGTCGTTCAGAAACAGCGTCATCGCCATTCCGGCTCGCGGCACAGCTCTACCAGGGTTTTCAGGCGCAGACGATGATTTTTGACGTAGGGATTGCTGTCGTCCCAGACATAACCGGCCAGAATCGAACAGATCATTTGCTTGATGTTGTTCTTTTGTTCGGCCTGCTTCAGATGCGGATAAAACACGACATCCTGAAAACCGCCGTCGTACCACGCACCAACAAAGGTGCGAAAGGTCTCCACGCCCTGTTGCAGCGGCTCGGCGAATTCGCGTTGCCAATCGACGGACTCGCCCCGAAACCGACGATCCAATACCGCGGCCGCCAGACTGGCCGACTTCATCGCGATCGTGACGCCGGAGGAAAATACGGGATCGAGAAATTCGCCGGCGTTGCCCAACAAGGCGAAGCCGTTGCCGTAAAGGGTTTTGACATTCGCGCTGTAACCGGCCAGCGTGCTGACCGGGGTATCGAACACGGCGTTATGCAACAGCGCCGACAGCCCCGGTTCCTCGCCGATCAAGCGTTGCAGCAGCGCCTCGTTATCCAGCCCCGGCCTGGCGAATAGCTCCGGCTTGCCGACCACGCCGAGACTGCAACGGCCGTTGCTGAACGGAATCAGCCAAAACCAGACGTCGTCCAGCTGCGGATGAACGATGATCCTGATCAAATTGCGGTCGTAGCCGGGGTCGTCGATGCGGTCTTCCAGATGCGTGAACAGCGCTTGCCGAAACGGAAAATCGGACGGTTTTTCCAACTCCAACAGTCGCGGCAACACCCGTCCGTAACCGCTGGCGTCGAGGACGAAATCCGCGTTCAACGTATAGGGTTCGCCGTTTTCGTCGTTGACGGTCAGTACCGGTTCGGCGCTGAAATCCGCCGCCACCACCTGGTGCCGCCAGCGGATCTTTACGCCCGAAGCTTGCGCCTGCTCGGCCAGCAACGCGTCGAAACGGGCACGTTGCACCTGGAACGTTGTGTCGAATCCGGGCGTAAATTTGTCGGCGAAACAAAATTCGGAGTACTTGTCGTGATGCAGAAAAGCGGCACCGGTTTTCAATTGAAACCCGGCCGCCTGAACCGCCTCCAGCATACCCGCCTCGGCAATGAATTCCATGCATTGCGGCAACAGGCTTTCGCCGATGCAAAAACGCGGAAAGGCGTCACGTTCGACGACGGTCACCCGGTGGCCTTGCCTACTCAACAGGGCGCCGGCAATGCTGCCGGCCGGTCCCGCACCGATAATGACGACATTGCCGCTCTCAGCCATGGTGCCGGCCAGCCAGTCCGTCCTTATTCATAGGGTAAAAAATCTCTCGAAAGTTGCCGTGGGCTAACCCACCATTACCGCCCGCGATTAAACGGTCGGCCCGAATCGTGATGACTATTGTAGCCGCAATCGGCTATCATTGGCCGCCATAAGTATAACGTACCAAGACCATGAAAAAGAAACTACGCGACTTTATCTTTCAGGAGCTGGTGTTCGTCGCAGAACCGGACCGTTTCGGCGACGACGACGATCTTTTGGAAGCGGGCCTCGACAGCATGGGCATCATGCGCTTGATCATGTTCATCGAGGACCAGTTCGGCGTCACCCTGCCCGATACGGAAATCGAACCGGACAACGTGCAAACCTTCAACGCCCTGGAACAATGGGTGTTGCGCCATAAAAAAGGATGACGGTGGATAACTCATCCGTACTCGAAAGGCTGAATCCGGCCGACAGTTTTACCCTGGCCATGGACGACGAAATCCGCCGCGACGGCCTGGCCGGCAGTTACGGCTGTTTTGCACTGGAATTGAGCAATGCTCCCGACGTTTGCGAACTGCAACGGCGGATCGCCGAATTCGGCGAACGCTTTCCCGTGGCGCAGGCCGGTCTGCGGCAAATCGGCCGCCGCTTTTACTGGTGCAAACGCGACCATCCGCCCGCGCTGTTCTTGCAACACCAATGCCCGGCAGACGGCGACGAAACCGAATTCCAGCGTGCCACGATAGCGCGCATCGTCAACGAAAAACTGCCGCGCGAAACCACGCCGCCGATCGAGTTCCATTTACTGAGCGGCCCCACCAAACACCTGTTTTTCACCCGCTGGCTGCATCCTTTCGGCGACGCCCGCGGTGCCGACCTGATCCTGAAATTCTTGTGCACGGCCGATGCGACTCAACGCGACCGCTTCGGCTCTCCGGCGGTCGAGCCGCTGGTCTACGCGCAATTGGCCAAATACCGCTGGTGGCAAAAAATCGGACTGTTGTGGAAGGGCAAACGCTATATCGACAGCCTGGACAAGCTGGAAAGCATACAGCCTTTCGATTGCGACAACCCGCCGCAGCGCCTGAACTATTCGGTATACCGGCTGGACCAGGCGCAAACCGAACGCATACTCGCCCGCGCCAGGAAAACGGTCGGCCTGACCGGCACCAGCCTGTATTATATCGGCTGCCTGATGCGGGCGCTGGAGCAACTGCGGCCCGGCCGCCCCGGCGACGCCTACTGCGTTCCCTACGCCTTCAACCTGCGCAAGCAACGGGCCTTGACGCCGATTACCGGCAACCACGTCTGCGCCTTGTTCGCGCAGGCGCCGCGCGATATCGTCGGCGACCGAACCCAGCTATTCGACTATTTGAAGCAACAA
>JBNLFT010000014.1:0-28634 GCA_050305675.1 Methylococcaceae bacterium
CGCACGGCATCAGCCGCGAACAGTACAAAGGCGTGTTGGACCAGCGGGCCAGAGGCGTTTTTCAGGGACGGGTGATCGTCGCCGAGGATGCCCAGAAAACCGATTCGGAAATGAGCAACCGCAATCTGCTGCTATCCGACGACGCCGAGGCAGACACCAAGCCGCAACTGGAAATCTATGCCGATGATGTAAAATGCGCGCATGGCGTGACGGTCGGTCAGTTGGACGATAAATCGGTGTTTTATCTGCGGTCGCGCAGCATCGACGAAGCGACGGCAAGAAATATGTTGACCTTCGCTTTCGCCAACGAAATGGTCAACAAGATCGACATCAAGGATTTGCACGACCTGGTATTGGCGCAGTTGCTGCGGCGTTTTCCGCAGCAAGGCGTGGAGATGGAATGGTTATAATATGCTCCCGACCTGAATGGCGATATCCGGCAATAGCGACAGATTGACGGTATCGCCGTGGCGCAGCGTGATCTTTTCGTCGTAAGTTTCGCCGCGCGGTCGGCGATAAACCTCGAGGCAGCAATCGTTCAGATTCAACAACCAGTATTCCTGAATGTTGTGTACGGCATAAAGCTTCAATTTATGGGTGCGGTCGTATTCCAGCGAACTGTCGGCGATTTCGACCAGCAATAATACGTCGCCGGCCTGCGGACGGCCGGAGCAGTAAAAATCGGGATTGGGCTTCAACAGCATGAGGTCGGGTTCCGGTTCGGAGAAATCGCCGAGTTGAAGCGGGTTTCGAAGACTGGCCACCGCTTGGTGTTCGATAAGTGGAATTAAAAGCTGATTTAAACGATTTAAGTGGCCGGCGTGATTCGATCCTATTGGCGACATTTCAACAATTTCTCCGTTAATCAGTTCCAGGCGGCTGCCGGGCGGAAAAATGCCGGATTCCCCCATTCTGTGCCATTCTTCGAGGTCGGTCAGGTGTTTTCGCAAAGGGGCGATGGAAGGCGTCATAGGGTGATGCGGAATGTTTTTGGCTCGAAAAAAACTATAAGTCGGCAGTTTCAGTAAATCAACAATAATTTTTAACAATCAATACCATAATGACAGTGTTACCGATAGATAAGATTCGCGCGGATTTTCCTATCCTGCAGGAAAAGATCCGTAATAAGCCGCTGGTTTATTTCGATAATGCCGCGACTTGCCAGAAACCGGACGTCGTGATCGACAGCATTTCTCATTTATATCGGCACGAATATTCCAACGTACACCGCGGCGTACATACCTTGAGCGTCAAATCGACCGAGCGCTACGAAGGCGCGCGCGAAAAGGTCAAGAATTTCATCAACGCGGCCAGCACCAAGGAAATCATTTTCGTCAAGGGAACCACCGAAGCGATCAATCTGGTGGCGCAGACTTTCGGCCGCGCCAACATCGGCGCCGGCGACGAGATATTGATCACGGCGATGGAGCATCACTCCAACATCGTACCGTGGCAAATACTGTGTCAGCAGACCGGGGCGGTGCTGAAGGTGGCGCCGATCAACCTCCAGGGCGAATTGCTGGTGGACCGGTTCGAGCAACTGCTCAGCGATAGAACCCGCCTGGTGTCGGTCGTCCACATGTCCAATGCGTTGGGTTCGATCAATCCGGTCAAACAGCTTGTCGCCGCGGCGCATGCCAAGAACATTCCGGTGCTGCTCGACGGCGCACAGGCGATTCCGCACATGGCGGTTGACGTACGGGACCTCGATTGCGATTTTTATGCCTTTTCCGGCCACAAGCTCTACGGACCTTCGGGAATCGGCGCGCTTTACGGAAAATACGACCTGCTCGCCGACATGCAACCCTATCAGGGCGGCGGCGAAATGATCACCGAGGTGACTTTCGACAAGACGATCTATAACGAACTGCCCTACAAGTTCGAGGCCGGTACACCGAGTATCGCCGATGCCGTCGGCCTGGGGGCGGCGATCGATTACTTAACCGAAATCGGTATGGACCGCATCGCGGCCTACGAGGCGGAACTGTTGGCGTATGCCACCGAACAGGCACAACGCATCGACGGCTTACGCATCATCGGCGAGGCGCGGCATAAAGGGGCGATCCTGTCGTTCGTGCTGGATAAGATCCATCCGCACGATATCGGGACCATGCTGGACAGTCTGGGTATCGCCGTGCGCGCCGGCCACCATTGCGCGATGCCGGTGATGGATTTCTTCGCGGTGCCGGCGACGGCGCGGGCCTCGTTCGCGGTTTACAATACCAAAGAAGAAATCGATGTGTTGATGAACGGAATTAAATCCCTAATAGAGGTATTCGGCTAATGTTTGATGAATTGCGTGATCTTTACCAGGAAGTGATTTTCGATCACAACCGGAATCCGCGGAATTTTCGCGTTATCGAAAATGCGGACCGCGAAGTGGAGGGCTTTAACCCACTGTGCGGAGACCGCTTGACGCTTTATTTGAAGCTCGACGGCGACGTGATCACCGATGCCAGTTTTCAGGGTTCGGGGTGCGCGATATCGACTGCTTCGGTGTCGCTGATGACCGAAATTATCAAGGGCAAAACCGAAGCCGAGGCGGAGGAGCTGTTCCATCAGGTTCACGAGATGGTGACCGGCAAGGACGAAGAACTCAATTTACAGGCAATCGGCAAACTGGCGGTGCTTGCCGGGGTGCGAGACTATCCGGCGCGCGTCAAATGTGCCTCGCTGGCTTGGCATACCTTGGATGCCGCGATCAAGAACCGGGAGAAATCGGTTTCCACCGAATGACGGGAACGCATGGTCCGGCTTGAATCCGATCGGGAATCGGCCCGCTCGACGCCTGTCGTGGTCGCCGCCGGGCATTGCATGGCGTTGTACGCCGGCGAAGATTGCGGGTATGAATAAGCCGCTTTCGCCGTTGGCCGTCGTTTATGACGGCGAAGCCGAGTTCGAGCGGAGCAGTGTGCTGGCACGGCGTTTGGCCGTGCCATTGCTGCCGCTGGATGAAGCCCGGCTGCCGGAGGCGGGCGATTTTTTTCTGGTTTACCGGAACGGATGTTTAAAACTGCTGGACCGGCAGTTGTTGAAAAAAGGCGGTTTAACGGTCGAAATCGATCCGCGCCCGGGCGAACAGCATTCCTGGCCGGCGCCGAAAAGCGGGGCGCTTGCCCAGGCTATCGGGAAGAAAACCGCTAGCGTCGTCGACGCGACCACCGGCTGGGGACAGGACAGTCTGGCCTTGTTTCGCATGGGTTATCGAGTAACCTGTATCGAACGTTCGCCGGTAATGGCGGAATTAATGCAGGACGGCCTGCAGCGTCTGGCACTTAAAGAGTGGGTGTTGCGGCGATCGTTAACGGTGCCGGCATTGATCGTCGGCGATGCGATAGAGCTGTTACAGCGTTTACCCGAGCGGCCCGATTGCGTCTATCTGGACCCGATGTTCCCGCCCAAGCGCAAAAAATCGGCATTGGCGAAAAAAGCGATGGCCGTATTGCGCGATATCTTGGGCGACGATCTCGATCGGGATGCGCTGTTTCGCGCCGCCTATGCCGTTGCAGGCAAGCGGGTGGTCGTGAAAAGTCCCGATTACGCCGAGCCGCTCGGCGGCCCGCCCGAGCAGAGTTGGCAGGGTAAATTGCTGCGCTATGACGTTTATTTGAAATAGGCAAGAGGGGTTTATGTCGGAATGGATCGATGTCGTCGCGGCCGCTGCGCTGGCCGATGGCGAGAACATAGTAGTCGACGTCGACGGTTGTGACGTCGCCGTGTTCAAAATCGACGGCCAATTTTATGCCATCGAAGACGTGTGCACTCACGATGGCGCCGAGATCGCCAGCGGCGAGTTGGAAGGCGACGAAATCGTTTGTCCGCGCCACGGCGCTCGGTTCTGCGTAAGGACGGGCGAGGTGAAGTGCCCGCCGGCTTACGAAAACGTAGCGACTTTTCCACTGCGTATGGTCGACGGCAGGGTGCAGGTCAAAGACGATCGCTGGGATTGATTTTCGCGATGCGATGGCGGCGGGGGGAACTTGCCGTCGCGGGCGGTGGGGCCGGTGCCGCTTAGTATGATAAATTATCCGGTTTTTGAATATCGAAGTCAGTCATCATGAGTTATTTCGTTTGGGATATCGATCCAATTCTGTTGTCGTTGGGCCCGTTGAAAATCCGTTGGTACGGGTTGATGTTCGCCTCCGCCTTCATGACCAGTTACGGTGTCATGGCATGGATCTATAAGCGGGAAAGTAAGAACGTGGAAGATCTCGATCGGATGCTATGGTATCTGGCGATAGGAACGGTGGTCGGCGCCCGCCTGGCGCATTGCCTGTTTTACGACCCGGCTTATTATTTTAGTCATCCGCTGAAATTCCTCGCCGTTTGGGAGGGCGGGCTGGCCAGCCACGGGGCTTACCTCGGTGTATTGGTCTGTTTGTATTTGTATAAACGGAAAACCGACGACAGCTATCTTTGGTTGTTGGATCGGGTCGCGGTGTCCTGTGTTCTCGGCGCCAGTTTGATCAGGGTCGGCAACTTTTTCAATTCGGAGATTCTGGGTTTGCCTTCAGACGTGCCGTGGGCCATCGTTTTCGCCCGTATCGATTCGGTGCCGAGACACCCGGTTCAGCTCTACGAGGCGTTCAGTTACCTGTTGGTCTTCTTGGTGTTGCTTGCGGTCTATAAGCGAACCTACGATAAGCCTATCAAAGGACTGCTTGTCGGCCTGTTCACGGCGCTGGTGTTCCTGGTGCGTTTCTTTCTGGAGTTTTTCAAAACCCGCCAGGAATCGTACAGCCATGATTTTTGGATGACCACCGGTCAACTGCTAAGTATCCCTTTCTTTCTGGTCGGCGTGTTTTTCGTCGTCTGGGCTCTCCGCCGCTACCGGATGAATTCGGCCCTGTGAATCGGTCGCTTGTAAGGCTATAATAACCGGTTCGTTAGCAAGCCGAAAAGCGCGCGCTTTTCGGTTTATGGTCATTGGATAAACATTCATGCTAGAAATTAATCCGATTAAACATCAGATCGCCGATTTGACGCAGCGCGTGCGGGCGCTGAAAAGTTATCTCGACTACGCCGTAAAAAGCGAGCGCCTGGTCGAGGTGCTTCGTGAGTTGGAGGATCCGTCCGTCTGGAACAATCCGGAACAGGCGCAGGCACTGGGTAGGGAGCGCGGTTCGTTGGAAGCCGTGGTCGAAACCATCAGCGAGCTGGACCGGGGATTGGCCGATGCCGAGGAGCTGCTGGCGATGGCGGTGGAGGAAAGCGACGAGGAAACCATTGCCACGGTCGACAAGGATCTGGACGGCTTCGAAGCCAAAGTCGAAGAATTGGAATTTCGCCGCATGTTCGCCGGCGAAATGGACGCCAACAATGCTTTTTTGGATATTCAGGCCGGTTCCGGAGGCACCGAGGCCCAGGACTGGGCGTCGATGATCGAGCGCATGTATTTGCGTTGGGGCGAGCGCAAAGGCTTTAAGATCGAATTGATCGAGGAGTCGCCGGGCGACGTGGCCGGAATCAAAAGCGCCACGATTAGATTCGAGGGCGAATACGCCTTCGGCTGGTTGCGCACCGAAACCGGGGTGCACCGCCTGGTCAGAAAATCGCCGTTCGACTCCGGCAATCGGCGGCATACGTCGTTTGCCGCGGTATTCGTCTCGCCGGAAATCGACGACGATATCGAAATCGACATCAATCCGGCGGACTTGCGCATCGACGTTTACCGGGCCAGCGGCGCGGGCGGGCAGCACGTCAACCGGACCGAATCGGCGGTCAGGATTACCCACAACCCGACCGGCATCGTCGTGCAATGCCAGAACGACCGTTCCCAGCACAAGAACAAGGATACGGCGATGAAGCAGCTGAAGGCCAAGTTGTACGAACTGGAAATGATGAAGCGCAACGAAAGCCAGCAGGCGGTCGAAGACTCCAAATCCGACATCGGCTGGGGCAGCCAGATCCGTTCCTATGTATTGGACCAATCGCGGATCAAGGACTTACGCACCAGCGTCGAAACCGGTAATACCCAGGCCGTATTGGATGGGGATCTGGATCAATTTATCGAGGCCAGTTTGAAAAGCGGTCTCTAACGGTTTTGCCGAAAACGCGTAAAATCCTGTCGATATCCGTATCACCGGGTTTTGCCTATCTCCTTATGGGAATCAATCAAGCATGTCAGAAATCGAATTAGACGAACAGGAACAGATCAAGCAACGACGCACCAAGCTAAGCGCCTTGCGTGAAGAAGGCATTGCCTTCCCGACCGATTTTCGGCGCAATGTCGTCAGCGGCGAATTGCAGGCGGAATACGGCGAAAAAAGCAGCGAAGAGCTCGAGCAGCAACCGGTACGCGTGAAACTGGCCGGCCGCATGATGACCCGTCGGATCATGGGCAAAGCCAGCTTTTGCCATATCCAAGACATGTCCGGCAAGATTCAACTGTACGTTACCCGCGACGCCTTGCCGGAAGGGTTTTATAACGAGCAGTTCAAGAAGTGGGATATCGGCGACATCATCGGCGCCGAGGGCACGCTGTTCAAGACCAAAACGGGCGAACTCAGCGTTCGGGTCGACGATGTCCGCTTGTTGACCAAGGCCTTGCGCCCGTTGCCGGAAAAATTCCACGGCATCGCCGACCAGGAAATCAAATATCGTCAGCGGTATTTGGACCTGATCATGAGCCACGAGTCGCGCAAAACTTTTCTGATGCGCTCTAAAATCGTCACCTATATCCGGGAATTTTTGATCGCGCGCAGCTTCCTGGAAGTCGAAACGCCGATGATGCAGATGATTCCGGGCGGCGCGACGGCCAGACCGTTCACGACGCACCATAATGCCTTGGATATGGGCCTGTACCTGCGTATCGCGCCGGAATTGTATTTGAAGCGGCTGGTGGTCGGAGGCTTCGAGCGGGTATTCGAGTTAAACCGCAATTTCCGCAACGAAGGATTGTCGACCCGGCATAATCCGGAATTCACGATGCTGGAGTTCTACCAAGCCTATGCCGAATATACCGACCTGATGGACCTGACCGAGGAAATGCTGCGCGGATTGGCGCGGGAAGTCGTCGGCCACACCGTGATCGACTACCAAGGCGAGCAGTACGATTTCGGCAAACCGTTCGAGCGGATGACGGTGCTGGAATCGATACTGCGATTCAATCCGGAATTGAACTCGGACGACCTTGCAACCCGAGAAGCGGCGGTCGGGGTTGCCCAGAAATTGAGTATTCCGGTCAAGGAGAATTACGGACTGGGCAAGGTGCAGATCGAGATTTTCGAGAAAACGGTCGAGCACCGCCTGATGAATCCGACCTTCATCACTTCTTATCCGGTGGAAGTGTCGCCATTGGCAAGACGCAACGACCAGGACCCGCATGTTACCGACCGCTTCGAATTTTTCGTCGGCGGGCGGGAAATCGCCAACGGTTTTACCGAGTTGAACGACGCCGAAGATCAGGCGGAACGCTTTCGGAAACAGGTCGAGGACAAGGAGGCGGGCGACGACGAGGCGATGCACTTCGATGCCGATTACATTACGGCTCTTGAACACGGCATGCCGCCGACCGCGGGGGAAGGTATCGGAATCGACCGCTTGGTGATGTTGTTCACCAACTCGCCCAGTATTCGCGATGTATTGCTGTTTCCGCACATGCGGCCGAAGAGCTAACTTCATCGAATTTGCTAAGCGTATCGGGCCTAACAACAGCACCGCGCCGGTCGTTTTGAACGGTTCCCGGCAACGGCCCGTTTACGGTGATCAAGCAAGCCTGGCGGCGTGGCGGGCAAACGCGAGGAAGACGTTTAATCTAAGAAACCGGCAACCGGTTGTTTTACGCAGCCGACCGAATCGGGGTGGTTCCCAATTATCGAGTAGAGACTAATATGGCAGTTAACGATCACGAATTTAAAAGCGCTCTGAAATTATGGGCCACTGGCGTCACCGTTGTGACTTCCAAGAATGAACAAGGCGCTCTCAAGGGGATGACCGCAACCTCGTTCAGCAGCGTTTCGCTGGAACCGCCGTTGATTCTTGTTTGCATCAATCAAGCCGCCGATACCGGCGACGTGATGCTGGAAAGCAAGCATTTCGCGGTTAACATTCTGAATGAAGCGCAGCAGGACGTTTCCAATCAATTCGCCGGCGGCACTAGCCAGGAGGAGCGTTTCGCCAACGTCAACTGGCATGAGGGGGAATTAGGCTCACCGGTATTGGACGATACGCTGGCCTCTATCGAATGCAAAGTGGTCCAACAAGTGCCGGCAGGCAGTCATTGGGTCGTTATCGGCGAAGTCGAGAAAGTCGCCTGCCGCGAGGGAAAACCGTTGTTGTATTACAATTCCGGTTACCGTACGCTCTCCGAGTAACGACATCAAAAGCAAATTGGAGCGGTTGTTCTAACAAAAGTTCCAGGTTGATTGTTTCTTATAAAGGAATTATTAAGCATGTATTGGTAATATTGTTTATTATGGATGTATTAATTATAGTTTGCCCTAACTCGTTTCTTAACTTATCTGGGGTTATCACTATGAGCATCCTGAAAAAAGATATTCTGGTCGGAGTGCTGTTCGTCACCGGAATCTTCGGATTCATGTCCGGAGAATTCATTCTCTCGACGGTGTTATTCGCCACCGCAACGGTATTCAGCAGCTTTTCCCCTTGATCCGATAGTTTTCGGTGATTATTTCGGCTTGTTCCGAGACCAAAGCCGTCGGGCTGAACTCCCGGTGTAGATGCACCGGGAGTTTTTTTATGTCTCGAAAGCGCTTGTCTTAAATTCAAACGCTTGTATTCAAAGAATTAATAAGCCTGGATTGCGTTCGGACGTCGATTGACGTCAATATTTTTTACAAAGAGATTTCTAACTCGATATAAGAATATATCGATAAATCAATCGTTTCTAAGTGCACGTAATCAATAGCTTGCATCGTCAATGTAATATATGTATTTCTATCCTGTAATCAGGGGATTACGCTTTATCGCAATATTACTGCAGGCGGGTTCGTCGGCTTTTTTTACAGATCTGCCGATTTAACGCTGCGACAACGACAAGTTGTATCGGTAAGGACTGAGCTTGACTGGTAAGTTCGCCTTCGGTTGCGCCGCTGTGTCCACCAATCCACCCGCTAACGGCTTTGACTGGCATGTCGATTGCTCTCAATGAAAGCATTTGTCGTCATCAGTTGAGAAGTGAAGTGCGGGGGCGTAATGGATAACAACAATTTCTCCAAGCCGGAATCACAACGGCTTCAATTTACGTCTGCACTGCACCGAAGCTTTCAACTTTCCCCGCTGCCTAAGCCTTTGCTCGTTGCCGACCCCGGGCTGGAAGATCTGAATTCCCTTCTTAATGCTATCCGTTCCGACGTTTCGATTGAAATTTTGCTCGGTCAGTCCGACCCGATTACCGAAATCGGTCAAATTCTATCGAGGTACCGGCCAATTAATGAATTGAGCATCCTGTGTCACGGAAAACCGGGTTTGCTGCGATTCAGCTCGGGCATTGTGACGCTGGAATTGCTGGCAGAGCAAGAGCATCGGATCGTCGACTTCCAACGGTTCTTTACCCCCGATGCCCGCCTTAATATATATGCTTGTTCAGCAGCTGAAGGGGAAGAAGGTTACAAGCTAGTAAGTTCCTTGGCCGACTTGTTACATGTTCACGTCAACGCATCGGACCGACCCCTCGGAAACTCCGAATACGGGTTGAATTGGAGGCTGGACGTAAGCACTGCGCATGAAGATCATATCCCTGTGTTGGATTCCTCTCGTTTGGCTATGTATCGGGGCTCGTTGGAAACCACTGCGCTCGATGAATTATCGAGGGTGGGTTCTTACAGCGTTGATCCGGCGACGGACGGCATCGGCATGGAAAATCGGAACGACGGTTAACGGTTGAGCCCGGACCTAGTCGTCGGTCTCATGGCTTGGCGGTAGATTATTCTGACCGATACGGTGCGAGAGCGAGCCGTTGGCGGCATGTTCGTTCAACAATTCGATGCTGATGGAAACGGTATCAGTAGCCGGTTTCACATGAGCGCTGCAATTTCCGGCGATCACGCGAATCGTCGAGTATGGGCCAGATTATGGAAGTATTCTTTGCAATCAATATTGCACAATTCCTCGTTCGACAGTAGATGCCTTGTCGCGTGGGTTATCGTTGTTTCATGAATAGGAAATCGGTAAACTCGTCCAAGTGCCGTAAGGCCGTGTTGTGGGATATGAGTTGCCGGATCGGGTAAAGTCGCCGCTTGGCGGCGGATATCCGTTGCAGCGCCAATAGTTCCAAAACGTCGCGGCACAGCCGATCAAGTGCCTGGTTGAGCAAGACCGCAGCGGTTGCCGAGTATTTCAGCGATAGCGAGCGTTCCGCGGCTTTAAGGCTCTGCGCGGCGTCGTTTTTCAACCAATGATCTATCGCCCTGCGCAACCACAATTGTGCCGCCTGTTCGGCCGCCAGCGCCTTGCTTAGGTCACTGCCGCAGCGCCGGCAGACGGTTGCGCCGCGCAAACGGGCATTGCAGCAGGGACAGCGCTCCATCACGGCTGCAAATAATAGACGATGTCGGTCAGTTGTTCGACCGGCCGTTCCAGCCCGGCAACGTCTCCGGCGTCTATGCAATCGGTGATGTTTTCGATCAGGTCGATCATGTCCTCGCGGTCGTCCGCCGAGACGCGATCGAACAGACGCTCGGCCTTGGCAATCAGCGCACGTGCCGCCTCGATCTCCGAGGCCGAGGATCGCTCGCTGGTCGCCTTTGCCAGATGTTTCTCCGGATCCGGTTCGAGGCGTCCGAATAACGCCGTGATCCGCTGTTTGGCGTTGTCCAGGGTATCTCTATCCAGGCGGGAAAGGGCGTTTTTGATGGTAATCGACTTTTCCAGTCCGGTCGCTTTTTCCTGTGCGGAAACCTGCAGAATTCCGTTGAGATCCAGGTCCAGAGTCAGGGTAACGACGTTGCCGGCTTCAACGTCGCGCAGGCCCGTGACCTCGAATTCGCCGATCTTGGTGTTGTTCAGCGCGTCGGGGTCCTCGCCTTGATAAATGGTGATCTCGACTTTTTCCTGGCCGTCGTAGGTGGTCATGAACGCTTCGCTCTTGCGCGCGGGTAGGGCGCTGTTCTTGTGGATGACCGGGACGAAGGTGAACGGGTAATATTGCCCGTCCAACAGGCCCACAGCACTGGTGCCGTAACTGTACGGGGTAACGTCGACCAGTGCGGTTGCCGCCTGCTGGCCGGCGAGCAGAGCAGCCTGGGCAGCGGCGCCCAAGGCCACGCAAAGGTCCGGGTCGACTTCGCCGTGCGGCTCGAAACCGAATTCGTTGAACAGCCGCTCACGAATACAAGGGGTTCGGGTGGAACCGCCCACCAGGAGGATTTGATCGATGTCGGATGCGGTCAGTTTGGCGCCTTTAAGGGCAATATGCACCGCATCCAAGGTCGCGTTGACATAATCCTCGATCATTTCCTCGTATTGCATGCGGGAAAGTTCGAGCGCCAAGTGAACGGGGGCACCTTCGTGCTCCAGAAGGAATTCCTCCTCGATGCGGGTATACGGCTGGTCGGAAAGTTGCCATTTGGCCCGCTCCGCCGCCCGGGCGATACGCGCCATCGCTTTGCTGTGACCGCTTGCCTCGACTCGATGGTGTTTGCGCAGATAATCGAGCAGGAAGTCTACAATTTGCTGGTCAAAATCGTCGCCGCCCAGATGGTTGTCGCCGTGGCTGGCCAATACCTCGACCACGCCGGACTGAATATTGACCACCGAGACGTCGAAGGTGCCTCCACCCAGATCGTAAACCAGCATGCGTTTGCCTTGCTCTTGATCTGCACCGTAGGCGAGCGCGGCGGCAGTGGGTTCGTTGATGATGCGGACAACCTCCAACCCGGCTATTTCTCCGGCCTCGCGGGTCGCCCGGCGCTGCGCGTCGGAAAAATAAGCCGGAACGGTTATGACGGCCTTGTCGATCCGACGGCCGAGATCCTGTTCGGCGATCTCCTTCAGGCGCATCAGGATCATCGCGGAAATTTCCTGTGGCGTATAAGAATTCTCTCCCAGCTCGACACGGGTGTCCTGGCCCATCAGCCGTTTGATCGATTTGACGGTGCGCTCCGGGTAAACCAGATATTGGTTCCTGGCTGTTTCGCCGACTGTCAGTTCGCCGCGGTCGTCGAGGCCGACAACAGACGGCAGGATGTTTTTACCGTCGTCGGCGATGACGCGGAGTTTGCCGTTTTCGGCAACGGCGACTTCGGAATTGGTGGTGCCTAAATCGATGCCGATAATGGTTTCGTTCATAATGGGGTTACCGGGAATTGCAGTTTATTGACTTTTACTTGCGCCAGCCGCAGCACTTGGTTTTGGAACATAAAGCCGGTGCGCAGTTCCTCGAGGACGATGCCGTTGCCCTGTGTCGGATCGTGGTCGGTGGCGACGGCCGTCATCGTAAGCGGATCCAGCGGTTTACCGACGCATTCGATGGGTCGTATCTGGTGACTGAGCAGCAATTGATCGAGCCGATTGGCGGTCATCCGTTGTCCTTCGTCGATCCGTTGAATGAAACGAATATCCCGATCGCGTGATCGTTTGAACAGCTTTCGAATCGGACGGTAGTTTTCCAGTATCGCGACTCCCGCGGTCAGGCGGTCGCGGATTTCGACTAGTTCCAGCATCAGCCCGCGGGTGAGGTCCCGTTGTTGGCGTCGCAGATGTTCGTCGTGGCGGGCGAGTTCGGCGGTCAACGCGGTATTGTCGGCCCGCAGTGTGTCCAGCGCCGAAGTCAGCGGGTCTAACGCGTTTTTGAACTGTCTCGATTCGGTTTTTACTTCGGTTCTGAGGCTGGCCATCTCGCCGAGTAGCGTTGCCAGATCGACGTTCGGGAAATCGTCGCCGTGTTCGGTTTCGCTTTGTTCCAAATAAAGACGGAACTGTTCGAGCAAGTTGTTTTTTTGAGAGTCCGTGGTCATCGTTGGTTGTCGTCGGCAACGGCTTGCAGTAAGTTCGTTTCCTCCAATGCCGCGGTTAACAGTTTTTTCAGTTGCTGCGGTCCGATACGAACGGGTTCCGGCCTGTTCAGCGCCTGATCCAGCAGCAGTTCGAAGTCGGCCTGCGGCGGCGCAAGCAAAGCCTGCTGCAGTCGGCTTTTATGGTCTTTGATCGACAGATAGGCCTGATTGATGCGCCGAAACGTTTCGGGAGCGCGTTCCGGAGGAAATTCTCTAACCCGTTGCAAATAAGCCTGTTTTATTTCTGAGTCGCCCGCATCTTCGGCGACGCCCAATAGCTCGTACGGAGTTGTCATCGAACGTTCAAGTCAAAACGGAAACGGGAGGGAGTCGGGCGATGTCTGGTTGGCGTCGAAAAAATTCAGCACATCTTCGACGCCGATCTGCAGATCGACACCCAGCTCATCGGCGGCTTTGAGCGTCATCAGAGCGGTAAACAACGCCGGATCGTTCATGACCGCCAGCAAGAACCTGCTAGTGCCGCCGCCGGTCGCGAGCAAATCTTGCACCAAACGTTCCGGAGAGGTCTTTTTCAGCAAGGTCTCTAATTTCTTGTCGATTTTAGCCATTACCTCGTCGGGAACGTGATCAAACAATTTTTCGACCGGCTGTTCGCGGATATATTGTTGGATCTGGTCTAACAGCCTATCCGTTTCCGGCGTCCTCCGTGTCTCATGATAACGGTCGAGGTAATCCTCGAGCAACAGCCGCGCCTGCCGGTCCTTGTTCGAGACCGCCAACTCCAGGTTCGATTTCAGAGCGCCCACCTGGCTAAAAGTGCAGCGGCCGGGATCGCCGCTGGTTTCGGCGTACACCTGGTAGAAGCTCCAGAGCGGTTCCTTGAGACTTTTTTTGACGCTTTTAATGCAATGGCGCATCAGCTCGTGATGTTCGAGCGCGTATAGAGTTCGGCACAAACTTAACAGAAGTTGGTCTTCTTCGCCCAGCTCGGTGAGCGACTTTTTCAGCGGCGCCTTGATTCTTTCCAGCGCCTTATTGATCAGCCCCTGTCTTCCCTGTTCCGCCCCGTATTCGGCCAGTTGTTCAATCAATCGGCTCAATTCGGTTTTGCTAAGGCGGAAATCGGCAGTCGTCGCAGGCAAAGCTCTTAGCAGGGTCGCAACCGGGAGGCCGCACAAAAGAGCTTCCATCGCGGCTTGAAATTGCATGTTGAGCGGATCGTGATGCCGTTTTTCCAGAGTCTGCTTCAACAGTTGCAAGCCGCGTGTTTTGTCGCCGTCGGCATAGATCAGAAGGGCGCGTAACAACTGGGTCTGTAGCTTCTGATCCTTGCCGCGTTTCAAGAGTTCGGCGTGTTCGAGCTCGTTTTCGGCACGCCGGTATTGCTTGCTTGTCAGGTATTGGCGCGCCTGATTCAAATGTCCGGATACCAGGGTTTGTTTGGCGAAGCTGTTCATCGGGTCGATCTGCAATATTGCGTGGGCATAGTGTACGGTTTTTCGATAATCGCGGTCGCGGTTGGCCACCTTGGCGGCCAGGGTCAACAGCTCGACGTCCCGCGGGAAGAGGGTCTCGGACCGTTGCAGCCAATGCCGGTATCGATCGCTGGACGATTGGCCCCCGTAGAACGTCGTGATCTGCACCAGGGCTTCCTTATCCGTCGGGTCATACTCCAGGCTTTCCTCCAGCAATTGCACGGCTTGCTCGGGTTCGCTTCGGTTTCCGGCCATGTGGCGTAAAATCAAGGCGATTTGCAACGGATTGCCGGTGTCCTTTTTCCTTAACAGTTTGATGCAGCGCCTCCAGTGCGATTCGGCGGCTTCGTACCGGTGTTGTTCTTCGCTGAGCAAGGCCTTAATGCGGTTGTGTTCGAACTCGTCGATCGCTCCGAAGTTTTTTCGGAACTCTTTTTGGCCGAGCGGATAGTCGTTCAGCAGTGCGAGGCAGAAGCGTTTTGCCGATTCGGCGCCGAACAGCGATTGAAATTGAACGGCCAGGCGGAATTTCGCCTTGATGGTGAGATCGCCTTGCTGCAGGCTTAACGCGTCGATCAGTTGCCGTTGGGAGTCGCTCAGTCCGATGATGTCTGCGATCAAGTGGCGTTGCTGCGAATCGAGTCGGCTCATTGCTTCCGCCAATTTCGCTCCGCGTTCGGAACAGACACCGAGCAATTTGGCGACGGCGGCATAAGGCGAATGCGATGGGATTTTGTTTAGCGACAGTTGGAATTCGTCTGGCGTATCGGAGATCTTTTGGCAGGCCTTCAACAACAGCCGCAAATCGCGCATCGCCGAGCGGTAAGGCAGATGTTGCAGTGCTTCCTCCGCACTCTGCAAGTCGTCGGCCTGGAGTGCGTCCGACACGGTGGCCAGGTGCGCCATAAATGCCGAATCCACGGGCAACAGAGTTCGCCACTCCGGGTGACGGGTCAAGGCCAGCAGTCCCAGGATGGCGGAAAGCATCGGATATTCCTTATCCAGTTGATGGGCGTTCAATTGGCGGAGTGCCGTTTCGATTTTGGGCCGATCGCCGGATAGAATCAGCCAGAGCAGGTATTGGTCGTAATTTCGGTACGGCGGTTGCGCATGAAGGGTATGACTTTCCCATAACGCCAAGGCTTCCTTGATCATCCCCCGCGCGGCGAAACTCTTCGCTCGTTCCAGGTAACAGCGGGCCAATTGCCGGTACCAGTCGTCGTTGTCCCCTTGCTGCAGTAACTTTTTGTACAGAGCGATCGCTTCCTTGTAGTGGCCGGCCCGGAATTGCGCCATGGCCTGCTGTTCCGGATCGTCGCTTGCGGAGGGATGTGGCGTTGGGTTTTCGGTCATTCTTCGGATCGGCTTGCGGACGCACAAGTTGTCGACTAGCGGGCGGAAGTCTGCATTGTAAATGATTTTCAGCCGATAGGTTGCCTCGGTTTTGCCTACGGAGCAACGGCTGGGCTTTTTTATGCCGGCTATCGATCCGAGTGCGTTGAAGTGACAGCGGCGTCGGCCTTAAGCGCGCCGGAGCTCGACCCGGGCGGCTGCCGTTTGTGGTACGATAACATTATATAGACAATGTTTCGGACGGAGAAAATAATGGACGAGGCCGACAAATCGCTACAAGCATACGACAAGCTTTATCAGAGTATGCCTTCGATCGGTTTTCTAAATCGCAAGAAAAGGATTGCCGCTTACCTGAAGGTTACCGCTTTGGCACAACGCATGGTCGAGGATCAGGAAATCAGCGAGGAGCAGGCGCTGTATTTGTTGTCGATACTGGTTCGCAAATGCGCGCCGTTCCAAAAGGCGATGATGATGGCGGCGTTGAATTTGGCGAATATCGACAGGAGGGCGTTGTCGCCACTGGCTTTCAAGTACGCCAACGAGTTTCGCTGCAGTTTGCAGTTGTTGCCGGTTGACGACGAAGCGGAGCGCAGCTGACGCTTGGCCGGAAATAGCCGCACACCTCGATGAGCGTCGCGTTACGCTGCGGAAAGGGCTGGCTGCTTTTGGCGGTCGAACACGAACTATGGCTGAAAACGAGGTTACATGATGCGTAAGCGAATCATTTCCCGGCAGCGCTCAAAAATACCATACTCGATTCGGGGTTGGCTGAACCTTGAGGAACTGGCGGAGGTGGAAGTGACCTCCGAGGCGCCGACTCGACCGATCGAATTTGCGTTATTGCCGAACTTTACTTCCGGCTGGCGCGCCTCGGAACCGGGCCGGCAAACAATACGCTTAAAGTTCCACCCTCCTATTACGCTGCATTGCATTAAATTGATATTCGAGGAAAGCGAAACCGAACGAACCCAGGAATATCAGCTGCGTTGGCTGCCGGATCAGGGGGAGTCGTTTCGGGAAATCGTGCGGCAACAGTGGAACTTCAGCCCGCGAGGTGCGATGCGGGAGGTCGAAGAGCATCGCGTGGAGCTGGATCGGCTCGGTATACTGGAATTAACCATTACTCCGGACATCGGCGGCGGTCCGGCTGTCGCCTCGCTGGCGCAACTGCGGTTGGCTTGATTTTCGATGCCGCTATAAACCCCGACGTAATGTATATTTCCCAGCCTGCAGGTAGGCAAGTTTCAAATCAATCGCTAAGCGACAGATTTGTAAACGGTAATTGAAATCTTATTGGCGTTTACCGAACGCCGAGAAATCCCGAACGAATCTATTCAGTGCTCACTTAAGTATTTGTTCTGCTGCAACTCAATGGTTTAAGTTCACACTAACCGAAGCTATGTTATGATCGTAGACCCGATTCAGTGACTCCGGTACTATCTCATGAAGAAGCTAATTTTGCCTATCCTGTTGATGGTGAGCAACTGCCCTGTGTTAGCGAATTGGACTGCGAAGATAGGCAAGGATCCGCTGACGGACGGCAAACAAGGGATCGCCTCGACATCGCCTTCCTCCAAGACCAAGATTAAAATAATCTGCAAAGAAAACGAAGTTCCGCAATTGTCCATCACTTGGCGAGAGCCTAATTCGGCGAAAACCATCACGCATTTCCAGTATAAAGTGGACAACGAAGAGGTCATCATAATCAACGTGAACAGCGTCGTCGGAGACAGGACGACGATATCCACCGGATCGATAATGGAAAGCGTGTTGACGGATTTTGTTAAAAAAAATCGAGTGGTTGTGAAAGGAGAGGGAAACAAGTACGAAACGTCGCCTATAGTCTTCGACTTGAAGCAATCGGCTGCATCTATCAAGCGCGCCTGTTCATGGCATCCTTTCTATCAGCAAATTCTGAATCAATAATTAAGCACCTAGATCGTTTAAGGATCCTGCCAAAGTGGATGATATTTATTTTACGTATCGGATTTAACGGAATAAGGTTTTGGAAGTGAAACGGAGATTTTGTTGTCGAAAATATCGGCACGAAGTCTCTAACCGAGTTTTCCTGTGTCGCCGCATGTAAGGTTGATCCATTTCGAATGAGCGCCTGAATTTGTAATAGAGAATGTCGAATCGTTTCGTTGATGTCAGTTTTTTTTACACATATGTTGTTGACAGAATCTTTCTGTCAACAACAATTTGGCCACGAGATTCATTCTGTGTCGATATCCCTGTGCGCATAGTCATTTTTCCGTCTCATAGTTGATCTATTCCGGTTTCGGGGTCTTCAAGACCCATTGTCCTTGGAAGTTCTTAATTTGAAAACATAATGCATGTGAATTCTAATGTTCCGTAAGATACGGAGTAATAAACACTTTCGCATCGCAAATACAGTTAGTTTTTTATCGTACCCCCAGAATGATAACCGCGGTATATCGGCGTCGAGAAGTCTTTTCAAGTTTCGAAAGCTAATGAGGCGGAACCACATCAAGTTCGGGTGATTGTGAAATCGACTCACCCGCACTCAATATAGAGCTCGACCACACGAAATTGTCGCTTTGCGATTTTTGCGGTTTGATCGCGGTTGAAGGTCTAACTACAGCGTTTCAATAAATTGAAATCCGCTTTTTGATTGGGCACAACCATGGTCCCTCCCAGACTGCTCGATGTTTCGAGTGTTGCCCCCTGTTGACTCGCAGCACATTGATTTAATGATAAAAGTTACGAAGTAACAAGATTGTTTCCGGCTACCGGCACGATTTGATTTCGAAATCAAAACGGTCGGAAAACGGATCGTTATCACGACGGCTGTCAAAAATATTTACACTTAATATGTCTGCCATAAGAAAAAAGGCTTATAAAACAATATTATACAATAAAGGTACGAACTTTGCTGTATATGCTGATGGTGGCATGGTTAATCAGGGGGATATTTCTTTAATATATTTAATCCAGTATATTAATTACAAATATGACATTTATTTGTTAATAATATAAATTCAAATACGGTTTAAATTAGATATTTTAAAGCTTGAGTGAAAACAAATACGTTGTTTATATTTTTTTTAGCCATCAGTTTAAGTGCCTGTGAAAATGAGGAAAAACAGAGGGCAAAAATTATTCCGGTACAAACCGGTGCTTTCGACCCGGCTATGGCAAACGCTCACACCGACAATAGCGCGCAACCGCAAGGCCAACCCGCAATATCAGGTGCCGCAAATAAAGCCAATCCTGATAGATTCACTGTGGATTTGGAAGGAGACCGTGTTTTTCTTCCAGACCAAGGATGGATATCAGCTCAAGATTTTTGGCCGATTTATTTTGATCGGCCCCAAGAATTACCATCAGACATAGATTTTCATTTAATCGAGCAATTGAAGCAAAAAACACTTATTAACCATGAGTGAATGTGGTTTTAAATTCGTAGGATGCCATCGATGATGATTTGGGAGAGGTTAATATTATGACTGAAAAGAATCCTAATAACACTGCATATTTTAGCTTCCCAAATCTAATTGCAGGATTGCTTCTGTTGATGATGTTACCGAAGTTGGCAATATCCGATTTGGTTGACGAAAGTCTTTCCAGATTACCTGCTTCCGGCGTTCCGGGAACCGGTTATTCCGTCGTAACAGGCGATATCGACGGTAATGGAACCATAGATGCGGTTGTCGCTAGGCAGGCGGGGTTGAAATTGTTTATAAACGATGGAGTCGGTTCATTTCAATCGACGCCGGAAGGAGCACTGCCAAGCGCCATTGCGACGAAAGCATTTCTGTCAGTTGGACTTGTTGATGTGGACGGCGACTTCGACCTCGATATTGTTGCTGCGAATGGAGGCGGAGCCAATGTTCTGCTGATTAACAATGGAAATGGTCAATTCCAGGATGAAAGTTCATTAAGGTTGCCATTTTCCAAAGCTGTTAGTGTTTCCGTAGTCTATGAAGATATAGATTCTGATGGCGACAAGGATTTGATCTTCGCTAATCGAAATTCGTCGAATCAGCTCCTGTTGAATAATGGCTCAGGGGTTTTTTCCGATGTGACCGAGAGTCAATTAGGTTTAACGAGCGACGAAAGCAACGGATTATTGATGTTTGATGCCAATGGCGACAAAACGAAAGATCTATTAGTTATCAACGATAAAACAATTCGGCTGCTGTTAAACAATGGATTAGGTACATTTGTCGACAACTCCGTCTCGCATCTTCCAGCGATTCAATTCGGTGGAATCTCAGCACAGGTTATCGATGTCGAAAACGATGGAGATCCGGATCTAGTTTTCGCCGCAGCCGCTAACGGCGCCAAATTGTTGATAAATGATGGTACCGGGCATTTTTCCGACGAGACAACCACCTTGTTGCCGCCCAATAACGATTTTGTTATCAAGGTAGCCGTTGACGACGTCGATTTTGACGGCTTGCCAGACGTTTTTCTCGCAAATGCCGGAGAAGACAGACTGTTATTGAACGAAGGGAATGGTCATTTCGCCAACTCTAATTTATTGCCGACGGTCGATTTTCGTAGTTTTGGTGTTGGGCTTTTTGACATTGAAGACGACTTCGATAGTGACGCTTTGTTGACGGCGTCCATCGGTAATGAGCGGTTATTGGTCAATAATATCGGTGCGCCTAGAATCCGCATGCAGGTATCGCCAGATTACATAGAGGTTGGCGATAACGTGACTATAACGGTCGAGGTTTTTGATGAAGACGGTATATCCAGTGACAGCTTGATTGTTTCGGCGCCTGATGGGTCTAGCCAGAATCTAACGTTGAATTCCGGAAGCGCTCTGTTTGTTCCTACCCAGGAAGGCGAGCATGTTGCTACCTATAGTGCCACCGATTCCCAAGGTAACAATAGCAGTAGACAGAGTCGTTTCACGGTGTTTGCGGCGGATACGCAAGCTCCTTCGGTTAGTATCATTATCAGCAAACCGGATCCACTGTTGCTAGGGCAACAAGTCGGCTTGCAGGTATCTGCGACCGACGACCGGAAGGTGGCCGATCTTTCCCTGAATGTGAACGGCCAGAATTTGTCATTGGATATTAATGGACAGGCTGTTTATGTCACAAACAGTGTAGGCGTTCATGATGTGGTTGCCACCGCGCACGACGCCGCTGGAAATGAGGGCGTAGCGAGCGATCAATTCGTGGTTGATGTCGATGCTCAGTTTCCTGTAGTCAATCTAACCGTTACCCCGGACCCAGTTGATGTCGCACAAACCGTCAGTTTCCAAGCGGACGCGACAGACAACGTTTCGATTGCGTCATCCTCATTACTATTGACCGGTCCAGGCATAAGTACTCCTCTATCTATCGCGCTGGACGCGAACGGCGCTGGTCAATATGTGCCTTATCAACCTGGGACGTATACCGCTACGTTTCAAGCGAGTGATCCCAGTGGAAACTCTTCTCAAACCAGTTTAAATTTCGAAGTGGTCGGTATTGCCGATGCCGAACCGCCGGTTGTGGATATTCAGATCGTTCCGAGTTCTGTCGCTATCGGGAATTCGGTTACGTTACAAGTTACCGCATCGGATAATGTTGCAGTAGCGGAAAAACGTTTAGAAATAAACGGCACACCGGTTGATCTGGATACCAACGATAGCGCCGTTTATACCCCTCCGGTCATCGGCACGTACAGCGCGGTTGCCTATGCAGTCGATTTTAATGCTAACGAGGGCTCAATCACCAAAACATTTAAGGCAGTCGATCCAGCATCGGACAATACGGCACCGGTTGTTCAAATATCATCTCCGGTTGAAGACCAGGAAGTCAGCGGATTATTGGAGATCGTCGGGACCGCAACGGACGACACCTTCGTCAGTTATCAACTTTCTTACGCTCCGGTCGGTACCAATAATTTCACCCCATTTGTGACTGGCAATTCCGAAGTGATCGATGGCGTCTTAGGAACTTTTGATACCTCAATGTTGGAAAACGGATTTTACGTGATTCAACTGAGTGCGGAAGATGTCAATGGTTTGTCGTCCTACACCTCGGTGGTAATTAGTGTAGCGGGCGATCTCAAGCTCGGACAATTTGCGGTTTCCTTTCAGGATAAGAAATTAAATGTCGGTTTATTTCCAATAACGGTCACAAGAAATTATGACAGTCGCAAACGTACGGAGTCGGGTGATTTCGGTTTCGGTTGGAATGTCAGCCTAACCGATGCGAAATTAAGCCAAAACCGTATTATCGGGTTTTCTTGGCAAGTCCAGAGTCAGGGAGGATTTATTACGCAATATGCTTTAGTCCCAACTCGTCCGCACACCGTTTCGATCAAGTTTGGTGAGAATAAGGAGCTTAAGTTTACCGCGAAGCCTGTTCCTGAGTTGCAACCGTTCGGTTATCAATATATCGACGGCTTCAATTTCGAACCGATCGGTGACGCCAAAGGATCTCTGGTTCCAATAGGACCGACGCCGTTTATCGTTCAAAGCGGTACGGTTTATGACTTTGATTTCAATGTTTATAACCCCACGGGCTACGTATACACCTCGGAAGATGGATACATTTATCGGTTTCAAGGAGGTGGGAGTACCATCAATTTTAACTTAACCAGCGTTACCGACCCAAACGGAGCGACTGTTTTTATTACTCCGAATGGATTCGAACGGTCAGACGGCTTGGGTGTTGCATTCCTTCGTGATAGTTCAGGTCGAATCACGCGGATTACCGATCCTGAAGGAAACGAGACAAACTACGAGTACGATGCGGTTGGAAATCTAATGGCCGTAGTCGATCCTGAGTTTAACCGTACCGAACTTGTTTATGATTCAAATCATTATTTAACAGAAATCAAAGATCCTTTGGGACGGCCGGTTCAAAAGCAGGAATATGACGCGGACGGGCGCTTGATAGCCTTGACCGATGCTACCGGCAAACGCATCGAAATGGAATACGATTTGTCCGCCCAAACTCAAATAGTTAGGGATAGGAGAGGCAATCCTGTCATTTACGAGTACGATCAACGCGGGAATGTAACAAAACAGACGGAGTTTCCCACTGTTAACGGGATCGTTCAGGCAGTTGAAACACTGAGAACGTACGATGCGGATAGTCAGATGTTATCGGAAACGCTACCCAACGGCATGGTGACGACGTTTTCGTACTCAACGGCGGGATACCTGTTGTCCAGGGTGATTGATTCTGGAGGTCTACAACTTACCGAGTCGTTTACCTACGATAGTGCAGGTAGGGCATTAACGAATACGGATCCGCGGAACAATACCGTTACCAATGTTTACGACAGTAAAGGCCGCGTGCTTACTAAAACCGGAAGAAACGGAGAAGTCACAACATTCGAGTACGACCAAAAAGGAAACAAGAGTAAGCAGATAGACCCTACTGGCGACTACACGCTGTATGAATACGATTCATTGGGGAACAAAGTCGCGGAGGAACGTTTCGACGCTAATAACAACAGCCGTCAACGCAAGGAGTTTAGCTACGACAACAATGGAAACGTTTTATCCCAGAGCGTCATCGTGTCGAAAAATGGTATCCCGACAGCACTTACCACATTTTTTGAATATAACCGAAACGGCCAATTAACCAGCAAAACAGACGCTTTAGGCAATACCGAATTCTTCGAATACGACTCGGTGGGGAATAAGAGTGCCGAAATCGATAAAGAGGGACATAAAACAAACTTTTTCTATGATTCGAGAGGAAACCTGATCAAAAAGGTCTACGCGGACAATACATTTGAAGAATACGCATACGATGACAATGGAAACCGTATCGCAATAACCAACCGGAATGGTCATCAGACAAGCTATGAATATGACGCATTGAATCGTGTGACCAAAACGGTTTTTGCAGACACTAACAGCAGAACAACTTTATACGATGTTGTTGGTAACGTAATCGCCGAAATTGACGAACTTGGGCAGCGGACCGATCACGAATACGATATGGTCGGGCGAAGGGTGAAAACTATTCAACCGTTAGTCTTTGACGGAGTTCAAGGGATAGATCTTCGACCGGAAACCCAATATACGTACGACGAAAACGGTAACAAAAAAGAGCTGGTCGATGCCAACGGCAATAAAACCGTCTACGAATACGATAACAGCGACCGGCTTATTCTTACTCGTTATGCCGATAATAATACCGAATTGCTTGAATACGATTCTTTGGGAAGAGTGACAAAGAAAACCGACCCGACCGGCTTAAGTACGTTGAACGAATATGACGGACTGGGAAGGCTGACCAAAGTGATCTTGCCGGATCCCGACGGCAGCGGGACAAAACCGGAGACCACCTATCAATATGACGAGATGGGTAATATGCTTGCCCAGATCGATGCCAATGGCCATACGACAACGTTTGTATACGACGACGCAGGAAACAAACTTTCCCGTCAACTTCCGGGAGGGCAAACTGAGTCGTTTAACTATGATAAAAATGGCAGAGTTGTTGCTCATGTAGACTTCAACGGAAACTCAACTCACTATTCCTACAACGAAGTGGGTCGGCTGGTGTCCAAAATCTATGAGGACGGATCGGAAATCCAAATAACTTACTCAGGCGAAGGTCAGCGGTTATCGGTTACCGCACCGGAAGGAATAACATCCTATGCTTATGATGCTCGTAACCGCTTGACACTTTTAACCCCCCCGTCAGGCCGAGCCATCCAGTACGAATACGATTCTGCCGGAAAACAGACCGCTGTGATAGCCACCGGTTCCTCCACACATTACAGTTACGACGCCTTAGGCAGATTGCAGGATACGGTCGACGCCGGCGGAAATACCAGCACCAATACCTATGATGCGGTCGGCAATCTAGTTGTTGTCGATTACCCCAACGGTAGCCAAGCGTTCTATAGCTACAACAATAGAAACCAATTGCTGAGTGTTGCGAACAAAAGGGCGGATAGCAGCGTGATCAGCTCTTATCTCTATTCCTTAAATGCGAACGGTTTGAGGACTAAGGTCGAAGAAGTCGACGGTTCGGTCGTAGATTATGGTTATGACAATAATTACCGGTTAATTAGTGAAGTTAGAACCGGCACCAATCCTTACAACCACAGTTACCAGTACGATTTGGTCGGCAATAGAACTGAGTCTGTTCGTGACGGCGTGACCGAAAGTTATAGTTATGACGCCAATGATCGCTTGATATCCTCGGGAAGTACAACATACGGATACGACGATAACGGCAATAGAGTAGAGAAAAACGACTCAGGTATCACTACCTACGAATACGATTACGAAAATCGCTTAGCGAAAACCATCGCCCCTAACGGAGAGACAACACTCTATACCTACGATGTGGATGGCAATCGTGTGGGCAAAATGGACGGTACAGGGACTACCGAATACGTACTCGATTTGCACAGTAATACCGGCAATGTTCAAGTGATGGAAGAAAGGAACGGTTCAGGTGCGCTGATGGTTAGTTATACCTATGGACATAATTTGATGTTCCAAAATCGTGCCGGAACGCGATCTTTCTATCATTACGATGGTCAGGGTAGCACTAGGGAATTAACCGATCTAGATGAATTAGTTACCGACAGCTATTTATATGATGCTTATGGTCGCAGTCTTGCGGTAACGGGGTCTACCGAAAATGCGTATCGATTCGTCGGTGAGCAATTCGATCCGAACGTCGGGCTGTATTATTTGCGTGCCCGTTATTACGACCAAAATATAGGTCGCTTCATTACCACCGATCCGAATCAAGGCGATCCGCAAAGTCCCACAAGCTTGCATCGCTATTTGTATGCGAACAACAATCCGGTGAACTTCACCGACCCAACCGGTAGATTTTCGCTGATCTCCATATCGATCAGTATTTCTATCAGTACCAACATTCGTTCGGTATACACCCAAAATCTGGTCAAATTCTTTGTTAGAGCGCTGAAGATCGCATACTGTACGTTGGAGCCGGCCTATCGGCTTCAGGATCTAGGTCTGCTGATGGTGGCTCGGAACGTACCGGGCGGCTACTTAGTCTTTCAGCAGGCAAGAGAAATGATCGCAAGAGGTTACCAAGCAATAGGAAATGAAATTATTTCAACCTACAAAAACATAGCGAATGACTTGATTAGCGTCGAGGTGGAGGTCGGGGGGTTATTGGGTGATTTGTATAATGCCTATCAGAATGGAGAAATTCCAGTGCCGGTTCCTGAGGAAGTGGCTCAATTACTGGAGTTCAAAGAGCAGTTGGAAGGCTGGTTCGAACAAATGGCCGAAACGCTTGAAAACATAGATACGTTGATAAATGGCAATAACTGTCAAAGATTTACGTTATTGGCTGACAAAGCGGACGATATTGCCGGATTGATACCGGACTTCTGATGGTCACGGAACGTCAAGACAACGGTAAAACTGCAGATAAGAAGTATAAAGTATAGCGAAGGGGTTTGATCATGTTTAAGCTATTTGGTATGAAAATTAATAACATAGGTCGCCGGATATCAATAGCAAGCTTCCTTTTGCTAAATCTCTTATGTGCGGCGGCATCCGCGGGAGACTTTAATATTGGCTCTGCCGACGGCAGTTTTGAAACGGATCTGAGTGGCGTCGTCGTTCAAGGTAGTGTTGAGTTGGTTGGATCGGTGGGTGCTTTATCGCCAACACAAGGCAATACGGCTTTATTAATGACCACGGAGCCTGATCAAGGATCGCAATTGAGCGATGCCAATTCAAGCTCAATACGCATTGAAAATATCACAATCCCTGCGGACGCAGCCACATTAAGGCTCGATTATAACTTCTTAACCGACGAGTCTATTCCAAGTTACACCAACGATACTTTATTAGTTAAGTTACTTTTGGTTAGCAGTAGCGGCGAGGAACAGCTTTTAAAAATTGATACGTATGGAACGTTTTACGATGCCCCATGGACCGGATATACCTATCAAAGCGGTTTTCAGACGCTGACTGCGGATGTCTCGTCGCATGCCGGGAGTAGCGATTTATTTACGTTAGAAATTAGCGTCTCGGACATTGGGGATGGTCGAAAAAATTCCGCCGTGCTCGTTGATAACCTTCAATTTTCCCAGACCGGGGAACCGGTGGCGAAAGCGAATTTCGTCAGCGAAGCAATCGGTGTCGGACAGGTCGTGACATTTGACGCATCGGGGTCAACCGACGATGGGTCGATAGCTGAATACCGTTGGGACTTCGGTAATGGGGTTATCGGAATCGGTCGTTTCGTCGATTACGCCTTTCCGGAAGACGGTATCTATCAGGTCAGGCTAAGCGTTACCGATGACAATGGGAATGTGTCGAGCAGAGATTTCCAGATCATTGTAGGCGATATAAATCATCCGCCTGTCATTACTTCTGCTGCGAACACGCTGGCTGCGGAAAATATCCAGTATCAGTACCAGGTAATGGCTTCCGATCCTGAACTTGGAATTGGCGACGTCTTGAGTTTTAGTTTGTCAGCCGCTCCAACAGGAATGACCATCGATAGCGGTTCCGGGGTGATTAGTTGGTTGCCGAGCTCATCCGCGGACCGAAAAAACAATGTAACGGTCGTTGTGACGGACAGTATGGGGTTGTCGGACAGTCAATCCTACACAGTGACTATCGGCGCCGAAATTTATATGTCGGCGGCAGATGATAACGGTCGCGTATATTTCGCGCGAAGCAATGGGGACGGTACATTCAGTGATTTCCAACAAATTGGCGACTCAGGAACTAACGCCCGAGGAACGGCCGTCGCTGATTTCGATGGTGACGGCGACTTCGACATAATTTCCGGGCATGCGGACAGTACCAGTATCCATCTTTATCTTTATCAACGCGAGAACAATAAATTCCTACCCCCCGCCTACTTAGGACAGACCGGGAACAGCACTAATTCCGTTAGCAGTTGGTTGATGGATATGGCGGCGGAAGATTTCAATAACGATGGCAAGATGGATTACCTGGTCAACGGTAATTCAGCACATACCTGGTTATATTTAAATAATGATTCGTTAAACATTGTCGATCAAAGTTTTTTCGAATCGGATTTCGAACTGGACGACGGAACGTGGGGCGGAGCCCAGTGCAGTACCGGATTTGCCCGGGACGACACCACGAGTTCCGGCGGAAGTTACTCCATGCGGGTATTCGCAACCGGTAACTCGTGTATGTCGATCGACATCAATCCCTCCAGCTGGACCATAGCGAACGGTTCACAAGCGTCGTTTTCATACCGGGTGCCCGCTGGCGTACCGGTGGGATTGCTGTTTAACGTGAGCGGTAAAGGCTGGATCTTTCTCGGAGGCAGTCCGTCTGCGACTTCAGGACCTTATCCTTCGGTTCCCGCGGTTGAACTCATCGACGATGGGCAATGGCATACGGTCGCGGTCGATCTTTACAACGCCATACGCCAGGTTTGGCCGGATGCGGAAATTATTACGGAATTCCAATGGTATTCGTCGACCAACGCACCTGCGGGATCGGAGTTCTGGTTCGACGATTTCAAGATCACGGGTCGGGTAGTGAAAAATGGATTCGAAGAAAGGTTGCTGTCTACCGATGGCGGTACCGGCCGTGGAATGGATGCGGCGGATGTTAATAATGACGGCAACATGGATTTCGTACGCGGTCGTTCTGACGGACAGACCTTCTTATATACCGGTGACGGCAACGGAAATTTTACTATCAGCAGTAGTGCCGTAGCCGATCCTGGGACCGACAATTACGGTGTGGTGCTGGGCGATTTCAACAGCGATGGCATTGTCGATATTATTTCCAATAACGGTAGTACCGGCGATCCGTATTTCTTCAGAGGCAAGGGCGACGGTACTTTTTTAAGCGGAGTCTATATTCCGAGCTTGGATAACAATAATCATACCTCGTTTGGCGTTTACGACTTCAACAACGACGGCAAGCTGGATATCGTTGCCGGCACCTATTCCAGCCGGCAAA
>JBNLFT010000015.1:0-28211 GCA_050305675.1 Methylococcaceae bacterium
TGGGTGGAGAACGGCGAAATTCAGTATCCGGTCGAAGAGATCACCATCGCCGGCAATTTGCGGGACATGTACCGGCGGTTAATCGCGATCGGCAACGATGTCGATTACCGCGGCAACATCCGCACCGGATCGATGTTGATCGAGTGTATGTCGGTGGCCGGTAACTAGAACCGGCGAATCGCATTCCGGCCTGCGACGGTATCGGGCGGGCGGCGACGAGCCGTCAAACAGCGTTTGAAACGGCAATGATTTCTCTCGGCGTTGGTGGTTCTTGCCGGCCAGTACCGAGTGCTTGGGCTTGGTTTGCGCGTTTTGCGGCGCAACCGGCTTCGGATCTCCCATCGGGTTTGTTGGCTGTGACTGGCGTATTTTCGAAGTTTGAATTCCGAGCCTTCACCCCGGACACGGCTTTTCCTGTTTGGCGCTCGATCGCTCGATCCAATTCGTCAATAATCGGCCGATTTTCAGCCGGATCGGCTTACGGAAACGTCGCCTGTCCTCACCTACCTTGCGGTTTGCAACGCAAACGCCCCTCGCCGGACAACGCAAACATTGTTGCATCGACTCGGCGGATTCGGGTTATAATCACCCCATTTATCAGCCCCGCACGTTCGGGGCTTTTTGTTTATGTAGATTAGCTGGAGTATCTACGGCAAGATGACACAAAAACTTTTTATACAGACCAATGGCTGTCAGATGAATGAGTACGATTCCGATAAAATGCGGGACGTTCTGCATGCATCGCACGGGTTGGAAATGACCGACGACCCGGAACAAGCGGATGTTCTGTTGTTAAATACCTGTTCGATCCGGGAAAAGGCACAGGAAAAGGTGTTTTCCTCGGTCGGACGGTGGAAGAAGATTAAAGACCGCCGGCCCGAAATCATCATCGGCGTCGGCGGTTGCGTCGCCAGCCAGGAAGGGGAGGCGATTCAAAAGCGCGCGCCGTATGTCGATATCGTATTCGGCCCGCAAACCCTGCATCGTTTGCCGGAGTTGTTGAACGCGGCGCGCAACGACCATAAAAAGGTGGTCGATATTTCTTTTCCGGAAATCGAAAAATTCGATGCCCTGCCCGAACCCCGCGCCGAAGGCCCTAAGGCCTTCGTCTCGGTAATGGAGGGTTGCAGCAAGTATTGTACCTATTGCGTTGTACCTTATACGCGTGGCGAGGAAATCAGTCGCCCGCTCCATGACGTCATTGCCGAGATCGAAACGCTGGCGCGGCAAGGCGTGCGCGAGATTAACCTGCTCGGACAAAACGTCAACGCCTATCGGGGCGAGATGGAAGACGGCGACATCGCCGGATTCGCCTTGTTGTTGCATTATGTCGCCGCCGTCGACGGCATCGATCGAATTCGATTCACGACTTCGCATCCGTTGGAATTTACCGACGACATCGTCGAGGCGTTCGCCGAGATACCGCAATTGGTCAACCATTTGCATCTGCCGGTACAAAGCGGCAACGATCGCATTCTGGCGGAAATGAAACGCGGCCATAGCCGAGCCGATTATCTGGAAACTATTAACAAGATCAAGGCGGTGCGCCCTGGTATCAGTCTGTCGTCGGATTTTATCGTCGGCTTTCCGGGCGAATCCGATGCCGAATTCGAAGACACGATGTCGCTGATCGAAGAGGTCGGATTCGATTTTTCCTATAGTTTCATTTTCAGCCCGCGGCCGGGTACGCCGGCGGCCGACTTTCCCGACCCGATCGGCATGGAAGTAAAGAAACGCCGACTGGCGCGGTTGCAAGCGCGGCTGGAGGAAATGGCGCATGCGATTTCCGGCTCCATGGTCAATACCGTACAGGCGGTTTTGGTGGAAGGCGTCTCGAAAAAAAGCCCGTTGCATATGACCGGCCGCACCGAAAACAACCGGGCGGTCAATTTCATCGCTCATCCGCGCTTGGCCGGACAGTTTGTCGATGTGTTGATTACCGAAGCCTTGCCGAACTCACTCAGAGGTCGGCTGGTCGAAACCTCGGTTGCCAAGATTGTACAACACGCTTGAAGGTTCCTTTGTCAAATTCCAGTTTTTCACGGGAAATCACGCTGTTACCGGCCGACAACCAGCGCTTGTCCAATCTTTGCGGCCAGTTCGACGCGCACTTGCGGCAGATCGAGCAACGCTTGAAGGTTGAAATTGCCAATCGCGGCAACCATTTCAAGATTAGCGGTTATGACGAGGCGGTCAATGCGGCCAGCGCCGTGATAGAGAAATTGTTCGAAATCTCCGAGACCGAGGATATTAATCCGGAGCAAGTACATCTGGCACTGCAGGACTCCAGCATCGACCAGATTTTGCAAGCTTCCGAGGAGGCGCCGCAGGACGCGGTTTTTATCAAGACCAAACGCGGTGTCGTTAAAGGACGCGGGCCGAACCAGCAGGGCTATCTGCGCAAGATATTAAGCCACGACATTAATTTCGGTGTAGGCCCCGCAGGTACCGGCAAGACCTATCTGGCGGTGGCCTGCGCGGTGGAGGCGTTGCAACGGGAAAAGGTCAGACGCATCGTATTAGTTCGTCCGGCAGTCGAGGCCGGGGAAAAATTGGGTTTTTTGCCAGGCGACATGGCGCAAAAAGTTGACCCGTATTTAAGGCCTTTATATGATGCCCTATATGAAATGTTGGGTTTCGAGCGGGTCGAAAAATTGATCGAAAAGAATATCATAGAGGTCGCTCCGCTGGCCTTCATGCGAGGCCGGACGCTTAACGACTCGTTCATTATTCTCGACGAAGCGCAAAATACCACGACCGAACAGATAAAAATGTTTCTGACCCGGGTTGGTTTTGGTTCCACGGCCGTTGTTACCGGCGATGTGACGCAGATCGACTTGCCCGACGAACGCAAATCCGGTTTGATTCATGTGTTGAAAGTGCTTAAAGACGTCGAAGGCATCAGTTTTACCTTCTTCGGGGTGCGGGACGTCGTCCGCCATCCATTGGTACAGCGGATCGTCTCGGCATACGAGCAGTACGAGCAACGACAGGGACAATAAGCGCCTACCCGCGATGAATCGACTGGATATCCAACTCGCCACCGACGCAGAGGGGTTGCCGGACCGACGGCAACTTCAACAATGGGTGGATGCCGCTCTGGGCGAAAACGACACTGACAACGAGATCGTCATCCGTATCGTCGACGAAGCCGAAAGCGCCGAACTCAACCAGCAATACCGCCGCAAATCAGGGTCGACCAACATCTTGAGTTTTCCGTTCGAAGCGCCGCCCGGTTTGGATCTGGACCTATTAGGCGACTTGGTCGTCTGCGCGCCGGTCGTCGCCAAAGAAGCGGAACAACAGCACAAAAAATTACTGGATCACTGGGCGCATATCGTTGTGCACGGGGTCCTGCATCTGTTAGGGTATGATCATGCCGACGATGCGGAGGCCGAGCGGATGGAATCTTTGGAAATCGAAATACTTCAACAGCTTAACATAGAAAATCCCTATCTGGAGGACAGCAACCCATGAACGACGACAACCCCCCGAGTAGTCAGCCACAGCATAAAAGCTTTATTGACCGAATAGGTCAAATGTTGACCGGGGAGCCGCAAGATCAGGAAGACTTGCTGGAAATACTGAGGGAAGCTCAGAAAAAACGTTTATTGGATTCCGATGCCTTGTCGATGATCGAAGGCGTGTTACAAGTTAGCGAAATGCGGGTCAGGGATATCATGATTCCGCGTATTCAAATGGTGGTCGTGCCCAAGGATGCGGAGCTCGAGACCATTTTTCCTTTGGTGCTGGAATTCGGCCATTCCCGTTTCCCGGTCATCGAAGAAGATCGAAGCAAGGTCGTCGGCATATTGATGGCCAAGGATTTGCTACCCCATGCGCTGCAGGACAAGACCAAAAAGGTAGAGGAAATCATGCGCCCTCCCAGCGTCGTGCCTGAAAGCAAACGATTGAATGTGTTGCTGAAGGAATTCCGTACCGAACGCAACCACATGGCGATCGTGGTAGACGAATACGGGATGGCGGCCGGCTTGGTCACCATAGAAGATGTGTTGGAACAGATCGTCGGCGAGATCGAGGATGAACATGACTCCGGCGAAGAGGAATACATTCATCAGCGCAGCAAGCGCGAATTCACGTTAAAGGCGTTGACACCGATCGAGGATTTTAACGAATATTTTTCCGCCGATCTGGATGACGAGGAATGCGATACGATAGGCGGTTTTATCGTGCAGCAGTTGGAGCGTTTGCCGAAAAAAGGCGAAAAATTGGAATTCGGTCGTTTTCGTTTCGAGGTACTACGGGCCGACAATCGGCGTATTCACCTGCTGAAATTGAAACTGAAAAAAGACAAGTTGCCGGATTAGCCGCGCCGGCTTAGTGCGATGCCCGCTTATTGAGCGGCGACCTTTCGCTCCATGCCGGCTCGTGAGCGCAAAACGCCGGTCCCGGGCGAAGCAAGCACGGCGTGCCGCTGCCCGGCTTAATTTCCGAGAGTTGCCGAATAGGCGGCCATGCGTTTCCGTTCGGGGCAACGCCTCGTTCGGCAGGCGATGTATGCGGCGCGTAAGGCGCCAACCAGCTTAGCTTGCCAGAGGTGCAGAGTCTAACGCTCAGTCCAAATCGCTATTGGATCAAGGCAACGGTTTCAACCCGACCCGACGATGTAAAGGCCAATTTCCCTTCCTGAGCCAGCCAGCCTATGCTGCGTTGAATGATTTTTTCGTCCTCTGCAATTTCTTTCAGCAGCGTCGATACCGTGGTTGCCCCGTTTTTGTCCAGATACTGCCAAACGTCGCCGGCGGTCAAACCGATTCTGTCGGACATAGCCATAGACGGCGCCGTTTTCGCCGATTCGCTGGCCTTTGCTTGCTTTTTTTTCGGAGTCGACTGGGCGGTGCTCGGTTTGGCGGGTTTTGTAACAGCCGTTTCGGTCGCGGCCTCCTTTTTGACGGCGGGTTTGGGTGCTGATTTCACGGTCGTGGTCTTGGGTTTTTTCATGCTAGGATACTCGTTGTGGTGGTAATGGAAAATTGAAGTTAGGTTGGCGGGTGTTGCCTCTACGGTCGATTGTAGCCGAGTTTCGCTAAAACTGTGAAAAAAGGCGCAACGCTTGGCTACATCGAATGCCAGAAGACATGCGGATTTGACGGGCATGTTCCGCGATGCGGCAAGCACGACCGAGATAATTAGATTACGTGATTGATTCTTTTGCTAAGGGACATCTCCTATTGTTCGGTCTAGCGTCGGTAAATCCCGGTCGGCTTTTTAGTTGGCGCTTCCTAAATAATTCGCGGCCATTAATTCGGCTGTGACAACACACTGCGTCGATGTGACATGGGCAGCCGCCGTCCTCATTCGCTTAATCGACGCGGTCGACTTTCAGTAACAGGCGCAGGGTGTGTTGCTTGGTGCTGCGGCTGTGTTTTAGCCACCCTTGTTGTTGAGTTTGCCCGCCGCTATCGATGGCACCGATTTCCACCCAGGTTCCCAATGTCGTCCGTAGCTGGGTGTGAGCACCTTGGGTGTCGATGCCGCCGCTGCGGTTTATCGTATCCGTCCAGGGAGACACTTCGAGCATAACTTGTCGGCCGGTCAGTCTGGGTACGACCATGAAGCCGCTGCTTGCTTCGATAAACTGAGTTTCGGTGGTGACGGCAGGGTAACCGTAACCGGAGTTATAGATGCCGATGTTATGGATCGGATGCAGCCGACCGCTTTTGATATAGGCCGGGCGTCCTTCCACGGTGCGGACTTGTTGCCTGCTTTCGCCCTCCTTAAAACGCTCGGTATCGGCAAGAAAACCGTGCATAGAAGCGCTGCTTCGGCCAAGGGAATTCGGCGCGGTGGTTATATCGACCGCTGCGGCCGCGTTCAATTCGCTGGCTGTTTGATAACGGCTTTGCACGACGGTGATAATCAGATTGGCTAGAGGCGTATCGAGTTTCTGTACCAATGCTTGAATTTTCGGCAGCCTGTCTGCGGTGGTTTTAACGATTAAACTGTTGCCGTTGTCGATCGCCTGCTCCGATGTTTCCAGCAGCGGCATGACGAGCGGCTGTATTTCGCTTGCCGGCCGATGCCGTAGAGGAATCAATTCCAGCACCGTTCCGTTGGCAAATAGCGGGCTGTTGCATAGACAAATGCTAAGTAGGAAAAATCCGATCAATAGCCGGCGCATTTTACAATTCGGCGTAAAGAGCCAGATATTGGTTGGCGCTGTTTTCCCAGGAGAAATCCTTTTTCATCGCGTTCTGCTGTATCTTTTTCCAGCACTGTTTGTTTTCGTACAGAACCAAAGCGCGTTTGATTGCTTCCAGTAATGCGCCGGGGGAGGCGTCGTTAAAACTGATGCCGGTTGCCGTGCCGTCGGCTATCGTGTGGGGCAGGGCGTCTTCGATCGTATCCGCCAAGCCGCCGGTTCTGCGGACTATCGGAATAGTACCGTAACGTTGGCTGTACATTTGATTGAGTCCGCAAGGTTCGAAACGCGACGGCATCAGGAATATATCGGCGCCGGCTTCGATTTGATGAGCCAACATTTCGTCATAGCCGATGGTGACGGCCACTTTCTCCGGATAGAGATGGGCGAAGTTCTGTACTTTCAATTCAATGCTTTTGTCGCCGCTGCCGAGCAGAACGAATTGCAGTGGCAGCTTGACCATGTATGTTAGACAGGCCAGCACCAGGTCGATGCCTTTTTGCTCGACCAATCGGCTGATCAGGCCGAATACCGGGACATTTTCATCGGCAGGCAGCGACATTTTTTCCTGTAACGCTGTTTTGTTCAGCGATTTTTGTCTGACAGTTTTCGCCGTGTAATTGCTGGCAATGTATGGATCGCTGGCCGGATCCCACTGTTCCAAGTCCATGCCGTTCAGGATACCGCTGAGGATGTTGTGTTTGTGGCTAAGCAATCCTTCCAGGCCGTATCCGAATTCCGGTGTCTGTATCTCGTTGGCATAGGTCGCGCTGACCGTGGTAATGCGATCGGCGAAGGCCAATCCCCCTTTTAGAAAAGACAGCATGCCGTGAAATTCCACGCCGTCGGTATGCCACAGTCTATTCGACAGATTCAGAGCGTGAAAGGTGCTGCCGGGGAAAATCCCTTGATATGCCATGTTATGGATCGTAAACACGGTGGACGGACGCTGATCTTCCAACGACAGCAGCGCGGGTACCAGGCCGCTTTGCCAATCGTTGCAATGGACGATGTCCGGTCGCCAATTCAGATAAGCCCGGTCCATGGCCACTTCGGTGACGATGCGGCAAAATAACGCAAAGCGTTCGGCGATGTTGGGCCAGGGATTGCCGTTTTCGTCGACGTAAGGATTGCCGGGGTAATCGAAGAAAGGCCGATAATCGATTAGCCAGACGATAACTTCGGTGTCCGGTAAACGCGTTTCCAGTATATTGACATCGCGGTTATCGGCCCGCAGGGTGCAGATATAGCGGGGATGCTGGTCGTGTTTGATGCCCTGGTAATTCGGCATGATCAGCCGTATGTCCTGGCCCAGCTGGGCCAACGCTTTAGGCAAGCTGCCGGCAACGTCGGCCAAGCCGCCGGTTTTGATCAGCGGATGGGCCTCGGAGGTTGCAAAGAGAATTTTCTTCATCGCGTGCTTGGCCTTAGAGCTTGAAAATGATGGCACCCAAAGGCGGGACGGTAATCGAAATGGAATGGTCGAGATTCATCCACGGAATGGGCTCGGACAGGGCGGTACCGTTGCCGATATTGGCGCCGTCGTAATAGCTGGAATCGGAGTTGAAAATTTCCGTGTAGTTGCCGGCTTTCGGTACCCCGATGCGGTACTGCTCCCTCGGAACCGGAGTGAAATTCAAAACGACGATCAACTCCTCGCTCTCGGTTTTGCGGCGATAGCTAATGATCGATTGATTGACGTCGTGGCAATCGATCCAGTCGAAACCCTGGTGTTCGAAATCGTGCTGATACAGCGCGGGGTGTTTGACGTAGAGCTCGTTGAGGTCTTTGACCAGGGTCTGTAATCCCAAATGGAGGGGGTAATCCAGCACATACCAATCCAATACTTGGTTGCAATTCCATTCCGTGCCTTGACCGAATTCGCAGCCCATAAACAGCAATTTCTTCCCGGGATAGGTGAACATAAAAGTATAAAGCAGCCGCAGATTGGCAAAACGCTGCCATTCGTCTCCCGGCATTTTGTTGAGCATCGCGTTCTTGCCGTGGACGACTTCGTCGTGGGAAAAAGGCAGGATGAAATTCTCGGAGAACGCGTAGAGCATTCCGAAGGTCAGCTGGTCGTGGTGGTATTTGCGGTTGACCGGGTCTTCCTGCATATAAGAAAGGATGTCGTGCATCCAGCCCATATTCCACTTCATCGAAAATCCCAAACCGCCGGTCCAGGTCGGGCGCGTCACTTGCGGCCAAGAGGTGGACTCTTCGGCCATGATCACGGTGCCCGGGTGCTGTTCGTGGGTCACTGTGTTCAGATGGCGCAGGAAATCGATGGCCTCCAGATTTTCGTTGCCGCCGTACATATTGGGAATCCAGTCGTTCTCCTCGCGAGAGTAGTCGAGATAGAGCATCGAGGCGACGGCATCGACCCGTAACCCGTCGAGATGGAACTCTTCCAACCAGAAAAAGGCGCTGGCTAACAGAAAATTTCTGACTTCGTTTCGATTGTAGTTGTAGATCAAGGTGCCCCAGTCGCGATGTTCGCCTTTACGGGGATCTTCATGCTCGTATAGCGGCGTACCGTCGAAACGGGCCAAGGCGAAGTGGTCTTTCGGAAAGTGGGCCGGTACCCAGTCCAGCATGACGCCGATGTTGTTCTGGTGACATAGATCGACGAAATAGCGGAAATCGTCGGGGGTTCCGAAGCGGCTGGTCGGCGCGAAATAACCGGTGGTTTGGTAACCCCAGGAGACGTCCAGCGGGTGTTCCGTGATCGGCAGCAGTTCGATATGGGTAAAGCCCATCTTCTTGACGTAGCCGACCAGCTGTTTGGCCAGTTCTCGGTAGTTCAGGAAGTTGCCTTGGGCGTCGCGCTTCCATGACCCTAAATGAACCTCATAGATGGACATCGCTTCGCGGAGCCAGTTGTGCTGCTGGCGTTTTTCCATCCATTGGCCGTCTTGCCATTGATAATGGTTTTCCGAGCACACCACGGCGGCGGTCTGCGGGCGGAATTCGAACTGTTGCCCGTAGGGGTCGGTCTTTACCATGACGTCCCCCGAATGCCGGTTGCGTAGTTCGAATTTATAAAGGCAACCGACATTCAGGCCCGGAACAAAGATTTCCCAGATGCCGCTGCCGCCCAGGTTACGCATTGAATGGCAGCGGCCGTCCCAGCGGTTGAAGTCGCCGATGACGCTGGCGCGTTCGGCATTCGGCGCCCAGACCGCGAAATAGACGCCTTTGATACCGTCGATGGTATGCAGATGGGCTCCTAATTTCTGGTAAATATGCCAGTGGCGCCCTTCGCCGAACAAATGCTGATCGAATTCGGGCAATACCGGTCCGAAATCGTAAGGGTCGTACTGCGTATGGGGGTAACCCTGCTTGTCGATCCAATGCAACTGGTAATGTTCGCTCAGGTCTTTCTCGCTGGCGTCTATTACGAATACGTCGGTATTCTTGAGGCGCTGGAATTTGGGTCCTTTTACACCCAGATGAACGGTTTCCGCATGGGGCAAGAATACCTTGATAATATCCTTGCCGTCGATCGTATGGGGGCCTAAGACAGAGAACGGATCATGGTGCTTGGCGTCGATTATTTTTTTTGTATCCGCATCAAGCGAGATTTGTTGGATGTGCTTGTCCATTTTGCAATGCCTCAGTATAGTAAGTGTGACTTTCAGGGAATGTTAACAAATTCGGTGATGGGAATGAAATAATGTTACGAAGCGCGGAATGCCGTTTTTAAATCGGTGCGATCGGCGGCGATTGTTGACAACGTGGCGATGAAATCAGCGAATTATTAACTGATTGAAAAGAAATAACAAAACTCATTGTACAGTGATAAGGGGATAACCATGTCAGACGAAGATAAACAGCAACCCGAACGTTTTGTCAGTCACTTGACCCGGAATACGATCGCGCTGATTCTGGCCGGGGGGCGCGGCTCCCGACTTAAGCAAATGACCGATTGGCGCGCAAAGCCTGCGGTTCCGTTTGGCGGAAAGTTCAGAATCATCGATTTCCCCTTGTCTAACTGCGTGAATTCGGGGATCAGGAAGATCTGTATTCTGACTCAATACAAGGCGGACTCCTTGATCAGGCACATACAGCAGGGATGGGGGTTCTTGCGCGGCGAATTCGGCGAGTACGTGGATTTGATGCCGGCCCAGCAGCGGCATTCCGAGCACGACTGGTATCTGGGGACGGCGGACGCCATCTATCAGAATATAGACATCCTGCGTCACCGCAACCCCGAGTTTATCTTGGTGTTGGCCGGCGACCATATTTACAAGATGGATTACGGGGCGATGTTGGCCGACCATGTTGCCAACAAGGCCGATCTCACCATCGGTTGTCTGGAAGTGCCGCTGGAAGATGCCAAGGCGTTCGGGGTCATGCATGTGGACGACGATCGCCGAGTTAAGGCATTCGTCGAAAAGCCGGAAAACCCGCCGTTGATGCCCGGTCGGACCGACAGCGCGTTGGCCTCGATGGGGATCTATGTTTTCAATGCCAACTTCCTGTTCGAACAACTGATCAAGGATGCGGATACCAAAGGGTCCAAGCGCGATTTCGGCAAAGATATCATCCCTTCGGTCATCGACAAATACCGGGTCAATGCCTACCCGTTTCTCGACTTGCAAAGCGGAGGGCAAAGTTACTGGCGGGACGTGGGAACGATCGATGCCTATTGGGCGGCGAACATGGAATTGATTGGCGTCAAGCCGGATTTGAATTTGTACGACAAGGTTTGGCCTATTTGGACCTATCAGGCACAGACGCCTCCCGCCAAATTCGTGTTCGACGACGACGACAGGCGGGGGCAGGCGATCGATTCGATGATCTCCGGGGGCTGCGTCGTATCCGGTTCGACGGTCCGGCACTCGTTGTTGTTTTCCCAAGTCAGGGTGAATTCCTATAGTCTGGTTCAGGACTCGGTGGTGTTGCCGGACGTTAATATCGGGCGCCATTGCCGCATAAAAAAGGCGATCATCGAAAAAGGCTGCGATGTGCCGGAAGGTACTATCATCGGTGAAAATCGGGAAGACGATGAAAGGCGTTTTTTCGTCAGCCCAGGCGGCATCGTATTGGTGACTTCGGAGATGTTGGGCCAAAGACGGCATTATGTCCGATGACAAGTTAAGGTTGGTGCTGTGCTGGCACATGCACCAGCCCGAATACCGTGACCGGGCGACGGGTAGGTTCATGCTGCCATGGACTTACCTGCATACGATAAAGGATTATGCCGATATGGCCGCGCATCTGGAAGCGCAACCCGGGGCCAAGGCCGTGGTTAATTTTGCGCCGATTCTTCTGGAACAGATAGACGATTATGCCACCCAGGTCGGTCGTTTCTTAACCGAAAGGGCGACCATCAGCGATCCACTGCTGGCGGCACTCGGCAATCCTTCCGTAGCGGTCGATTTGTCCGAGCGGTTGAAATTAATCAACAGTTGCAAGCGCGCCAATCGCGAGCGGCAGATCAACCGCTATCCGGTTTTTTCTCAACTGATCGATATGGCGAGCTGGGTCGAGTCGCAGGGGAATGCCGTCAGCTATGTCAACGAGCAGTTTTTTGCTGATTTGTTGGTCTGGTATCACTTGGTTTGGCTGGGCGAAACGATACAGTTGCACGACCGGCGTGCGCAACGGCTGATCGAGAAAGCGGGCCAGTTCACGTTAGACGATCGACTGATCCTGCTCGAGATCGTCCACGACCAGTTAAAAGGAGTGATCGGTCGCTACAAAGCGCTCGCCGCAGCCGGCAAGATCGAATTGTCGGTGACGCCTTACGCTCATCCGATCATGCCTTTACTGCTGGACCTCCAATCCGCCCGCGAAGCCTTGCCGGATCTGGCGTTGCCGGAATTAAAAGTTTATCCGGGCGGAGAAAATCGGGTAAAATGGCAGCTACGAAAAGGCATCGCAACATTCCAACACTTTTTCGGTTTTACGCCGTCCGGATGCTGGCCCTCCGAAGGCAGTGTCAGTGCCCGAACGATGGAAATTCTGGCGGAATTCGGTTTCGCATGGGCGGCCAGCGGAGGGAGTGTGTTGCATAACAGTCTCCGTGCCCAGGGGATGGATGAGAACGACGTCCATCATCCGTTCAAAGTCGAAAGCAGCAACACCGCTTGTTTTTTTCGCGACGACGGTTTATCCGATCTCATAGGCTTTGAGTATTCCAAATGGCATGCCGACGACGCCGTGGCCGATCTGCTTCATCACCTGGAGAACATCGCCGACCAAGCGAAGGAAAACAGCGTCGTTTCCATCATCATGGATGGCGAAAACGCGTGGGAGTATTTTCCGCAAAACGGTTACCATTTCCTTAGCGCCTTGTACCGGCGCTTGGCCGAGCATCCCACGATCGAATTGACGACATTTTCGGAACTGCTGGCGGCCGGCGATCTGGAAGTAAAATCGTTGTCCCGCCTGGTCGCCGGTAGTTGGGTTTATGGAACGTTTTCCACCTGGATTGGCAGCGCGGATAAGAACAAGGGCTGGGACATGCTGGGAGACGTTAAACGCGCGTTTGACAAGGCGATTTCCGACGGTAAATTGAACGAGCAGCGCATCGCGGCTGCCGAGATACAACTGGCCGTATGCGAAGGCTCCGACTGGTTCTGGTGGTTTGGCGATTACAACCCCGGTGCGGCGGTAAGCGATTTTGAGAAACAATACCGGATGAACCTTGCCAATTTGTATCTTCTGTTGGACGAACAAGCTCCTGCCTACCTCGATTTGAGCTTTACCCAAGGAAGCGGGGCGCCGGCTCTGGGCGGAACGATGAGGCGCGGCAACGAAAATTAATTTTTGAACAATCGGATAATGAGTAACCATCTGAACAGACGCCGGGCGGGCATTCTTTTGCATATTACCTCGTTGCCCGGAGCCGGCCGCTGCGGCGATTTCGGCGAAGAGGCATATAATTTCGTACGTTTCCTTCATGATGCCGGAATCACCGTCTGGCAGACCTTGCCGCTGGGGATACCCCACGGAGATGGCTCCCCTTACCAATGTATGTCGGCCCACGCCGGCAATCCCGCTTTGATCAGCATCGATTGGTTGGAAAAAAAAGGCTGGTTGCAGCGCACCGAGCGTTCCGAAGTCAACTACGGCTCGGGCTTTGCAATCGCGATCAGCGGGCTGGTCAGGAAGGCGTTTCAAGGTTTTAAAGAGTTGGCGACGGCGACCGAAAAAGAGGATTTTATCGGCTTTTGCGCGGAAAAGGCCTTTTGGCTGGACGAATTTGCATTGTTCTATGCCTTGCATAGCAAATTTGGAGGGCGCAGCTGGCACCAATGGCCGGAATCTCTCAAGCAACGGGAGTCAAAGGCTATTAAGGAAGCTCGGCAGCGTCTAGGCGATGTCATCGACGCGATAAAGTTCGAACAATACATCTTTTTCAAACAGTGGCAGGAATTGAAATTGTTTGCGGAACAAAACGGGGTATTGTTGTTCGGCGATATTCCCATTTTCGTTTCTTATGACAGCGCCGACGTTTGGGCTAACCGCGAGGTTTTTAAACTGGATAAGGCGGGGTACATGTCGGTGGTCGCCGGCGTGCCGCCCGATTATTTCTCCGCCACCGGACAACGTTGGGGGAACCCGCACTACGATTGGGAATATTTGTTGAATACCGATTTCAAGTGGTGGCTGGAAAGGATCAAGACGCAGGACGAGTTATTCGATATATTGCGCATCGACCATTTCCGCGGCCTGGAATCGGCCTGGGAAATTCCCGCCGAAGAAGAAACCGCGGTTAATGGACAATGGATTGCCGCCCCGGGGCATGCCCTGCTGAAGGCCATCGATCAGGAATACCCGTCGCTTTCGCTGGTTGCCGAGGATCTCGGCATCATTACCGAAGAGGTCGAGGCGCTGCGGGACGATTTCGGATTGCCCGGCATGAAAATTCTGCACTTCGCATTCGGTGGTGGAGCCGATAACCCGTATTTGCCGCACAATTGCACGCAAAACAGCGTCGTCTATACCGGTACTCACGATAACGACACCACGTTGGGTTGGTTCAATTCGTTAAACGATGCCGATAAATATCGAGTCTACGAGTATCTCGGGTTTTCTCAGACTCATATGCCCAATACGTTGATCGGCACCGCGTTTGCCAGCGTGGCCAATCTGGCGGTGATACCAATGCAGGACATTCTTTGCCTGGGCGGTGAACACCGTATGAATACGCCCGGAACAACCGAAGGTAACTGGCAATGGCGTTTTCATTGGAATCAGTTGGGCCAAGAGCATATCGAGCGTCTGAAGCATCTGGTCGATCTCTTTGGTCGCCGGTGCGATTAAGGGTGGATTGCTTTGACTGATGTGTTTCCAGGTCCGGTAAACGTCGTACGCGATCAATCCCTTAGTGCTTCATGAACGCGCTAAGGGGCTTCTGATTTGATCGCTATTCCTGGACTGGAATTCGCGGGTGCCGAGCGCCGCGAAATATGGGGTGGATTTATTCGGCACATCCCTGACTGGACGCGCCGGCGCGAGATCGAATCGATCCCGTTAAGGCCGTACTCTGGTCCAGAACGGCGCGGCGGAGAGGATAGGGCGGTAATAGCACGGCCGTAATGGCGTTCTTTTCGAAACCTTGGTTAACACCGCATTCCCGTTGCACAAGCGTCGGCGGCCGGTTGGCGATGGAAACTTCGGGTCGGGGTTGCTCTTTGCGAAGATCGAATTAACGGCTGCCGCTACAAGCGGCAACAAGTTAGTCGTCGTCATCTTCCTGCCGAACATGTTCGGGAATGGGCAGTACCGGGATATGATAGCCTTTGACGATCTCCTGGATCCGTTCTCGATTGTTGTCGATCAGCCCATTCAATAGTTTCAACCTGTTGTCGTCGCCGTAACGGACCGCCATCGCCATGGAAAAATCGAACTTTAGACCAGGCGTCGATCTCATGGGAATCATGGCATAGCTGCCTTCGGGGCTTTGCGACTTGATATAGCCGGCCATCGGTCCCCACAGTATCACCATATCGATGACGCCTGCTTTCAGGTCTTTTTCTATTTGCATCGCGACGTTGTTTTTGTCGTCGCCCGTCATGCTTTGATACGGAATGCCTTGGTCCAGCAGACCTTGTCTTTGTAGCCACGCGGTGCCCGGGCCGCGGTCGAACATCGCTATCTTCAGCGCTTCCTGGCGTTGCAGCGGCAGCTTCGCCAGCTGCTCGGCGTCGCTAATATCATCCCAGCCCCTGCCTTTTGCGACTAGCAAGACGTAAGTGGAATGAAAATACGGTTTGGTGGTTTTAGCGAAATCGAAACCGGCCGGAACGCCGATGACGACGTCGCATCGATATTGATCGGTGTTCTCGATTTCCGCTTTAAGCGTGTTGCGGATAAAGCCGATGCGTTGCGGAAACCAGAAATACTCGAGCTCCTGTCCCAATTGCTCGGCGAACAGCTGGGCAATCTTATTTTCGTAGCCGGTCTGTTCCCTGGTCGAATAAGGAGGGTTAAGCGGATCGGCGCAGACCCTGAATTTTTCCTGAGCACGGCCGTTGCCTGAAGCCAGTAAAAGACTGCAACAAATCACTGCCGTTAGCGAATTGCAAATACTTTTCATGATTTTCCTCTTGATTAAAGTGTGGTCCGTACGGTCGGATAGTTTATCGACATTGAGGAAGAACTCAATCCGTAAAACAGAGAACTGCGCTGAGGACAGGGGAGGAGTTACGACTTTTTGTTAGGATAAAGACGGCAAAAAAAACCCCGACCCAAGGGTCGGGGTTTTTGAAAAGTCAGACTCGGTTAACGCTTAGGGTAAAGCGAATACGGTCAATGTGCCCCCCAGCTTGGTGTAGGAGCCTAGGCTTCTGTATGCGCCAACCGCACCCAAACCTTCGGAGTTAGAGGACTCCTCGCCGGTATCCAGACCCGCTGCGATACCGATACCGGCCCAACCGCCGATACCAGATAGTACGCCAACGTATTGTTTACCGTTGTATTCCCAAGTATTGACGTTTCCGATGATGCCAGATGGCGTTTTAAACTTGTACAACTCTTTACCGGTTTTCGCATCGACGGCTTTCAGGTAACCTTCCAGCGTGCCGTAGAAGACCACGCCGCCAGCGGTGGCAACGGAACCCGACCAGACCGAGAACTGTTCTTTGTTGGACCAGACGATTTTACCGGTGCTAGCGTCCCAAGCGGTAAATTGTCCCAGGTTGAAAGAACCATCGTCTTTGCCGGTCATTACGTCGCCTTGAGCAGGACGCATGGTCAATGTGGCACCTACATAAGGTTGGCCGGCGGTATAAGAAACTTCGAACGGTTCATAGTTCATGCACAGATGGTTGCCGGAGATATAGAAATAACCGGTTTGCGGTGAGTAAGAAACCGGTTGTTGGTTTTTGGCACCCAGAGCGGCAGGGCAGATGTCGGTCGTGTTTTCGTCTTCGCCATTGAATTCGGTTGAATAGCGATCCACGACTTGCGGACGCCCGCTTCTCATGTCGACGTGAGTCGCCCAGTTAACGGTTTTGTCGAATTTCTCGGCAACCAGCAGTTCACCCGTGACACGGTCCAGTGTGTAGCCGAAACCGTTACGGTCAAAGTGGACGATGGTTTTGCGCATTTGGCCGTTGATCTTTTGGTCAACCAGAGGCACTTCGTTGATACCGTCATAGTCCCATTCGTCGTGTGGAGTCATTTGGTAGACCCATTTTACTTCGCCGGTGTCGGCGTCGCGAGCCCAAAGAGACATAGACCATTTGTTGTCGCCAGGACGTTGTACCGGGTTCCAGGTGGATGGGTTGCCTGAACCGTAGTAAATCAGGTTCAATTCAGGGTCATAGCTATACCAGCCCCAAGTCGTGCCGCCGCCGATTTTCCATTGATCGCCTTCCCAAGTGCTCAGGCTTGAATTGGAGCCAACTTTTTGTACTTTTCCGTCTTTCCAGGTAGTGGTTTTGTTAGCATTGATCAGGGTGTCTTCGTCGGGACCCATGCTGTAACCTTTCCATACCAATTCGCCGGTACGAATATCGTAAGCTGCAATAAACCCACGAACGCCGAACTCGCCGCCGGAAATACCGGTCAGAACTTTGTCTTTAACAACCAGAGGTGCGTTGGTGTTGGTCATACCCAGTTTCGGGTCGCCGTTCTGAACGCTCCATACGCGTTTACCGGTCTTGGCGTCCAAAGCGGTTAAAACGGTGTCGGATTGTTGCAGGAAGATTTTACCGTCGCCGTACGCCAAACCACGGTTAACGGTATCGCAACACATCACGGGAATTGTGACGTCTGCGTCCATGGTTGGAGTGTATTCCCAGATGACCGATTGCGTTTTTTGGTCGATCGCGTAGACAGTGTTCGGGAAAGGAGTGTGCACGTACAACACGTCGTTAACAGCTAAAGGACCGCCCTCATGACCACGCAATACACCAGTAGAAAACGACCATGCCGGTTGCAGATTTTTTACGTTTTTAGTATTGATTTGATCCAGTTTGCTGTAACGGGTACCGGCATAGTCACCGCCCCATGTCGCCCAGTTAGCAGGGTTTTGTGTCAGTTTTTCAACGCCGCTGTTAGCAGTAGATACGGTTGGTGCAGCAAGTAAAGCAGCTACAGTTGAAGCAAGCAGCCAGCTTTTTACAGGCTTCTTCATATGTTTCCTCCTGGTAATCTGTTAATTAGACAGAGTACGATTTTGTGTTATTAAGACTAATATTAGTTTTAAAGCTTATTTTTATGGGATGGCTTTACTTTTAACTCGTCATGTGGTTAATCCGAAGCTAACGATAACGGCCATACCAGATGCGTAAATTGAATGATTTCGCCATAAAAGTCAACTATAAATAGCCTTGGCTGCCGGTTCGCCGCGCCGTTTTGGTTTTTTTGAAAAACAACGCGTATGGGGTAAGTTTATGAAATCACAGCGTTCCGGGAAAGTATGCCGGAAACGGTGAAATGAAGCCGGGCGATTGGAGCATTCGGGCGATATTTTAATCGCGACATCCCCCTTCCATAGAAGCGGTCCACTGATGCTTTACGCTTGAAACGTTAGCTTATTTTTTGACCGGTCGAGGCGGCCGTAATGGACTTATCGGAAATACTCTTTGTCTCTTCCTGTTTGCTGTTCCTGGCGATGGTGACGGCCAGCGTGAGCAGACATTTCGCTATCCCCTATACCGTGATGCTGGTGGTGATGGGGGTGGGGGTCAGACTGGCCGAGCCTCACATAACGTTCCTGCCCGTTCTTAACGACTTCCATATCACCAGCGAATTGGTGTTTTTCGTCTTCTTGCCGGCGTTGATTTTCGAAGCATCGTTAAGGATCGACGCCAGGGAATTATTGAAGAACCTATGGCCGGTGGTTTTATTGGCCATTCCGGGCATGCTGATTTCGATGACTCTGGTCGGTTACGGTTTGTGGTGGGTGCTGGGAGTCAACCTGACCGTCGCCATGTTGTTCGGGGCCTTGATCTCCGCCACCGATCCGGTAGCCGTCATTGCCATATTCAAGGATCTGGGCATCGCCAAGCGCTTGACATTGTTGGTCGAGGGCGAGTCGTTATTCAATGACGCTACGGCCATCGTGTTGTTCAATATGATCTTGACGATGATCTTGTTGCCGGATTTTTCTTACGGCACGGTCATGCCGGCGATACCGGAGTTCTTCCGGGTGTTTCTGGGCGGCATAGCGGTGGGGGTTTTGATTGCCGTACCGATCAGCGAAATGATGGTCAAATTGCACCACGAAGATTTGGCGGTACCGGTCGTATTTTCCCTGGTGATACCCTATCTCTGCTTCGTGCTGGCCGAACATGCGTTTCAAGTGTCCGGCGTGATGTCGGTCTTGACCGCGGCGATCTGTCTTAACGCCGCCGGCTTGATGCGTCTTTCCGGGAAAGCGACCGAAGCGGTCCATACCACCTGGGATGTCGTCGTGTTGATCTGTAACTCGTTGTTGTTCCTTTTAATAGGTATGTCGATCGACATTTTTACGCTGGTTCATTTCTGGCAGGCGATTCTTTGCGCCGTGCTCGCGGTCGCGCTGGCTCGCGCCATCAGCGTGTACCTGTTTCTGCCGGTGACCGCGAAGCTGTTCAAATTCCCCGCCATCGACGTTAACAGCCAGCATATCATGTGGTGGGGCGGCTTGAAGGGGGGGCTGGCGATCGCCATCGTGTTGACCGTTCCGGATACATTGGCGGAAAAGCCGTTGTTGTTCGAATTGACCCTCGGCGTGGTGTTGGCCAGCTTGTTGATGAATGCGTCGACGATACGCTATTTGATTTCGTGGTTAAAAATAGACACTCTGGCATTTTCCGAGACGGTGGAATTGAAGCATAACCTGGAACGCGTGAATACGGCGGTTGACGCCGTGTTACATCAGTTTTCGCAAATGCATCTGTTGGATCGGGAAATAAAACACTCAATCGGGAGCTCGCTGGAAAAGGAATTGGAAATCGATATCAAGGAACTGACTTTGTCTCAACGATTGGAATTCGTCCGCAAAAACGCGATCCATGCGGAGCGGGAGGAACTGGAGTTCCTGCACGACATCGGGCTGCTGAACTATTACACCTATCTGACCTACAGGGACCTGCTGCATCACGATCTTGAGCGCAGTTTCGAGGAATTCCAACTGCTCAAGAAAAGCAGCATGCCGGCGAAAAACATTTTTCTCCGTACCGAATGGCGCATTATCCAGTTTCTGGGCCAATACGATTGGAGCCAGCCGTTATTGATCAATTATCAGGAACTGCGTTTCGCCAATAAGCTGCAACACAATGTTGCCGGGGTGTTGATGGCCCATGCCGGTTTGAAAGTGATCAAGGAGCACCAGCGCTCCCTCGACCTATTTCAGTATTTCCAGCTTAAAAAAGTATATCAAAATCGTCTACGCTCCAGGCAATGGCTATTACGCGAATTTTCCAATCATTACAGCGAGTTTTATCATCAGTATTCTTACCTGTTGTTTCAAAGAATCGCGCTGCACTATTCTCTCAGGTTGGTCAACGAAGAACACGAGGCCGGCAAGGTCAGTACCAAGGTTTTCAAACGAATCGACGACCGCCTGCGCCTGGCATTGAAAAAGTTGCCGATCGTAAAAGCGGTGCTGAGCCTGAACCGGCGCGACGACTGGATCAAGAACGTCGAGCTGTTTCGCGGCTTACCGGAACCGGAATTGAAAAAAATATCCGGCAACGCCCGCTATATCAATTTTTTGCCCGGCGACGCGGTTTTTCAGCAGGGCGATAAAGGGCATTCCATTTATATCTTGGTGGGCGGCAGGCTCGATGTGTACAAGCTCAACCGGCAGGGCGATAACGAACATCTGGCAGAATTGCGGGAAGGCTGTGTGGTCGGCGTCCACGCCCTGTTGGAAGACACCCGCCGTTCGGCGACGGTAAAAGCCAAGACCCATGTGACGCTACTGCGCCTGACGGTCGCCGATATTGCCCGGATGAGTAAAATTCTGCCGGAACTGCAAAGCCGTCTTAGAATCATCGACAGCGAGCGCATTGAAAACGCCGATCTGGGTTAATAAAACAAAGAATGACGTAAAGTTAGGAGCTCTGCCGCCAGTCGGCGCAGCGGCGCGTTGGTTGCGCGGAAAACTGGAGCAGGGTGGCGGGAGAAGTCTGACCGCAGCCGCGGGTTCGGATGAAAGCGAGGCGACGATGCCGGCTCTTTATCAGTATTTCGTTCGGCCTACCCACGCGCACATTGCGCGGCCGTGGTTTAACGCATTGTGGCGTGTATATCTTTGAACGGGCGTATCCAGGGTTTGCCCGGTTTGAAGCGCCGGCTTTCGCGTTCGGCGTTGCTGCGAGTGGAAAAACGCCCGTAGATGACCGTAAATTGGGCTGTCGTCTTGCTTCGTTGCCGAAAAATCGCGTAGGTGCCCGCTATTTTTTGTTGCCGGATAAAGGCGTTTGCGGCCTTGGTCGAACTGAATGCGCCCAGTTGCAACGTGAAATCTTTGTTGCTTTGGCGTTTGATCCAGGAATCCCGTTGAATCAGTTTGGTTTTCTTGGCCGGCTTTGCTGGCCTGGCGGCCGGATCGCCGGGGGTGCCGGTTGTCGCTGCCGCTTGCACGGTGTCGTCGCCGAGGCATTTGGCGACCGCCAATTCCTCGCCTTTTTTTACCGCCTGGTATTTTTTGTGGAAGGATTGATCGATGAGCCTATGCGCCTTTGGCGACTTGCCGTTGCGGTAGCGGCTAATTTGCCCCGGGCCGCCGTTATAGGCGGAATAGGAGGCGCGGGCCAGGTTGTCGAGGCCGCCGGGGTGCTTATGTTCGCCGCTTTTCAGCGCATAACGGGTCAGATAGTCGAGTAAGACCTGGCTCCCGAATTGGATGTTGTAGGCGACTTCCCAGCGCAATTTCTGGACGTCGACGAATCCCCGCCAGACTTTCTCGTTGACCTGCATGATGCCGGTATCGCCGGTTGTCGAATGAAGCGGGACGATCTTCTTGCCGTCGACGACGTACTGGCGCCAGCAGCTCTCCTGCCAAGCGGTTGCCATGACCAGATGTTTATAAAGAGTTTGCTGCGGATCCGCCAGGCGCGACCTTGCGAGTTGCCGTTTGGCATGGTCGACTAGTAGTTTTCGGATCCTCAGCAGATAGGGCTGCAGTTGCCCGGGTTTTGGTAGCCAGTCTTGCAGAGGGCGGTCGACCGCCGCTTGCGCTTGGCCGATGGGCCACAAATCGATGTGAACGCCGCTGTCGTTGGCATCGGGCTGAGGAAAGCGAAACAACTTTTGTAGCTCCGGGTCCAATGCGTCGTCGTACTGTAACGGATCGAATTGCGGCGACGCGTTCAGCATTCTGGCCAGCCTGCGCAAGCCGTCCATCGAGATATCCAGGCCGAAAGTCGGGCCCAGTTTATCCAACGTTTGCAAGGCATCGCTGGCGGTGATCAGGGTCAGTAGCGCCAGCGTCGAATGGCGAGGATTTTCGGCGCCGATCTGCCGCAACACCGGAATCAATTGGCTCCAACTATGGACGAACCAGTGTCTGAGCGGATCCTCCCCGTGTTCCTGTTGCGATGCTTCCAGCAGCCGGTAACGGGCGTCCAACAGGATATCGAACAGCGTTTGGCGGAGTTCCTGGAGTTCGGTCGCCGCCGCGTATTGCTTGATGGCGTTTGTCAGCAAGGCGTCCATGCTCTGCCATTTCTGTTCCCAAAGCACTTGTTCGGCTTCGGTCAGCGGATGTTCCGGTCGCTCTGCCGGGGCGATGCTCTCGATGGTAAACTGCAGTTGGCTGTGAATGCCATCGGCCGCGACGTTAAGCTCCGACAGACGGATCGAAGACAGCATGTCCTGCAGCTGTTGGTGCGAATGCCTGGGCAGGAACAACGGCAAGAAGCGCTGCAGTTCGTCGATAGACGAGGTCAGGTCCAGGCGGAAGCGGTCGAACAAGGGATGGATGTGCGCTCTGGCCTGGTCCCACAAGGCGCCGGAAGTCATTACTTGGTCGTCCGAACTGATCAGTTGGCTGTCGATTACCTGTAAAGATACCACCCTCGGGTTATCCGCATTAATGACCGGATCGCTGACGATTCGGGCAAAACCGTCCCAAGCCAGCAGCGGCATGCAGCGGTTCATCATCTTGATCGCTAGCCGCGCCCGAAGGTTGCCCACGATACGCAAATGACCCTCCGATTCGCCCAGTCGCGGATCCGACAAGACAATTTCGCTGCAGCCGCTCGGATCGTGCAACAGCTCGGTCGACAACGTCTCGTTGTCGAATAGTTGATTGATCAGCAGTTGCCGGAGCAACGGAAAGTCGACCTGCAACGGCAGCGAGACGAGTTCCGCCTGAAGCGGCGCGCTCAACAGCAACAAGGCCAGGGCGGCTGGCGAGCGGAAACGGGAAAGTCTGATCGGCGTTGGGAACATAATTTTCTTCAGTCACTAAACAATTGGGCCGCTATCGCGCACCCGGATGAGGTCGCGGATGACCGTTCGGGAATCCTACTTGCCGCGGCCTCGGTGATTTCTGAAAACAACCGGCGCGGGGCCGAAAAAGGTCTTAAATTCGTTAAAAGTATGACGCATTGTCGCTAGAGACGCGGGATTTTTTTACGCTTCGGCCTTAGGTCAATACAGGCGGCGGGACAACAAAGCGACGTTGCCGCCGAGTGCCGCGGTATTGACCGTGACCGTCTGTTCGACCGCGAAACGGTGCAGATAATTGGGGCCACCGGCCTTCGGGCCGGTTCCGGACAGCCCCATGCCGCCAAAGGGCTGAACGCCTACCACCGCGCCGATCATGTTGCGGTTAACGTAGACATTGCCGACCCGGACCCGGGTCTGGATGGCGTCGATAGTCTGCTGAATGCGGCTTTGTATACCTAGGGTCAGTCCGTAACCGCAACGATTGACGGCGGCGACGATCCGCTGCAGATCGTCGTGGTGGAAGCGGATGACGTGCAGAATCGGCCCGAACACTTCCTCGGTTAGTTGCTCTAGCGCGTTCAATTCGATCAGCGTCGGCGGAAAAAAACTGCCTCCGGAGCAAGATGCCGGCAAAGGTAATTGCACCAATACCTTGGCTTCCGTTTGCATGCGCTCGACATGACGTTTTAGCCGGTCAGCCGCCTGGAGGTCGATGACCGGACCGATATCGGTTGCGTAGTCGCCAGGGTCTCCAATGACCAATTGTTGCATCGCTCCGCTCAGCATCTCGATGACTTTTTCGGCGATTTCCTGCTGAACGTATAACACGCGCAGGGCGGAACAACGTTGGCCGGCACTGTTGAAAGCGGAGAGCACAGCGTCTTGAACCAGTTGTTCGCAGTGCGCGGAACTGTCGGCGATCATGACGTTTTGTCCGCCGGTTTCGGCGATCAACGGCACGATGACCGGATTGGCGGCCAGTTGGCGGTTGATGATCCGCGCGGTGGCGGTCGAGCCGGTGAACGCCACGCCGCCGATCCGCGGATCGCTCAGCAGCACCGCGCCGATCGTCGCGCCGTCGCCGGGCAGAAAATGCAAAACGTCCTGCGGAACCCCGGCCTGATGGAACAACCGTAGACAACGCAACGCCGTCAACGGGGTTTGATTGGCGGGTTTGGCGATAACGCTGTTGCCGGCGACCAGCGCGGCGGCTATTTGGCCGACGAAAATGGCGATCGGGAAGTTCCACGGACTAATACATGCAAATACTCCCCGTCCGTAAAGCTGCAAACGATTCATTTCGCCCGTCGGCCCCGGCAGTTGCACCGGCCGGGCGAAGCATTCAACGGCCATCGCGGCATAATAACGGCAAAAATCCACCGCTTCGCGGACTTCGTTCAACGCGTCTTTTACGCTACGGCCACCTTCGCGAACGCACAGCGATGCCAATTCCATGCGGTGATTTTCCAACAGCTCGGCCGTTTTCCGCAGCGCCAGAGCCCGCTCTTCGACCGCACTCGCGCGCCAGCCGGGAAAGGCGTCGGCGGCGCCGTCTAACGCCGCCATGACGGAAGCGCTGTCGGCTGCGGAGACTTTCCCTATTTCACTGCCTCGGTCGGTCGGATTGTAAACAATTCTGCATTCGCCGGCCTGTTCTATGCCGCCGACGACTGGTGCCGCCTCCCATGCCCGCTTTGCCAATTCTGCTAATTCTTCCTCTATCCGGTGCAGCTGCAGCGGATCGGCCAAATTCAGTCCGGCCGAGTTATCGCGCTGTTTGCCGAATAGCTCTCCCGGCAATGCGATTGCCGCTCCAGTGGTCGATCGGTTGCGATAGGTTGCGAGCGGATCGCCGGTTATCGTTTCGATAGCGATTTCGGGGTTTTCGATCTGGTTGATAAAAGACGTATTGGCGCCGTTTTCCAACAGACGCCGGACCAGGTAGGGCAACAAATCCCGATAATTGCCCACCGGTGCGTAAATTCGGCAGCGAGGCGGGTGTTCCGTGTCGAGCAGTTGCCGATAAAGTGGTTCCCCCATGCCGTGCAAGCGCTGAAATTCGAATTCGCGACGGTCGGCCAACCGGCGGACGGCGCATGCGGTATGGGCATTATGGGTTGCAAATTGGGGATAGAACAGGTCGCCTTGGGACAGAATCAGTTCGGCGCAAGCCAGATAGGAGATATCGGTGGCCGATTTATGGGTGAATACGGGATAGCCGCTTAGCCCGTTTTCCTGGGCGCGTTTGATCTCGCTATCCCAATAAGCGCCTTTGACCAGCCGCAATGGAATCCGTTTTCGTTCCGATTCGGCCAACCCCGCCAACCATTTGATCACCGGATAAGCTCGTGCTTGATAGGCTTGCACCGCCAATCCGAAACCGTTCCAGCCTTGTAGGCCGGTGTGGGAAAAAACGGCCTGGAAGATGTTCAGCGACATATCCAGTCGTTCCGATTCCTCGGCGTCTATCGTCATGCCGATATTGGCGGTTCGGGCCAGGCGAGCCAATTCCAGTAGTCGTTCGTTTAACTGCGTTTCGGCCTGCCGGTGACGCAACGGTTCGTAGCGAGGATACAAGGCCGACAACTTGACCGAGATGCTCGGGTTGCGATGGACGTCGTCATGGCGGGCATGAGCCGCCAGCGCCCCGATGGCATCGAAATAGGCCTGAAAAAAGCGTTCCGCATCGGCGCCGGTCACGGCCGCTTCGCCCAACATGTCGAACGAGTAACGATAGCGCTCGTTGGCCTGTTCCAGAGCTCTGCTTATGTCTTCGGCGATGACGAATTGATACGCCATCAAATGCATGGCCCGCTTGATTGCGCTTCGGATCAACGGTGCGCCGAGCCGGGACAGCAGGCGTTGATAAATTTTGCCGGGATGTTGCAATTGATGTTCGATTGCCCCGGCAATTTGCAAGGCATGGTTGGATAAACTGAGCAATAACGAATGCTGGCTATCGCCTTGTTCGTCCCATAACTTGGCCGTCAGCTTGTCTTGCAGCAACAAGTCTTGGGTGTGGTTATCCGGAATCCGTAGCAGCGCCTCGGCGATGCTCATCAGGACCACCCCTTCGGCCGAATCGAGCCGGTATTCGTGTAAGAAGCTTTCGATTAACGGCTGCCGGTCTTTCTGTTGACGGATGGCTTCGACCAACTGCCGCGCCTCGGCAGCGACCTCGTCGGCGCGATAGTTCGAAAGGCTGTCGGCCAGGCGGTCGACGACGCCGGTTTCGTCGGCTAGGTAACAGGCGTTGATGGCGCTGCGTAACGCTAAAAGTTCGTCCGACGGCATGATCCGACTCCTGCTTTGGTTACCCGATAGAGGAAAGCATATAGCTAATTTCGGGCGAATAAAACGATTTTCTCGGATTAAGGAACATTGCCCTGCTGAGTTTTCGTTCAGTAGTCGGGGCCGGCTCCACTATCGCTTTTGAGTTCGACCTGGGCTATCCTGGCGGGGAGGATGACGCAAACGGGAGCGTTCGACCCTTTCGTCGGAAACCCGGTCAAACGCTCCGTTGGCGGCAACGAGCGACTTCATGGGGGGAGTTTATGATTCTGGAATTTCATGGTGCAGACCGTAACGTGACCGGCTCCTGCCACTTGTTCGAGGCGGCCGGCACGAAAATATTGATCGACTGCGGACTTTATCAGGGCGGCCGGGAAATGGAGGAGGAAAATGCCGAGCCTTTCGGTTTCGAGCCGGCCGACATCGATTATCTCTTGTTGACCCACGCCCATCTGGATCATTGCGGTCGCATACCGTTATTGGTTAAGCAGGGCTTTCGGGGCGAAATTATTACCACCGCTGCGTCCTGCGAATTGGTTCGTCTGGTATTGCTGGACTCGGCGCATCTGCTGGAAGACGAAGCGCGTTACAAAGCCAAGAAAGCCTCGCGGCGGGGACAGAACGAGGCGGTCGAACCGCTTTACAACGAACTCGACGTGCTCGCTTGTTTTCCGTTCTTCGGACGCAGCGCGCAATACAATCAGGCAATATCGCTCAACGATACCATCAGGGCAACCTTTATGGACGCCGGCCACATTCTGGGGTCGGCCTCGATTGTGCTTGAAGTCGAGCGCGACGGCAGTCGGCGCAGCGTTCTGTTTTCCGGCGATTTGGGTTATAGCGGACGGGCTATCATTAGGGATCCGAGTGCGCCGCCGGCGGCGGATATCGTCGTGATGGAATGCACCTACGGCGATCGCCAGCATAAAACGCTGGATCCGACGTTGCAGGAGTTTTATACGACGATCAATCATACCGTCGCTCGCGGGGGCAATGTCATCATTCCGAGTTTCGCTCTGGAACGTGCCCAAGAACTGCTTTATTATCTGCGCGAAGGCGTCGAAAACGGGCAGTTAGCGTCATACCTTCCGGTATTTCTGGATTCGCCGATGGCGATATCGGCAACCCAGATTTTTCGACGTCATCCCGAATGCTTCGACCAAGAGACCTGCGAAATTTTTCGATCGGGGGCGGATCCGTTTGCGTTTCCCGGCCTTAGGTTTACCCGGGAAACCGCGGATTCGATGGCGATCAACAATGTGTCCGGCGGGGCGGTCATTATCGCCGGCTCGGGCATGTGTACCGGCGGCCGCATTAAGCATCATCTAAAGCATAATCTGGGCAATCGGAACAATACCGTCATATTTGTCGGCTTTGCCGCTGAAGGTACCCCGGCCCGGCTGATTGTCGACGGCGTCCCGGAAATCAAGATTTTTGGCGACCAAATTCCGGTGTTCGCCGACATCGTCACCATCGGCGGTTTTTCCGCGCATGCCGACCAGGCGGAACTGTTATCTTGGCACCGGCAGACGGGGCGGCCGGCAACGACATTTTTAGTGCACGGGGACAAAGACGTGATGCCGGTTTTTGCCGAAAAATTGCAAAATACCAGGGTTGAGATTCCTGAACTGCATCAGCGTTATGATTTGGAACAGTGGCTTTAACCGTTTCGCCGTTGGCTAAAGCATTCGGCACGCGAATGTCGATCGGCTAACGACGATTTTTCGCAACGAATTTTGAGGCATAGGCGGGATTCTAAGCGCTCGCTTGCAAAATTGTCTCGCGGGGTGCACCATCGGTAGACATGTTCCAACCCGAAGGAGGCGACGCCATGAACTCTAAGACTGTTGAAGCCGGCCCAGGCAGGCGAGCCGCTCAGTTGTTGGTTGCTATCGTTTCGGTGTTAGTG
>JBNLFT010000016.1:0-14404 GCA_050305675.1 Methylococcaceae bacterium
CAGTAAAATGCTTGGCAATTTGATAGACCTGACATTAATAAGGCCTATTAAACATCTATATAAGCTGGAAAAAATTTTTTTTTCGACTAATTTTATTTCGTGTGTATTTTGCTTGGGTGAAGCATGGAAAAACGATTTTATCCCCGTGTTACAGCGAATTTGTCTGCTGTCATTGCCAATGAAGACGGACTAAAGCTGAACGTGATGGCATCGGATGCTTCCAGCGAAGGGCTTTGCGTGGAGTGCAATACGGTTGAAAGGAATCTGGTCACGCCGGGAGGAAATTTTGTGCGCGATGGGAAGCCGGTGGAATTGTTTGTCTGGTTGGATGTGCCCGACGAGAACGGTGGTACGGCCAAAATAGAGGCGCGTTGCCACGTGGCGTTTTCACGGCGAGTCGCCAACGATAAATGCAAAATAGGGATGCGTTATACGAATCTGGATAAAAAACATTACGAAAAATTGATCAGATTTATAGAGTCGTCATTACCGTCTAACGACCGGCGACAGGTCCGGGTTTAAGCCTCGCCTTCCAGGTTGCCGATAAGAGACGCAGTTCTCTCCTCAACAGGCTTAAAGCCTATTTATCGACAGCATCTAATATCAGGTCGCGGAGTCGGTTTAACGTTTCCGGATCTTGTATCGGACGAGAGTCGCGGTCGGTAATGTAAAACATGTCCTCGGCGCGGCTGCCGATGGTCGTGATTCTCGCGTCATGCAATTGTATATTCAATTCACTGAACGCCTGGCCAATGGTCGACAGTAATCCGGCGCGGTCGGTAGTGATCAACTCCAATATCGTGTGTTTCTGCATGGGATCTTCCAGGTACGATATTTGGGTTTTGATCGGGAAATGTCGGGCCTGCCTGGATTGTTTGTGGATATTTTTTTGCGGTTTGATTTCCCTGTTCAGCAAGTTGTTACGCAGTGAACTGCAAATATGTACTTCCCTGAATAAATCATTGATCGGTTCTCCGCTTTGTTCGAGGACTTGAAAGCTATTCAGAACGTATTGGTCCGCCGTTGTGATGATGCGCGCGTCTAGCACGGTCAGGCCTAATTGGTCCAACGTGGCGGTGCATATCGAAAATAATAATTCCACGTTTCTGGTATAGATAAAGATTTCGGCGCTGCCCCGTTGGGTTTGGGGCCGTAGCAATACCAGCGGGAAATCCTGCGGCTGCGAGGCGGCGATGGCGATGGTGTGCCATGCGATCTCATCGGCAGAATAGCGGAGGAAATAATCGTCGTTCAGATGCTGCCAAGCTTTCGTAATGGCTTGTCGGCTGATTCCCAATCTAAGCAATTCGTCGCATGCTTCTTTCTTGTTTTCCTCGACTTTTTCCGATCTGGCGATGGGTTTATCGAGCCCGCGGTGCAGCGCGTTGTGGGTGGAAAAATAGAGTTCTTTAAGTAACGAATCTTTCCAGGAGTTCCATAGGCTGGGGTTGGTTGCCCGAATGTCCGCGACCGTCAACAGATAAAGATAGTTCAGGTTCTTAATACTACCCACCTGAAGGGTAAATTCATGGATGACGTTAGGATCGCTGATGTCTTTTCTTTGGGCCGTCGTGGACATCAGCAGATGGTTGCGGACCAGCCAGCAAATTGCCTTGGTGTCCCCGGGGGGAATGTCGTGCCGCTGGCAAAATTCGCGCGCGATGTTTTCCCCGAGCATGGAATGGTCGCCTCCCATGCCTTTGGCGATGTCGTGGAACAAGGCGGCGATGAAAAGGATTTCCGGCTTCGGTATCAGCAAGAAGATATTGTTGCAAAAGGGTAGTTCTTTATTGTGCTTGACCAGGGAAAAGCGACGCAGATTGCGAATCACAAACATCGTATGTTCGTCGACCGTGTAGATATGAAACAAATCGTATTGCATGCGCAGTGTGATGTTGGCAAAACCAGGCAGATAGGCTGCCAAGATGCCGTAGCGGTTCATGCTTCGTAACTGGTGGGTGATGCCCCTCGGCTGACGCAGTATTTCCATGAACAGGCGGTTGGCCTTTTTATTATTCCTGAAATTTTCGTCGATCAAATGCAGGCTTTTTCGAATCAGGCGAATGGTTGCGGCCCTGATACCTTTTAACGATGGAGTCTGCTGCTGCAGTAGAAAGATCTCGAACAGAGTTAACGGATTGTCGCTGAAAACGGTTTTATGGCTGACCTCGATATATCCGTTAATCGACGTGAAGTTTGCCGTGATTGGGATTGTCTTGCGGTTATTTCCGGTATCGATAAAACATTCGTTGAACAACTGTAACAAGATTTCGTTCAATTGCTCCATGCATACGACGGTCCTAAAATAAAACTGCATGAAGCTTTCGACATCCGGTTGTCGGTTGTCGTCGAGGTAACCGAACAATTCAGCCAATTCGCGCTGATAATCGAATAACAGTCTGTCTTCGCCGCGGTTGGTGACGGTGTGCAAGGCGAAACGCAATCGCCATAGTATGTTCCGCGCCGTGATCAATTCCTCGTATTCCGATGCCGGCATAAAGCCGTATTTGATCAGTTCCTTGAGCGTAGAGGATCCGTAGTGCCGCTTGAAAACCCAAGCGATAATCTGCAAGTCGCGCAGACCGCCGGGGCCTTCCTTTATATTAGGTTCCAGGTTGTAAGCGGTGTCATCGAATTTGCTGTAGCGTTTTCTCTGCTCTTCCATTTTGGCCCGGAAAAACTCTGCGGAAGGCCAAATGTGTGCGGTGGAGATCCCGAGTTTTAGTTCCCCACTTAATTCGCGGTTGCCGTCGATCAGTCGCATTTCCATCAGGCTCGTTATGATGGTTTGGTCGATGCGTGCGTTGTCTATGCATTCGTCGATGGTACGTACGCTCAGGCCGGGTTTGAGACCGATGTCCCAAAGGAAGTTGCTGAAGTTGGTTAATTCGTCTGTCAGAAAGGTCTTCTTGTCGGCGTCCAGCAAAATGACAATATCGATATCGGAGTACGGAAATAACTCATTTCGGCCGTAACCGCCGGTCGCGATCAGGCTGTGGGAGAATGCATGATGTTTTAGAAAATGCCGCCAGCAGGCCGTGAGCAGCTGATCGACGAATAACGATTTTTCCTGCAGCAATTCGAGCACGTCTTGTTGGGGATCGAACTGCCGTTTTAAGCTCTCTGTCTTACGATTGATCGCGTCTTTGAAACACTTAATGGTGTTGGGTTCCTCAAAAAATGCTCGCAACGTCGATATCATATCGGAATTTAGGTTCACAATTCTTCCTGGCGTAGAGTCAGCACTTCGTGACCGCTGTCCGTCACCAATATCGTATGTTCCCATTGGGCGGACAGGCTGCGGTCTTTGGTTACTGCGGTCCAACCGTCTTTTAAAACCTTCATGTGACGTTTACCGAGATTTAACATGGGTTCTATGGTAAAGATCATCCCCGGCTTTAATGCCGCGCCTTGGCCGGGTTTGCCGAAATGCATGACGTGGGGTTCTTCGTGAAAATTCTTACCAATACCGTGTCCGCAGAATTCGCGCACCACCGAATAGCGATTCGATTCGGCGTGCTTTTGGATAGCATACCCGATATCGCCTAAAGTGGCGCCGGGCTTGACTTGTTCAATCCCCAAAAACATGGCTTCTCGAGTAACCTCCACCAGTCGTTTGGCGTGGGGCGGAACGGCGCCGATACAGAACATCTTGCTGGTATCGCCATGGTAACCGTCCTTGATCACGGTGATGTCGATATTGACGATATCGCCGTTTTTGAGTTTTTTCTCACTGGGGATGCCATGGCAGATCTGCTGATTGATCGAGGTGCAGATCGATTTGGGAAAGCCCCGGTAATTGAGCGGGGCGGGAATAGCTTGTTGCTCGTTGACGATATAATCGTGGCAGAGTTGGTCGAGTCGATTGGTCGTGACTCCGGCAACGACATGGGGGGCGATCATTTCCAATACTTCGGCCGCCAATTTTCCGGCGATTCGCATTTTTTCGATCTCGTCGGCTGTTTTGATTAAAATACTCATTGCTGTTGATTTGTATTCGGATTGGGCGTTAGCCAGTAATCATAAGAAAGATGATGATGACAGGGTTGGGATGCAAGCGGTTAAGCAAAGAATTACCGGACCGGTGGATCCGTAATGCATAATGCTTGGCTGCTTGTTTCCTCGGTTACTGGCTGGCATAAAGCCGCTACTATAGCAAAATCAGCCAAATCGCAGCAATTCCCCTTGCTCCTGGTAAATCCGGCTTTGGCTGATTGCGGGGTTTTAACAGTTTCTTCGTAAACGGGGCAAACGCTTTTTGTAAGGACGAGGCGCGGGAAGATGTAGCGCTGTTTATTCGGTTTGAGCATAAAGATAGGGGTTACGGCGGCTTTGGGTAATGTGTACGGCCTTATCTCCAAGTTGTTGTGATAGTCGATCTATGATATAAAGGTAAATTAATTTTAATACTCACATCCGTCGGCACGGCTGGTAGGGTGCTCAAGGTTATCCGATAACCGCGAGTTTCCAGTTGGGGCGGGTGGAGGCGTAACCCAAAGCCGGAACAGTTCCGGCAAAAACTTAGGAGAAACTATAAATGGCAGCAGTGTCAATGCGTCAAATGCTTGAAGCAGGTGTTCACTTCGGACATCAAACCCGTTACTGGAATCCGAAAATGGCTTCCTATCTTTTCGGAGCCCGCAACAAAATTCATATCATTAATCTTGAGCAAACCCTGCCAATGTTTAATGATGCGATGAATTATCTTGGGCAGATGACAGCCAACAAAGGAAACATTCTGTTTGTCGGCACCAAAAAAGCCGCCCGCAAAACAGTTGCCGAGGAGGCCAAGCGTTGCGGCATGCCCTATGTCAATCACCGTTGGCTCGGCGGGATGTTGACTAATTTTAAGACGATTAAGAAATCGATCAACCGCTTGAAAGAATTGGAAGCGATGAAAGCCGACGGTACGTTGTACCAACGATTCAACAAAAAAGAAGCGTTGGGAATGGAACGCGAATTGGAAAAATTGGAGCGTAGTTTAGGCGGCATCAAGGACATGAGGGGCATTCCCGACGTGCTGTTCGTGCTCGATGTCGGTTATGAAAAAAACGCTGTGATGGAAGCCAAGAAACTGGGTATTCCGGTGGTCGCTGTGGTTGATTCCAACAATTCTCCAAATAACGTCGACTACGTCATTCCAGGAAACGACGACTCGATTCGCGCCATCAAATTGTATTGCCAATCGGCGTCCGCAGCGATTATGGATGCGAAAACTGCCGTTCTCGACGCGTCGGCGAAGACTGACGAATTCGTCGAAGAAGTCACGACTGAAGAATAATTTGCCTCGCTTTGCATAGGCGGCTTAATGTTGCAGAGCGGCGACGAGGTCAATCCCGGCAAGCGCCGGGTTCAGATTTGTTAAGCCTTTCTAAACGCCTCCTAGTGAGGCGTTTTTTTAGTTTTAAAATTTTGAGGAAATAGAACAATGAGTATTACTGCCGCAATGGTTAAGGAACTGCGCGAACGAACCGGTTCTGGAATGATGGAGTGTAAGAAAGCCTTGGTGGAAGCCAACGGCGATATGGAAACTGCGATCGAAAACATGCGCAAAGCGGGATTGGCGAAAGCCGATAAAAAGTCGGGCCGCACCGCGGCCGAGGGCGTCATTGGCGTCAAAGTATCCGATGATGCGAAAACCGCTGTGATGGTCGATGTTAACTGCGAGACGGATTTCGTTGCCAAAGGTGACGACTTCGTTAATTTTGTCAACGATATCGCGAATAACCTGCTGGCAAACGACATCGCCGATATCGACCAACTGCAGACAATGACGTTGTCTAACGGGTCCAGCGTCGATGAAACTCGGCGCGGTCTGATTGCCAAATTAGGGGAAAATATTACCGTCAGGCGTTTTGTAAAATACGCCGCACAAGGCGGCACCGCGAGCTATCTGCACGGCAACAAGATCGGCGTTATTGTCGAGTTGGCGAGCGACGATGCGGAGTTAGGCAAGGATCTGGCAATGCACGTGGCGGCTAGCAATCCGTTGTATCTGAATGACGAGCAAGTCGATCCCGCTGCGATCGAAAAGGAAAAGGAAATCTTCTCCGCACAGGCGTTGGAAAGCGGCAAGCCGGCGGAAATCGTCGAAAAAATGATCGGCGGGCGCATCAATAAATTCCTGGCTGAAATTACCTTGGTGGGCCAACCGTTCATTAAGGACGATAAAGTGTCGGTCGGCCAGTTGTTGAAATCGAAAAATAATTCTGTGGTTCGTTTTACCCGTTTTGAAGTCGGAGAGGGTATTGAGAAGAAAGAAGAAAATTTTGCCGAAGAGGTTATGGCCCAAGTAAGAGGTTGATAACCCTTAACAAAAACCCGGTTTCCACCGGGTTTTTTGTGTAAGCTGTTTACCTTAGTACTTTATAGTCACGTGGATTTTGAAATATGAATCAATTGATTTGCCGGAGAATTCTGCTTAAATTGAGCGGCGAAGCACTGATGAGCGAGAAGGGCGGCAGTATCGATCCGGATATCGTCAAACGCCTCGCCTTGGAAGTGAAAGATCTTTGTGATGCCGGCATTGAAGTGGGTCTGGTAATCGGCGGGGGAAACATATTACGCGGTGCGGAGACCGCTTCCGAAGGCCTAAATCGCGTGACCGGCGATCAGATGGGAATGCTGGCGACGGTAATCAACGCTTTGGCGATGCAGGATGCGTTGGAGTACCTGGGGCAGCCGGTTCGCGTCATGACGGCGTTAAAAATCAACCAAGTTTGCGAAGATTATATTCGTCGTCGTGCTGTTCGCCATCTTGAAAAAGGCCGAGTCGTCATTTTTGCGGCAGGCACCGGCAACCCTTTTTTCACCACCGATACCGCGGCCAGCTTGCGGGCCATTGAGATCAATGCGCAATTGATGATCAAGGCGACCAAAGTGAAAGGCGTTTATTCGGCGGACCCGGAAAAGGTCAAGGAAGCGGTGTTTTATCCGCATCTGACGTACGATGAGGCATTGGATCAGCGTTTGAACGTGATGGATACGACCGCATTGGTTCTATGTCGTGACAACGATCTGCCGATGCGCGTGATGAATATTTTTGAGCCGGGGGCCGTCATGCGCTTGATGCTGGGTGAAGATATCGGCTCCTTAATCGAGAAGAGGAAAACTAATGATCAGTGATATTCAACAGGATGCTGCTGCTCGAATGGCCAAGAGCATTGAGGCGTTGCAAAAAGCATTCTCTAAAATCAGGACCGGGCGGGCTCATCCGAGTCTGCTCGATCAAATTTCCGTTTCCTATTACGGCTCGGATTCCCCTCTGTCGCAAGTGGCCAACGTGTCGGTAGAGGACTCGCGTACGCTGAAAGTGACGCCTTGGGAAAAGAATATGGTGCAAGCGATTGAAAAAGCGATTATGGCGTCGGATTTGGGCTTGAATCCATCGACCCAAGGATTGGTTATTCGCATTCCGTTGCCGCCTTTGACCGAGGAACGCCGTCGCGATTTGGTTAAGGTGGTTAAACACGAAGCGGAACAGGGCCGGGTCGCCATCAGAAATATTCGCCGTGATGCCAATAACGAGATTAAAGAGGCGTTAAAAGAAAAGTTAATTTCCGAAGACGAAGCAAGGGCCGGCGAAGAGAAGATCCAGAAAATCACCGACCAGTATATCAAGGAAGTAGAAAAGTATCTTGAAGAAAAAGAAGCTGATCTACTTTCCATGTAATTGAGTGTCTCCATGGCGACCGACCCCAATAGCAACATCATCGTCGATAACGGAATTCCCCGGCATATCGCCATTATCATGGACGGCAACGGGCGTTGGGCTCAGCAGCGCATGATGCCGCGAGTGATGGGGCACCGCGAAGGCGTCAAAACAGTGCGCAAAGTCGTGGAATACTGTGCCAGGCACGAGATTGAGGTGTTATCGCTGTTCGCTTTCAGTAGCGAGAATTGGCGCCGTCCCAAGGCTGAAGTCAATATGTTGATGGACTTGTTTATGCTGACCTTACAAAGCGAAGTCGACAAGTTGGATCAAAACAACATCAGGCTTCGCATTATCGGCGACATATCGGCCTTTTCCGAAAAATTGCAGGAAAAAATCCATCAGGCGGAAATTCAGACTCAAAATAACCACGGATTGACCCTGAATATCGCCGCAAACTATGGCGGGCGTTGGGATATCACCCAGGCGTTTCGCCAAATCGCAATAAAATTGGAGAAAGGTTTATTGCATGCCTCCGAGATTGACGAGGATTTGATCGGTAGTCATCTGTCGACGGCCGAGTTGCCGGAGCCCGATCTGTTCATCCGTTCCGGCGGCGAGCAGCGGGTCAGCAACTTCCTGCTATGGCAATTGGCCTATACCGAATTTTATTTTACGGACGCGCTGTGGCCTGACTTCGACGAGGCGTTGCTGGACGACGCCCTCACCAGTTTTAAACGCAGGCAAAGACGATTCGGCCATACCGGCGAACAAGTCATTAAACAATCATAATTCGAATTATAAAATCATGTTATTACCTCGTATTTTAACCGCAGTGGTCTTATTTGTTATTGTTGTCGCCGCAATATTTTTATTGCCGGCAGCTTACTTTTCGCTGTTTATTGCATTGGTCGTCATGCTGGCGGCGTGGGAATGGTCGGCTTTGGCGGGTCTCGATTCGATCGTCGCAAAATTGGCTTTTCTGGCGAGCCTGATTGTGCCGATGTTTGCAATCCATTTTTGGACGGTGATTCTGGAGATATTGGCGCAAGCGATGGAATGGCCGGACATCAAAGACTATTCCGACGCCTTGGAATGGCTGGTCATCGGGCCGGTATTATTGTGGATAATCTTGATGGTGTTGATTCGGAAAGTTCCCGAACAAATGCTTAAACTCGAATTGAAGGTCAAGTATAAGGCGCTGATCGGCTGGTTCGTGTTGTTGTCGGCATGGATGTTCCTAAGTCGCCTGAGGGCGTTCTACGGCGCCGAAATGGTGTTGTATTTTCTGATTTTGATCTGGGCGGCCGATATCGCCGCTTACTTTACCGGGAAGAAATTTGGCAAGGACAAGCTGGCCGAGCAGATTAGTCCGGGAAAGACCGTGCAAGGGGTTTATGGCGCACTGGCGGCGGGAATTCTTTGTGCAGTGGTGCTCGCCCTGTACTATCGATTCCATTTCATGATCGCGACCGATTTTGCATTGCTGTCGGTGTTAACCGTGTTGGTGTCGATCTACGGTGACCTGTTTTTCAGTTTAATCAAGAGGCAACGCGGGGTTAAGGATAGCGGATTTTTGCTGCCGGGTCACGGCGGCGTGCTGGACCGCGTGGACAGCGTGGTGGCTGCGTCGCCCTTTTTCTACGCCGGTATCCTGTTGATCGGTCGGAGTGTCTTTGCATGAAAGGTATCTGTATTCTGGGCGCCACCGGTTCGATTGGCGTCAGTACGCTGGACGTGGTCTCGCGGCACCCGGATCGGTACCGGGTCGTGGCGTTAACGGCGAACAACAATATCGAGGGTTTGTTCGAACAGTGCATGACCCATCGTCCCGATTATGTTGTCGTGGCGGCGGAACAGAAAGCGGATGCGTTCAAGGCGTTGATCGCGGACTCGCCGGTTGCCGATACGAAGGTATTGGTCGGTGCGGAAGGCTTGCAGCAAGTCGCGACGCTGGATCAAGTCGATTCGGTGATGGCGGCGATCGTCGGTGCTGCAGGCTTGTTGCCGACGTTGGCGGCGGCGAAGGCCGGCAAGACGGTATTGCTGGCCAACAAAGAAGCCTTAGTGATGTCGGGCGATATTTTTATGCGCGCGGTCAAAGAAAACGGCGCCCATCTGTTACCTATCGACAGCGAGCATAACGCCATATTTCAATGTATGCCCGGCGGGTATGAAACCGGCCACAGAGCGGTTCAGGCGCGGCGTATCTTGTTAACGGCATCGGGCGGACCGTTTCGCGAAACTCCGCTCGAGCAATTGCACGACGTGACGCCGGAACAGGCGGTGGCTCATCCCAAGTGGGATATGGGGCGGAAAATCTCCGTTGATTCGGCGACCATGATGAATAAAGGGCTAGAGCTGATCGAAGCCTGTTTGTTGTTCAATATGTCTCCCGATGACATTCAAGTCGTAATTCACAAGCAAAGCATTATCCATTCGATGGTCGATTACGTCGACGGTTCGGTGTTGGCGCAAATGGGAAATCCCGATATGCGAACGCCGATCGCTCATGCGATGGCGTGGCCCGACCGATTCGATTCGGGGGTCGAACCGCTGAACCTGTTCGAGGTAAGACAAATGGATTTCGAACAGCCGAACCTGGAAAGGTTTCCCTGCCTGAGACTTGCCTACGAGGCGGTAAAGGCCGGCGGCATCATGCCGACCGTTTTGAATGCGGCCAACGAGGTTGCGGTGGATGCGTTTCTTAACGAAAGAGTGCGGTTCACCGCGATTGCGGAAATTATCGAGCGGACCATGGGCCGTTTTACCGCGAGTCCTGCCGATAGTTTGGACATCGTACTGGAAGCGGACCGTAAGGCTCGCATCGAGGCTGATGCCGTCATATGTGAGCTCGTGCGCTGATGGATGTCTTACACAGCCTGTTTTACTTTGTCGTGGCAGTCAGTGTTTTGGTGGCGTTTCACGAATATGGCCATTTCTGGGTAGCCAGAAGGGCGGGCGTCAAGGTGCTGCGTTTTTCTATCGGTTTCGGCAAAGTCCTCTGGTCGTATAAAAAAACTCCCGGCTCGACCGAATATGTGTTGTCTGCGATTCCGCTCGGCGGCTACGTCAAGATGGTCGACGAAAGAGAAGGGGATGTCAAAGCGGAAGACCTGCCTTACTCCTTCAATCGTCAATCGCTATTGGCACGGGTATGCATCGTGGCGGCCGGTCCGTTATTTAATTTGTTGTTGGCCGTAGTTTTATTCTGGTGCGTTTTTATCCTGGGAGAATCCGGGTTTCGGCCCATACTGGGCCAAGTGGCTCCGGGGACCCTGGCGGCGGACGCGGAACTGCAGGAAGGCGACGAGATCCTCAAGATCAACGGCAGAGCGGTGCCTACCTGGTCGGAAGCAATCGGCACTTTGTTTTCGGAAGCAATGGGCGGCAATAAAGTAATCCAACTCACAATCAAATCACCAGACGGATTAGAGACGGTAAAGGAAATCACGGTTTCCGATAGCGATTTGGGAAAACCGGAAATTTTATATAAGCGTCTGGGGCTGACCCCTTGGTCTCCGGCATTGAAACCGGTCATAGGCAAGGTGTTGGAACAAGGAACGGCCAAGCAAGCGGGGTTGCAGCCGGGTGATTTGATTATCAGTGCCGACGGTAAACCAATCGATGAGTGGATGGAGTGGGTGGACTACGTGCAGGGGCATCCACAAACGCCGATTAAACTAATCGTCGAACGTGACGGCATACGGATGCCGCTTAACGTTGTTCCAGAGGCCGTGGAGCGGGACGGGGAAACCATTGGCAAGATCGGTGCCGGCGTCGATATACCGAAGGACTTGTTGGATTCGATTCGGGTCACCTATTCCCTTTCGCCGTTGGATGCCGTTCCGGCGGCACTGGAGAGAACCTGGGAGTTTTCGCTAGGCACTTTGACCATGATCGGCAAGATGTTGATCGGCCGGGCTTCTGTCGAGAATTTGAGCGGTCCGATTAGTATTGCCCAATACGCGGGGCAGTCCGCCGAAATGGGCCTGGTTCCTTTCTTAAAATATCTGGGCCTGATCAGCGTTAGCCTCGGAGTTCTTAATTTATTGCCGATACCGGTGTTGGATGGCGGTCACTTGCTGTTTTTTGCGGTAGAAGCCGTCAAAGGCAGCCCAATCTCGGAAAAAACGCAGATTCTGTTTCAGCAAATCGGTGTTTTGTTGTTGATCACGCTGATGACGTTGGCGATGTTTCTGGATTTGGAACGCCTATTTCAATAGCGTTCGACGATCGTAATATCTGGGACATTAGAAACTATTATTCACTTTGGTAGTCCATAATGGCCAGAAACTAAAGTATCTATCTGGAAGGAGCACGATGAAAAATTTTTTTAGAGTTATTGCGGTGATTGTAACGCTCGTCGGGTTCTCGGCACAGGCCGATGAAGCCGCGATCGAAAAAGCACTGAAGCTTTCGATGCCGTCATTACGAATCGATTCGATTAAACCTTCCGAGATCGGGGGGGTGTACGAAGTTACCGTCGATTCCAATAACATTCTGTACGTTTCCGAAGACGGTAAATACCTGATACAAGGGCACGTCATCGACATCGAAGCGCGAAAAGATCTGACCGAGACAAAGCTCGCGGCTGGTAGGAAAGCGGCGCTCGAGCACTTGGGGAACGATCAAACGATCATTTTTAAACCCAAGAGCAGCCGTTACAAGGTGTCGGTATTCACCGATATCGACTGCGGTTATTGCCGTAAATTACATTCTGAAATCGATCAATACATGGCCGAAGGAATTACCGTGCAGTATTTATTCTTTCCAAGGGCCGGAAAAGGCTCCGATTCGTATAAAAAAGCGGTTTCGGTATGGTGCGCGGAAGATAGGAACGCCGCTCTGACGTTGGCAAAACAGGGAAAGACTCCGGAAAGCAGGAGCTGCGATAATCCGGTCGATGCCCACATGCAGTTAGGCTCGGATTTCGGCGCCAGAGGAACGCCGATGATCGTGACCGAACACGGCAATATATTTCCAGGTTACGTTCCGGCTCGCCAATTAGCCAAAGCACTGGCAGCTGAATAAACAGAAGGCTGACCCGCCTTAGCCGCCGGCGGGCGGATCTTGGACGACTGGTGGGTTCCAGCGAGCCTTCTCCCCAAATATCACGGTAAATATCCTATGTGACGAGGTCGTTTCTCGGTCTCGTCGATCCGGTTTTCGTTGCCTGCGGAAATTCCGTTCTTCGGCGTCGATGTCTGATTACGCTGCGCAGCGCTCGACATGCTTCGGCGCCGCTAGTGTCCAGTTGAAAGCGGGCTGGTGATTTCAATCCGATGCCACGGTTTAAACATGTATTCAACGAGTTGTAGAGCTTAGAGTAACGGGGAAGCATAACGCTTTTCTCGAATGATGCAAAAATCAAAATATAACTGGATTTCACCTACAGCCTAATGTATTATAAGCGGCTCTCGGAGAGGTGGCTGAGTGGTCGAAAGCGGCGGTCTTGAAAACCGTTGAACGGCGACGTTCCCAGGGTTCGAATCCCTGCCTCTCCGCCATCGGCTGCTAACCGGTCGATGGTCTCTCAAGCGAATTCGCTAATTGAATTGTCAAACGGGTCGGCGACATTAGCTGGTCCGAGTCTCGCGGCAATGCGGCTATGGCTTCCGTTCCCAAATTCGTCGATTTTTCAATTGACGCAGTTGAAATTACTGTCCACGCTTTCTTCAGTCTTCATCGGTATATGACCGTCGTTAGAAACTAAGAGGGCTGTTCCCCGTTCCGAGCGAGTATCTGGGTGCTGCGGAGTTCGTTCGACGCTCTTGATATAGCCGTTTTTGTTTTATAATTAAACCAGTATGTTCCAAAACAGCGGAAGGAACGACAGGGGCGTGCAAGTTAAACAACAGGAGCGACCATCATGGCGAACGGCGAAGCAGCAAGTGATGAATTAGTGGAAAATGCAATCGATTTAAGTAGCTCCGAATACTATATCAATCGCGAATTGAGTCTGCTGGAATTCAATATTAGAGTGTTGGCGCAGGCGAAAAACGAAAAACTACCGTTGCTGGAGCGATTGAATTATCTGTGCATATCCTGTTCGAATCTGGACGAATTCTTTGAAGTGCGCGTCGCCAGCGTTATTCAGATGGCGCAGATGGATCCCGGAGCGATCGCGTCGGACGGGTTGACACCCCACGAACAACTGGAAAAAATCGCCGTCAAGGCGCATGAGTTGGTGGATGAGCAGTACAGAGTGTTGAACGAAGTGCTGATTCCGCAAATGGAGCTCGAAAATATACGATTCATCCGGAGGGATCATTGGAGCGAGGCGCAAAAGACCTGGTTGGGCCAGTACTTTAACGATGAATTGTTACCCATTCTGACCCCTGTTGGACTCGATTCGGCTCACCCCTTTCCGCGAATCTTAAACAAAAGCTTAAACTTCATCGTGTCCTTGACCGGAAAGGATGCATTTGGCAGAAACAGCGGCCGTGCCATTATCCAGGCACCGCGAGCGTTGCCTCGTATCATCCAATTGCCGGCCGAGGAAACCGAAAGCGGCACCCACGATTTTGTCTTTTTGTCGTCCATTATTCATGCTTTCGTCGACGAATTGTTCAACGGTATGAAGGTGAAGGGCTGCTACCAGTTTAGGGTGACGCGGAACAGCGATTTTTTTGTCGATGACGATGCGATCGACGATTTGCTGCATGCGGTGGAAGGCGAGTTGGCCATGCGCAATTATGGCGACGAAGTCCGTCTGGAAATCGACGCCAATTGTCCCGAGGAAACCATCAG
>JBNLFT010000016.1:14789-27689 GCA_050305675.1 Methylococcaceae bacterium
CGATTCGATGAAAAAGAAAACATTGGCCTCGCCGCAAAATTGCAGGAAGCGGCGGTCCACGTGGTCTACGGAGTCGTTGGCTATAAGACGCACGCCAAGATGTGTCTGGTATTGCGCAAGGCGGGAAAGGAGTTGCAATATTATGTGCATCTGGGTACTGGTAACTATCACCCAAAAACCGCTCGTTTGTATACCGACTACGGTCTGTTTTCCTGCAATAAGGATCTCGGCGAGGATGTCAGGCGGATTTTTGCCCAGTTGACCAGCTTGGGTAAGGTGACCAAGTTGAACAAGCTGCTGCAATCGCCGTTCACATTGCATGCCGGACTGATCAAGATGATCGATCGCGAGAGTGAGAACGCCAGGAAAGGTAAGCCGGCGAAAATCATTATCAAAGTCAACGCGGTGGTCGAGGAACAGGCTATTCAGGCCTTATACCGGGCCTCTCAAGCTGGTGTCGAGGTCACGCTGATCGTCAGGGGAATATGTTGTCTGAGGCCGGGTATGCCCGGAGTGTCGGAAAATATCGAAGTACGTTCAATCATCGGACGCTTTCTCGAACATACGCGAGTCTACGCTTTTTTCAACAACGGCAACTGGGATGTTTACGCCGCAAGTGCCGATCTGATGAACCGCAATATGTTTCGTCGGGTCGAGACGTGTTTTCCCATCGAAGATAAAAAGTTGCATACCCGTGTTTTAAACGATATGGAATGCTACCTAAAGGATAATTCGCAGGCCTGGGTGTTGCAGAGCGACGGGCAGTACCGGCAATTGCAGCCGGCCGAGGGCGATGAAGAATATCAGGTGCAAGCCGAACTATTGAAATCGTTTGCCTAAACGGTTGGATTTTCTCGATTGCCGAAAATCGTTCACTTTGTTATTTACAGAGGGGTTGGTCATGAAACAATCGCTACTGATCAAAATTATCGACGTTTGCTCGTTCGTCTCCCTGGTTTTGATCATCTCAACCGGCACCTTGCTTGAATTTACCTTGCCCGCTCGAAGCGGTCCGGCAACGGTCGTGGACATGACCCGTCACGAGTGGGGCTCTCTCCATTTTTATATGTCCGTCGTATTTTTAGGAATGATGAGCTTGCATCTTTTTACTCATGCGAAATATATCAAACAACTTTTTTCGGGCACTGCAAGTACAACTTACAAATATCGGATTGGCGTCGGGTTGGTGGGGCTTATCGCCTTGATTGCAACCCTGCTTGCGCCGTTTCTGGCGCCGGTAAACGACCGAGAAGGTGGTGGATTCGGCAGCAACGGTTACGGCCACGGAGCGAAATTTCGCCGTTTTTCCGAAAATTAATGTTTTACTTGATTCGGCCGGGTCGAAAATCTGTCAGTGGATATTGATCGGTCGGCTAGTGGGTAAGAACGTTTGCCATATAAGAATGCACCGATTTCAGATTGCTAAATTCGATAATCGAAACTATATTGAATCAGCATGAACTACCTTCGCTTGTCCTCCGGCCAACTAATCTGCCGACTTTTCAAATCTTTGATTATCGTCTTCGCTGTGACGGCGGGTTCGTATGGGATTTCGTGGGCCGGCTCTCCGAGCGGCGAACATGCCGTCATTTCGCCGTTTAGTTTGGTCAAGGATACTCAACAATTGTCTCGAGAGGAGCTGCGAGAGATATTTTTCGGACGCCAGACACGTTGGCCTGACGGCTCGCCGTTAAGGGTTTTCGTGTTGCCCGACAAACACCCTGTTCACATCCGCTTTGCCAAGGAAATCTTGGGGATTTACCCATACCAGTTGCGTTCCGCCTGGGACAGAATGATTTATTCCGGAACCGGGACACCACCGGTGATCGTGGAATCGCTCGAACAAATGCAGTTACAAATTGAGCGAACGCCTGGCGCTATCGGCTATATTGTGAAATAGGAGAATGGAATTGGATAGAGGAAACACATCGGTGCGTTGCAGCAAAATTAACCAGCGAATCTTGGCCACCCTATTAATGGCGAACGTGACAACTTGTCTGGGTTTTGAACTTGGCTTTGGCGATTGGCAGGCCCATGGATTTGTCAGCCAAGGTTACACGCTCACCTCAAACTACAATGTTTTTGGGCAAAGCCGGGATGGAGGCAGCCTGGATTTTACCGAAATCGGCGTTAACGTCCTGGGCCACATCACGCCCAATCTGCTGATGGCCGCGCAAGGGTTATATCGTACGGCCGGCGGTTCGGACCGCGAGGATTTTCGCTTGGATTTTGCCAATCTTGATTATCATCTGGCGATTGGCGAAAGAACGACTGCCGGCATCCGGCTGGGTCGGGTAAAGAATCCTTTCGGCCTGTACAACGATACCCGGGACGTCGTTTGGACGCGGCCCGGTGTCATGATGCCGCAGTCGGTTTATTTCGACTCGTTGGCCCTGCGGCAAGCCATGATTTCCTCCGATGGCGGGGTTTTTTACGGGCGTTACGCCTACGGCGATCATGCGTTTACCAGCGAATTCGTCGTTTCCGAGCCGTTGGACGACCAAGGCGGGGCGACGGCTTTTCTGACCGGCATTCCCAACGTGAGCGGTAGGTTGGAAGGTCGTCCGTTGTTTGTCGGGCGGATGGGATACGAATGGCAGGAGGGGAGGTTTCGCCTGCTGTTCAGCGTCGTCGACCTCGATCGCGACTTTAAGTCTTCGATGCCAGGTTTGTCGTCCGGCAACATAAAGGCGTTCTATCCGCTCGCTTCCGCGCAATTGAACTTGGAGGATTGGAGTTTCAGCGCCGAATACGGCCAGGTGAATACCGAGCGCAGCGGTTACCTTCCCGGCGGCGGTACCGTGAAAAACACTTCGGAAAGCTACTACGTGCAAGCGCAATACCGCTTTTTGCCGGATTGGTCCGCCATGCTGCGTTTCGACAGTTTTACCGCAAACATAGACGACCGCGACGGCGAGCAAACGGCCGTGTTAACCGGTCTCCCCAAGCATAGCTTTTACGCCCGTGATCTGACGGTCGGTTTGCGTTGGGAGTTCTTGCAGGATTGGCTATTGGTGTCGGAATACCATTCGGTGTGGGGAACGGCTTGGCTTTCCTCCGCGGACAACCCCGATTTACCAACGCGAACCGGGCCCGAGCGCTGGGACATGTTTTCATTGATGTTGTCTTACAGGTTTTGAACACAGGGCTGCAGGGTGGTTCTGTGAACTCTAGGGAAAAATTGATACAGGTAGAACAAGTAAGAAGCCGATTTATTGGGTTGCGCTGGAAAAGCTTTCTATGGCTGAGTCTTCTGCTGCTCAGCATGAGCTCGGCATTCTACGCGCTAAATTATCACGTCCTGATGAGTCAATTCGAAGATCGGCAGCAAGAAGATATCAGCGTTCTGCGCCAGCACGTTGATGGGCTTTTCAGCGGAACTTCGGATCGGTTGATTCGATTGGGCGGAGCGTTGGCGACCATGACCGAATTGGGGGAGGCTTTACGCAGCGGCTCCAAGCAACAGCTAAAGGAATTGGTCTCTGCCTACTACGCCGGATTGGGCTATGAATTGGACATGAGACAGATCGAGCTTTACACGGCCGACGCCGCTCGGGTTGGCCGTTGGGCTCAATTCGGTGCCGAAGCGCTTCCTTCCGATTTCTATCGCTTTGCGGTTGAGAAAGTTCAGCAAGGCGAAAGGCCCGTTTCCTTGCTCTACTGTCATCCGCTGTGTCTGATTTATGCGTTCGTGCCCGTTCTGGCGTCGGGTGAGAATGTCGGGGTGATTGCATTGGGGCAATCGCTCGCCGACGTTATCATCGAATTTAAGTTGATCACCGGCGCGGATATTGCCGTTTCGGTCCCTACCAACAGCGTCGACGCGGTTACCGTCGGAAACTGGGCCGTCAGGATGCCGGCCTTAACCGATGCGGCTAAGTTGCTGCCTTTGTTCAACCATCTATCCGACCTCCATCCGGATCCGCAGGCATTGGATCAAGGGCGTATCGTCCAATGGAACAAGGCGCATTTCGATATTCATCGGATTGGCCTGAGCGATATTATTCCCGGGCAAGAGGGATTTCTGTTGCTGATTAGGGATGTCAGCCGCAATATCCACGATATCGACCGGGCGTTACAGCAGGGGTTGCTGACTACGCTCGCGAGCTTGTTGGTCGCCGAGGTTATTTTGCTGTACCTGATCCGTTCGCCGCTGCGCCGGCTGAGCCGACTCGCCTTGAATCTGCCGTTATTGGCGCAAGGGGAATTCCAGCAAGCGCGCCAGTATTTTGCTGCGCCGGAGCGGACACAAAAATTTCGCGACGAAATCGATTTTTTATACGAAAGCGCAGTCCAACTGTCGCATCAATTAGAACAAAATAGCTTATCGATCGCCGCAAAAAATCGTGAATTAGCCGAAGAACGCGATTTTATCCAGGGCTTGTTGGCATCCGCTCAAGTGTTGGTGGTGACGCAAACCAAGTACGGCATCATCAGGGTGGGTAACGATTTTGCAGCCCAATTGACCGGGTACACGCCGGAACAGTTGTACGGACGCCGCTTCGTCGATTTGATCGCCGATCGAGAATTTAGAGAGGAAGTGCAGTGGAAATTGCAATCCTTATGCGCAAGCGGGCAGCGTCAGATGGAACATGAACACGATTTGATTTCCAAGAGCGGCGACCGCCGGAAAGTGGTCTGGGTACACACGCCTTTACATCAGGAATACGGTGATGGTACCGCATTATTGTCGGTCGGTATGGATATTACCGAACGGGTGCAAGCAGAATCGAGGATGCGCTGGCTGGCCAATCACGATCCATTGACGTCGTTAACCAACCGCCATCGGTTTCTCGAGGAACTGGCTCGTTTCTATGACGAAGTGACTCGTACCGGTAGCACGGCGGCGCTGCTGATTTTCGATTTGGATCATTTTAAGGAGATCAACGACACCAGCGGGCACGCCGCTGGCGACGCGCTACTGCGCATGGTTGCCGACGAACTCAAAACGCGGGCGCGAAAGTCGGACATCGTCGCCCGCTTGGGCGGAGACGAGTTTGCCATGCTCATGCCGCAGACCGATGTTTACGGCGCGGAAACCTTTGCCAAACAATTGAACGAACGCTTGGCCGGGGCTCCGTTCGTATATGGCGAAAAACGTTATCGGATTGGAGCCAGCATTGGTATTGCTTTTTTGCCGCAGCATGGCGCCGATATTCAGGAAGTGCTGGCGAACGCCGATCTGGCAATGTTCGAGGCAAAAAGAACCGGACGATCCCGAGCCCACGTTTTTACGGAGGAGTTGCAGCAATCGCGGTCGATGACCCAAAACGTGTACTGGAAAGAGGTGCTGGCTGAGGCGATGGAACACCAACGGCTGTTTTTTCATTATCAACCGGTGTTCGATATCACCACGGGACAGCCGGTTTATACCGAGGCGTTGCTGCGTTTGCACTTACCCGACCAACGCGTGGTTGCTCCGGGCGAGTTCTTACCGTCGGCCGAGCGAGCCGGTTTGATTTATGCCTTGGACCGTTATGTCGTCGGGCTAGCCTTGACGGAACTGCAAGACAATCCCAACATTCGCCTTTCCGTTAATCTTTCGACGGCAGCGTTGAACGAAGGCGGCTGGACGCAAGCGTTGATTGACGCTGTCGGTCAACAGCGCCTCGATCCGCGGCGCTTGATTTTCGAGATTACCGAGACGGCGGTGATCACTGATATGGAGAAAGCAAAACAAATCGTGCAGCAAGTGACGGATTTGGGTTTTCATTTTGCCGTAGACGATTTTGGTGCCGGTTTCAGTTCCCTGTATTATCTGAAACAGTTACCCGTCGATTATGTGAAAATCGACCAGTCCTTGATCAAGGCGATGGCCTATGACCAAGAGGATCGCGATTTTGTGCGGGCGCTGGTGTCGATGATTCATTCTTACGGCAAACAAGTGATCGGAGAGGGCGTCGAGAACGCCACGACTCTCAGTATGTTAAAAGACATGGAGGTGGATTTCGTGCAGGGATTTCACCTGGGCCATCCGGCGGCTGATTGCATTCCGGTTGGCCGCATGGCTTGAGAAAACGTTTAATGCATGCGTTAATTGCGGACGGAATTGGTCAGGCCTTGCTTTCTGCGTACCCTTATTAAGCTTCAATGGCGGATGTCGTCGCTCAATGCCTGCCGTCGATAACAACGGCAGAAATCGGCGATGCCGGAACGAATACGATCCGTAATCGCGGTTTCCAGAATTCGGTCCGGCTCGGTATCGCAAGTTTTCGGACATATTTCAGAGACTCCGGAGCCGGAGCGGACGGATTTAAAAGATTCAATCGATATTGACGTCAAAATATAAACTAATGGACAACTAATGAAGCAGAACATCGTCATCCCCACCATCTATTGCCCGTTTCCGCCAGTCATCAGCCCTTTTGCCGATGAACTACAGCAATGCACCCTGGATTGGGTGCGCCGGTTTCAGCTCGTTTCCGGTGAAGACGCCTGGCAGCGCCTGCAACAATCCAAATTCGGACGGTTGGCGGCGAGAGCCTATCCGAATGCCTCACTCGACAGACTGAAGATTATCTCGGCTTGGAATACCTGGTTGTTCGTGCTCGACGACCAATGCGATGAATGGGGGCTGGGCAAGGAACCACGGGAGTTGGCCGGCTTGCATGGCCGTTGTTTGGAGGTATTGGCCGGGGCAGCGAGCGAAAGCGGCGATCCTGCTTTGGTGCGCGCGGTCCAAGATATTCGGGAACGGTTGCGGGCGTTGATGCCCTTGTCCTGGCTGACCCGGTTTATTCACAGCGCGGCGGAATATTTCGAATCGACCCAATGGGAAGCTGAAAATCGCAGAAACAACTGCTGGCCGGACGTCGAAAGCTATATCCGGCTGCGGCCGTTTACCGGTGGATTGCTGACCGATATCGATTTGATCGAGTTGGCCGAATGTATCTCCCTTCCGATTGCAGTGCGCAAACATCCCGAATTCGTCGAGCTGACGGAAATCACCAACAACGTCGTTTGTTGGTCGAATGACATCATTTCCCTGCAGAAGGAACATCGGCATCAGGACATGCACAATTTGGTGCTGATTATCGACCACCAACAGTCTATCGGTTTACAGGAAGCGATTTATCGGGTGAGTGAGCGGATCGAACAGCAAGTCAGGCGCTTCATCCTGTTGGAGCAATCCTTGCCGCATTTCGGGCCCGAAGCGGATGGCCATGTGGCAGCCGTCGTTACCATCATGCGAGCCTGGATGCGGGGTAATTTGGATTGGTCCTTCGAATCGGGACGTTATCTTCCGGCCGCGGCCAGAACGGAACATGCAAATAGGCACACCAAGGGCGCGACGGTGGTTGACTTGACCTGAGGAAGCGGGCGACGCCCGGATGACCGGCGGTTGGCCTCGAACCGCGAGACGCTTTACAGCTGGGACGGGGTTTACTATAATATCGATCCGATATCACGTGTTCGGAGAAGATTATGAATACCCAACGTTTAGTTGTGTCGTTGTTTTTAGGCGGCGTTTTAAATGGCGGCGTGTACGCAGCCGACCGGACGCCGTATCTTCGACTGAAGGAAGTGGAAACGGAGGTCAAGGCAGGGAAAGCTGACAAGGTGTTGGAGCTGGAGATCGAAACCCAAGGCAACATTCCTATCGACGGCAAATCCGGCGCTTTCGGATATGCAGCGTTGACCGACGGCGGTAACAACCTGTTGGTCGCCGTGACCCATCTGCCGATTGACGACAGCTCGTTTGAGAAACTGCCGAGCGGTTTTCACACTCATGTACTGGACCTGAAGGAACCGTCCGCGGCGTGCCAAGGCGCCAATTTCGAGGTGGATCTTGACAGTTCCGCCAACAATAAGGCTTTCGATGCCGATTATGCGTGGTCGGTGAAGAACAATAAGCTGACGGTGGAACAGGTGCCGGTGAGCGACCTGGGCGATGCCGGTGTCGAGGCGGTGGTGTCTTTCAGTTTGAGACCGGTGTTGAACGACAACAAGCAACCGACCAATCTGTGTGTGCATGTCGTCGATCAAAAATAAACCGTTCGGCTGCCTACAGCAATTACAGCAACGGTCGATTCTGCAATACGCCGGCGTTGAAGTCGATCCTTCTCGAATCGAGGTTTGACGGGCTTCGATTCGGGTTCGGCAGGCGTACACCTCTTTTTCGCTGCAAATTACTCTTGCAAACGCGACTCGGCATGGTAAAACTCGATACTTTAGTTTTGACTATGCGACCAGTTGCATGCCGTTGACCAACTATCTTGCCGACAAAGCCATCCTGATATATCCGTTGTTCGATACCGACGATACCTTCTGGAGTTATCGGCATAGTTTCGCCCTGTACGGTCCGCGCAATCGCTTCGGACATCCCAAGAGTTTGTTGCCGCCTCTCGGCTTGTTAGGGCTGTACAATCGTTTAAAACCGCATTACCGACACCTCGAGCTGATCGATCAGAACGTCGATCCCAGGCCGTTGAAGACGTTGATCGACGATGCCGATCATGTTTATATGGGCGGAATGTCGGCGCAGCAACAAAATCTCTACCGCAATGCCTTAGCCATCAAACAATGCGGTAAGACGCTGATTGTCGGCGGCACCGCCGTTACCGTGGATTCGCCGTTATTGAGTGCAGCCGACCATTTGATCGAAAACGAAGCGGAAACGGTTATTGACGATCTGCTGCAAGGTCTTGCGACCGGTACCGCGCGCCGCTATTATCGGGGCAGCGTTGCGCCGCCGGAGAATTTTTTTCAGCCGGACTATTCCGCAATCGATTTGAATCATTATGCCCATATGGCGTTGCAGATTAGCCGCGGATGCCCCGAGTCCTGTGAGTTTTGCGATATCCCTGCTCGATTCGGCAAGCGTTACCGGGTTACTCCGTGGCTTCATACGGAAGCGGCGTTTCGCCAACTGGTCGAACTCGGCTGGCGCGGCCCGGTGTTTATCGTGGATGACAACTTCATCGGCAATCCCGGCGAGGCGCTGGAGGTTTTGAAAAATCTGTATCGTATCGGCGAAAAGCTGGGCATTCATCATCCCAAGTATACCGAGTTGACGCTTCGCTTCGCGGACGACTCCGTGGTCATGAATGAGGTCCGGCAGTGGTTTCGGCGTTGCAATTTCAGCCACAGTTTTTACGGCGTGGAAACCCCCAACAAAGCCTCGCTCCGGGAAACCGACAAACGTCAAAACTTAAGCGGCGGGAAGAATTTACCCGAAAAACTGGCTTATATCAGTCGGCAGACCGGCTCCGGCATCATGATGGGAATGATTTATGGCTTCGATCACGACAGCGACGAAACCGTGGATCGTTTCATCGAATTCGTTAATTCAACTCACGCCCCCGTCGTCATGGCCGGCTTGCTCAATGCATTGCCGCATACCGGGCTGATGCGGCGCCTGCAAGAAGAAGGGCGGCTGATTCAGCGAAGCAGCGGCAACAATTCCGACGGCGTGATCAATTTTATTCCCTGGCGGCTGTCCGTTCGCCAGGCGGAGCTCAATTATCTGAAGATTTTGCGGGCGATCTATACCCCGGAAGCGTATTTCCAACGCGTAATGCGTCATCTGCAGTGTGTTGACCCGGTATTGAAAGGCGATTTTCGTGGCACGGGCGATAAATTCGCGTCGTTGTCTAAGATCCTGACTCGGCGACACGCATTGCGCTATTGGCGCTATTTGCCGGATGCGATCCGGGTCGCCGGACGTCGATTCAAGCCCAGTAGTGCCCAATTCCAGGGCATCGTGGCCGAATACTTCGCACTGTGCGCGCAGTACACGCATTTTATCGAGCAAACCCGGACCATCGAACGGCAAATCATGGCAAGGCAGTACCAGCCTTGGCAGTGTTTTTCGTGGCAACAGTTCTTATCGACCCACATCGAGGCGGTCGAGGTCGTGCGAAGTCATCCGGTTGCTCCAATGCTGGATACGCTGAGGGTTACTCTGCAGCCGATCGGTTTTTCGCTCGACGGCACACGGGTACAGATTATGGGCTATTTTTGCCAACCGGCCATTCTACAGCGATTGGCCGACGCGGATACCGCCGCGTTGTCGACCGCGCAATGCCTGACAATACAAGTCGACGCCTATGCCGTGGTTTATCGGCGGCACCCTCAGCTATCCGATAACATCGCTTGGCCGCGATGGGAACGTTTTCTCGTACAGCATCTGGAACGAGACCCCGAACTTCCCGGACGCATGCGCCGGGCGTGGCGAACCCAGCGGGCGATCAGGCTATTGTCCGATGAGGGTTAGGAACGAGGTACGATGAGACATTATTACATCGGCCTGTCGGTGACTTATCACGACCCTGCCTTGGCGATCGTCGACGAAAATGGAGAGGTGTTGTTTGCCGAGGCGAGCGAACGTTACCTGCAACATAAACGGGCGATGAATTGCGAAGCTGATACGCTATTGCGTTTGCCCGAGCTGTTGGAACGTTATTGCCGCTTTCCGTGCCGGTTTACACTGGCTATCAACTGGCAAAAAAGCAGGCCGTGGTACGAAAACGTCGTCGCAGCGTTGGGGTGCCTGGATGCGCCGGGCCTGCTAAAACAGGGATTCAAGACAGTGCGCTCGCCGCTGCGAAACTATCAGTTGCACCATATGATAGCGTGTCAGCGGAATAAAATCCGCACCGCCGGCCTTAATTTGGTGCGCATCCTGCGCGAACACTATCCACAGGCGCCGATCGCTTTCGCCGATTTCTCCCACCATCTCACCCATGCGGCGACGGCTTGTTACGGCAGCCCGTTTAACGAAGCCGCCTGCGCCGTGATCGACTCGTTCGGCGAACGCGGTTCGATGGCGTTTTATCGTTTCGCCGGCGGGCGCTTGCGATTGGTGTATGAAAGCCGTGGTACCGGAAGCCTCGGGTTTTATTATATGAAAATCACCGAACTATGCGGCTTCGACTGGCTCAAAGGAGAAGAATGGAAAGTCATGGGGCTGGCGCCTTATGGGCGGTTGAACGGGGAATTGTACGCGGTGTTGCAGTCGATGATTCGGGTCGACGGTTTGCGCTGCCGTCATCCGGCTCCGGCGATCTTTACGCAGGCCGCTCGTTTGAATCGATTTTGTAGGCAACCGGGGCAGGCCGTCGAGACGGCAGCCGATATTGCTTATACCGGCCAATATTTTTTTTCCGAACTAATGACGGAACTGTTAACAAATTTACAACGCGCAACCGGCGCGACGCAGTTGGCGTTTGCCGGGGGATGCGCCTTGAATTCGGCGTTCAACGGCCAGATCGTCGAACGAACCGCATTCGAACAAGTGTATATTCCGTCGGCTCCGGCCGACGACGGGACTGCGCTTGGCGCCGCGTGGCTGGCGCTGCGGCAGGATAAGCCGCAGCTGCCGTTGTCCGGACGCTGTTTATCGCCCTATCTGGGCTCGGAAATTTCCGATCTGGCGGTGGAGCGGTTAAAGAAGTACCACCGTTGCCTAGATATACAACATTTGCCGGGGAATATATGCGACACGACGGCCCGCTTGCTAGCCGAAGGGGCGTTGGTGGCTTGGGTTCAGGGCAGGGCGGAATTCGGGCCGCGCGCGCTGGGAAACCGTTCGATTTTAGCCGACCCAAGAGTCGAGGCGACGAAAGACCGGATCAACGCGGATATTAAGTTCCGCGAACAGTTTCGTCCGTTCGCGCCATCCGTTCTGGCGGAATACGGTTCCAGCTATTTTGCCAACTTTCAGGCTTCCCCATACATGGACAAGGCTCTGCGCATCGAGGCTGAGCGCCGCTGCGATCTGGGAGCGGTGTGCCATGTCGACGGAAGCGGGCGCTTGCAAACGGTGACCAAGGAATTGAACCCGCGCTTTTACCAATTGATCGATCGATTCCGCCAGCTCAGCGGCGTACCGGCGTTGCTGAACACCAGTTTCAACGTCATGGGCAAGCCCATCGTACATAGCCTGGAAGATGCGCTGGCAGTGTTTTTAAACTGCGGCCTCGATCATCTGGTGGTAAACGATTATCTGATCAGCAAGCCCAGGCATGAATAACTTGAATCTCGTCGGCAGCATTCCAGCGCCGTATTCGTTTTCTGTTTCCGAACGATGCGCCTATTCCGGGAGGGAGGTGTTTTATCGCTTGATGCATTTTCATGAGTTTTCCGGGAATCAACGGCTGGCTCAACACTTTATTCGGCACTTTCTTGAAACCGCGCGGCGCCGTTTCTCCTCCCGCTTCAAGCCCTATTCGGCCGACGCCGTCGCGGCTTTGCAATTCGCCCATCCGCAACAAGCGATATTCCATGGTGGGGAGAGGTTTCAAGAGGCGCTAAGGCAGGCGGCGCCGGTAGCGCTGACCGAATGTTGCTGGCTGCGCGATGTTTGTGTGGCCGCCAGCAACCAGGATCCCATCGCGGCAGCGCTGTTTCGGCTATCTTTGGATTTGGACGAATCCGCTCACGCTCAATCTTATCTAACGTTATTGGCCGACTTTGGTGTCGAGCGGCCGATGCTTTATCAGCAGTCCTACTGCCGGCAAACAACGCTGCACAGCGCTTTTTTCGATTTTGCGGCAATCCAACTGGCGATGGCCTACGTTCCGAGAGCGCGACTGCCGGAAATGTTGGGATTCACGCTCGCCTATTGCCGCTCGATCAGCGTGCCGGAGCATTGTTGTCCGGGAGAGGCTAGAGATATCGGATATTTCACGCAGCGGCAGGAGCGTCTGGCAAGGAAATCATCGCTAGTTGAACGCTTGATCGGTGCCTATCTGAATACGGGCGGAGCGCACTCAAAACGGCGTTGGGAACGCGTTCAGAGCGGGTTTTGGCTCTATCAATACCTGTTCGACCACGCGAGCGGGCAGATCCAGCGCACACTGACATTGCGCCAGTCACCGGCATCTGCGATGCTGAATCTGCTGCGGCGCAAGGCGGCCGCGGCAATCGGCCATCATCGCAACGTGCAACTGGACGGAC
>JBNLFT010000017.1:0-15661 GCA_050305675.1 Methylococcaceae bacterium
CCGGTCTCGATGTCGTAGTAGTGCACAGCGCAACCGCTTATCATGCACGAAGCCGCCAGCAGCAGCCGGTTCGCGAACTTAGCCATGCTACCGCCGGTCCGGGCGTTTCGACGTCAGGCAGGTGGCGAGCTTACCGGCGACGATGCGGCGAACCGTTGCCATCGCGGCCGGCCGATTCGGGCCCTTAGGCTTCATTGGTGGACAACAGCTCTCCGTTCTTCGACGCGATCCGGACGACACCGCCGCCGGCCATCGCCGTGTCCGGCCAGCGCGCGGAAAGCAGACGGTTCTTGGCCAGCCGGGTGATGCTGACCGAGTTGGATTGATTGCCGCCCAAAATATGGTAGGCCTCGTCGTCCTCCGCCCAGTAGAAACCGACATGCCCCTTCCAACCGTCCGGACTGCCTCGCCAAAATACCATCACGGCCCCCATTTGCGGCGATATCTCTCCGCCGAAATCGGCCCACTGGCGCGCACCCAGCGGGTTGGTCGGTAGCGGTTCCTCGGTCATTTGCGAACCGACGCAATGGGCGACGAACAGTCCGCACCATGGAATATCGTCGTCATCGTAGGCGGTAATCCGCAAATCCTCGGCCCAGTCGAGTATGGTTTGGTTGGAGTCCCGTCCGGGTCGTTCTTGGAGCCCGAGGAGCATATGCGCTTCCTCCAGCCACGGCAGGGTGGAGGGAATTTGCGCCGCGGCGGATTCCTGCGGGGCTTGGTCGTTGAATAAAAACTTTCGCGTTTTGGGGCCGACCAAGCCGTCGGCGGTTAACCCGTTGGCGGCTTGAAACTGCTTGATGGCTAGGATGGTCTTTCGCCCGCGCACGCCGTCTATGGGGCCTGGGTCGTAGCCGGCGGCCTTGAGCGCCAGTTGAATGTCTTTTGTCGTCATGAGGCCCCCTTCGTTGTCGAGTGTTACAAGGAAACTGTTTGCCGGTGCTTGGCCGGTTCCGCCGGCCGATTGCCGATTGTCCCGCCGAGTAGTTTATCGGCGTCGATAATGTGTTGGCTCCAGATATTCATGAAGGTCTCGATGAATAACGGCGTCCAGGCATGTTGACTGACGACTCTTTTCATTTCCTCGAGGTGCTTGATCATCGTTCGATGTTCGCGGCTGTGCTCGTCTGTGTGCCGGTAATCGAACAGGCGCATCAGCTCTTCCTCGGCGTCGAAATGTTCCCGGACCTGTTGCAGCAGTTGTTCTATATCGCGCAATCTTTCCGCTTGAGTCGCGTCGTCCAACAACCTGTTCGCCAGATTGAAAACACTGCGGTGCTCGTTGTCAACCCGTTCGTCGCCCAATTGCAAAATATCCTGCCAGATGAAATGCCCCAAACTTCCGGGAGTGACGGTGTTCGACTGCTTCTTCGTTTGCCGGTGAGTCGCGATATTGGTCGGTGTCGTTTGGTCTGCGGTAATTTTATAAACAAAATTTTTGCGCGCGATGTGATATTGTTCATTGCCGAAAAAATTTGCGTACATCTGGGTCAGTTCGAATTGCCGGTAAGACGACAAGGCCTTGGTGGATTCGTCGAAACAGCGGGCCGTGGCTTTTTTCTCCAGCCATTCGCGCAAGGCCTCGCCGTCGGCGCAATAAGTTTTCGCCAAATGCTTGACCTGCGCGTAGAAGATTTCGTGTTGTTTATCCAAAACCTTGTCGACCAAGCCGATTTGCCAGGCTTTTTTACTGCCGATCGGTAGCCGTTGCTCGGTCAGGTCTATCGCGCAGTCCATGCCCACCCGTTTCGGTAATAGGTAGGTCCAGTATTCCGAACCGTACAGTTCGCCCATGTTTTTGTAATGGGGATTGAATACGATGCCGGATCTGACGAACACCTTGTCCGGAGCGATCGCCAATATCGCGCCGCCGGCGCCTGCGTTACCGGCGACGGCGGCAATGGTCAACTTATCGAGCGTCGTGACGATCTGGTAGATCAGATCGTCTATCGCATTGATATTGGCCCACGATTCGGCGGCCGGGTCGTCGGCGTGCTCGATGTGGTTCAGATGAATGCCGTTCGACCAGGACTCGGGGCCTCCCATCAGTACGATGATTTTTACGTCCGAAGTTGCCAGATGTTGATAAACCGACAGCAACAGGCGGCATTGCGTTGTGCTCATGCCGCCGTTGTGGAACGCGAAATGCAAATACGCGATGTCGCCGTCGATTTCGTACCACACTTCCTGGCAGGGGAGTTGCCGTCCCGGTCGACGATGATCGATGTCGATGTTGCGGATCTGTTTGCGGAACAGGCTCCTGGACGGATTTGCCGACGATGGCGCGGGAAGATGCCCCCGTAGCGCCATCGTTGCCGGGAGCTTGATCCCCTTGCCGGTTTCCAGTTTGGGCTGTAAATGGCCGATCCAGACCGCGCCGTCGACGGTCGCGCGGCAAATCGCCTGTTCCGAGGTGGCGATGATGTCGCCGGGTTTGCCGGTCAAGCCGGCCGCCCGGTGGGCGTTGAACAAATAAAATGGCTTGCCGTAGATTTCGTCCAGCAGTCCGGGACTGCCGTCGGCGGCGTGAATCCGCCTGAGCACTTCGTCGGTCCGGTGTTTTTTCCAGTCGATGCTGCGGTTCGCCTGTTTCATGTAGGGCAACAGTTTTCCCTTGACGCCGGGTTTGCCGTAATCCAGCGGTTCGGGTTTGAAGTCCGGGGCTTCGAAATACGTCAGCGCCTCCCACAGACAATCGACGGCGGCTTGAGTGACTTCGCGATTGAATATGCTGCTCTTGGTCGACAGCCGCATCGGAAAGGTTTTACTGGCCCAGATGTCGCCGGCGTCCATTTCGTCTCCTGCCTCCAATAACGTGACCCCCCATTCCTCGACCCCTTGCTGTATGGCCCAGTCCAGCGAGGAAGGGCCGCGGTCGCCCTTGATGCCGGGATGAACGATCAGGCAGGGGGTACTTTCGAACAGCGCATTGGGAATGCGTTTGGTCAGGAAAGGGCAAACGATCAAGTCCGGTTTGAACAACGAAACGCCTTCCATCAATTGGTCGTTGTCGCCCGAATGCAGTTCGACGGAAACCGGATAGCCGGCCTCCTTGAGTTCGGTGTAAAAACGCTGGGTGAGGCCCGAGAATGCCGTTGATACGAGAAGAATGCGCATGATACACCTCCGATAAAGAGCTTGATGAATTAGAAAGCGCTCGGCCTGCTGAACCGCTCGCGATAATTTTTCGGGTTGACGCCGAGATGGCGGACGAAAGCGCGCCGCATGCGTTCGGCGTCCACGAAGCCGGCCTTCAGCGCCACCGTCTCGATGGACAGATCTTCTTGTTCCAAATACAGCCGTGCGGCATCCATGCGGACCCGCTCGACGAATTTACCCGGCGTCATGCCGGTTTCCTGCAAAAAGATCCGGGAAAAGTTTCTCGGGCTCATCGCCATACGGTCTGCCAGATCCTCGATGTTGTGGGTTGCGGCCGGGTTTTCGATAATCCAGGCCTGTAGCTCCCGGATATCGGGGCGGTTCGAGGACTCGCTGGCCAAATACGCACTGAATTGCGATTGGCCGCCAGGACGCTTGAGAAACACCACCAAATAGCGGGCGACGTAAAGCGCAAGCTCGCGTCCCCAATCCTCCTCCAGCATCGACAAGGCGAGATCGATACCGGCGGTGACCCCGCCCGACGTGTAAATGTTGTCGTCGCGGATGAATATTTTGTCCGGATCGACTTTGACTGCCGGGTAGTTTTGTTGCAGCAGCGTGCTGAAGTCCCAATGAGTCGTGGCCTGGCGGTGGTCGAGCAGACCGCAATGGGCCAGCAGAAAAGCGCCGCTGCAGACCGAAGCCAAGCGTCTGACTTTGGGCGTCATGGACTTTATCCAATCCAGCAGCGCGGAATCGTTCAACACCGATTCGAAAACGCACTCGGTGGTTGCCAAGGTATGAACGAAGCCGCCGGGAACGATCAACGTATCGAACTCGTCGTTGACATCGTGGTAGGAGCGGGTAGCGATGATTTCCAGCCCCGACAACGTTCGCACCGGTCCCGGTTTTTCCGCCAACACTTCGAGTTGATAGACCGGACGATCGGTCAGCTTTCCGTTAAGCAGCGAGTAGCTGGCAAATGAAAAGACTGAGAAAGGCCCGGCAATGTCCAGGCTTTCGGCCAACGGATAAACCACGACGCCGATCTTTCTGACCGGTTGATTCTTCGGCATGGGCCGAGTGGGAACAAAAGTGCACACATTCATAGGGCCTCCAATTGCGGCGAGCGGAGAAGACGGCCGGCTCGTGTGTCCGGCGGGCCGATTTCGAACGAATTACGCACCAACCCCGTTTGGAAATATCTTGTTATTTTCGCGGTTGGTGCACAAGGACAAAAATACCTCGATTTCGGACATCGATGTAGCTAAAAGATTACGCGATATGCCGAGACGAAGTCGACAACAGGAAATCGTCGGTGGGGAGATTGGGCTTTAAGGAAAGCGCGCATCGACGCAGCTTAGGCGGGTTTAGCGGTGTTCGGAGATTATCGGCCGAAGAAAACGCGGGATATGAAGAGCCCGACGCGGTACAAAAGACGCCGATTCCCCGACTTAGGAAACACCCGGGGTGCTGCTGCCCCGTTAAACCGCAATACAACCCTCGCGATGCGGCCGACGTCCTTCAGCAGTTCGTCGTGTCTTCGTCCCCCGCTTGCCGCGAGGTTTTCGACTGTTCGTCCTCGGGACAACCGAACCTCTTGCCGGTGTAAGACAGCAGCCAGACCGCGCCGCTCAGTACCGCGATGGAGAAGGTAATGCTGAGTAGCAGATAAATATGGAAATCGTCCGAGACTTTTCTAACGTCTATCACCAGATGGCGCGACAGGGCGGTGATCGCGATGTAAATCAGAAATTGCACCGGCAGCCGGTGGGTCTTGAAATAGGTGCCGACCATCGCCCCCAGTTCCAGGTAGATGAACAACAGCAGGATATCCTCCAACGTTGCGTGGCCGGCCCGCATCATGTGCAGGTAATCGTATACGGCCGACCAGACGATAGTCGCGCCGATGCCGAACAGGGCGAGATAGTGGAAACCGTCGACCAATAGTTCGCCGATTTTTCGAATGGAATGGATCTTGTCGGTCATGGCATGTCCGGAGGTTGGGATCGGTGTTCTATAAATATCAGTACGTGCTAAAGAAGTAAACTATTGGCGTTGCTCGAATCTCCCGTAGCGTTGCAAAATGGCCGGCAACAACAAGAGATTCAACAGCGTGGACGAGGCCAGGCCGCCGATAATGATGGCGGCCATCGGCCCCATGATTTCGCGGCCGGGGTTGTCGCTGTCGAAGGCGATCGGAAACATCGCCAACGCGGTGACCAGGGCGGTCATCAGAATCGAGGGCAAGCGTTCCTCGGCGCCCTGGATGACCGTCTCCATCGTCCAGGGCTTGCCGTCTATTTCCACCAAGTGGCGGTAATGCGAGATCAACATGATGCTGTTGCGTACCGTGATGCCGAACAGCGTCACGAAGCCGACTACGGAGCCGACCGACAGCGCCGCGCCGCTGACGACAACGGCGGCGACCCCGCCGAGCAGCGAAAACGGCAGGTTGACCAGCGTCAACAGCATGTGGCGCACGCTGCCGATGGCGATGAAAACGAAGATCAACACGCCGCAGCCGGCGATCAGCGAATGCAGGATCAGTTCGCGGCGGGCCTCGGCCTGTTCCAGCGCCGCGCCGGTAAATTCCGGATAACTGCCGTCGGGAAAGTCGATTTCGTCGAGCACTCTCTTTTTCAGTTCCCGCATGAACGCTTCCATGTCGCGGTCGACGATGTCGGCAGTCACGGTTTGCTTGCGCTGGGCGTTCTGGTGCAGGATGTTGTAACGGCCTTCGCCGTGACGGATGTCCGCGATTTGGCCGAGGGTCAACTCTTGCCCGTCCGGGGTTCTGAGCGGTAATCGGCGCAGCGAATCGGGATCGCGGCGAAGTTGCGGCGTCAGCGCCACGGCGACGTCGTAGATGCGGTTGCCGCTCATACTTTTGCCGACCACCCGGCCCTCGTAGGCGGTTTGCAGCACCGCCATCACTTGCGCCGGCTCGAGGCCGTAAAAGCGCAGGCGTTCCAGGTTCAGCTCGATCCGCAGCAGAGGGGTTCCGGGCGGCGAACGTAACTGCACGTCGTCGGCTCCCTGCAGCTCGCGCATAATCTGCGCGACCTGTTGCGCCAGCCGGTCCAAGCGGTTCAAATCGTGGCCGTAAATATTGACCACCACCGGCGAGGTATAACCGGAAATGGTTTCGTCGACCCGCTCGGTCAGAAACGTATTGGCTTCGAACAATATGCCGGGGAAACGGTGCAGAATCTTGCGCAGCCGTTGCAATACCAATTGCTGTTCGGCTCCGGGCATCGGTTTCAGGCGTACTTCGTATTCGCTGTAGTGGCTGCCGTAGGTGTCGGCCCCTCGCTCGGCGCGGCCGGCCCATTGCGAGACCGATTCGACGCCGTCGATGGCAAGAAATTGTTCGGTCAAGCGGCTGCCGACGCGGATCGATTCCTTAAGCGACGTGCCGGGCAGGGCGGTGGTGTGGACGATGTAATGGCCCTCCCGCAGTTCGGGCAGGAATTTATGCTGCAGCGTCAGGAAACTCGTTAGGCCGACGACGCACAGCACGGCGCCCGCCAGCATGACCAGTCGAAAATGCGTCCCGACCCAGCGCAACAGCCGCCGGTAATACGGCTTGATGACGCGGATGACGGGCGGGTCGAGCGGGTCGGTGAGGTTCTTGCCTAACAGCAGGTAACACAGCGCCGGGGTCAGGGTCAGCGCGACCAGCAGCGACATCAGGATCGCCAGAATGTAGGAAAAACCCAGCGGCGAGAACAAACGGCCGGCGACGCCGGCCAGCGTCAATAGCGGCACGAAGACCAGGGCGACGATGAAACTGGCGTAAACCACCGAACTTCGTACTTCCATCGAGGCTTCGAACACCACCGCCGCGACGCTTTTGGGATCGGCGGTCAAGCGGTTTTCCCGCAGCCGCCGGAAAATGTTCTCGGTGTCGATAATGGCGTCGTCGACGACTTCCCCGAGCGCGATCGCCAATCCGCCCAACACCATGATATTCAGGTTGATGCCGGCTTCCAGCAGTACGATGACGGCGCTGATCAACGACAGCGGGATGGCCAGCGCGGAAATGAAGGCGGTGCGGAAATTGAACAGAAACACGTACAGCACCAGCAGCACGAAAATGGCGCCTATCAGTAAGTGGCCGCTCAGGTTGGCGACCGAACGTTCGATGTAGTCGGCCGGCCGGAACAAATGGGAATGGAAACGGATACCCTGTTTTTCGAACAATGGGTCGAATTCTTCCAAAGCCGCTTGCACTTGCCGCGATACCGCCAGCGTGTTGGCGCCGTACTGGCCGATCACCATCATTACGATGCCAGGCCGGCCCATGATTTGGGCCGCTCCGATAGCCGGGGCGGGCGCGTATTCGATGCGGCAGACGTCGCCCAACACGATGCTGTGGCCGTTGAGGCGTTTGACGACGATCCGCGCGAACTGCTCGGGAGAGACCGGCTGCCCGCTCATTTGCAGCGTGAAGCGCTGGTTGTCGTTTTCGATGAAGCCGCCGCCGCTAATCGCTCCGGCTTTCTCGGCGACGGCGACGATGTCGTCGACCGCCAACTGGAAACGGCGCAGTTGCGCCGGCTCTATTTGAATCTGCAATTGGCGTAACTCGCCGCCGAAAACGTTGACGTCGGCCACTCCGGGCACCGACAGCAGGCGCGGTACTACGGTCCAGTCGACCAAGTCGCGCAATTCCATCAAGCCCTTGTCGTCGGAGTTCAGGCCGATGGTCAGTACCGTTGCCGAGGACGACGACAGAGGCACCGGTACCGGCGTGATGCCGGGCGGCAAGCGGCCGCTCAAAGCGGTCAATCGTTCGCCGACCTGCTGCCGGTTGCGGTAGGTGTCGCTGTCCTCGGCGAAGATGGCGGTGACGATCGACAGGCCTTGGATCGATTCCGAACGCACCGAGCGCAGGCCGATCAAACCGCCGACCGAGGTTTCGATCGGTTGCGTGACCAAAATCTCGACCTGCTCGGCGGAAAGTCCGGGCGCTTCGGTTTGAATGACGACTTGTTTGGGCGAAAACTCCGGAAAAATATCCAGGCCGGCGGCGGAAAACCGGTAGCCGCCATAGCCTAAAATCAGCAGCGCCAGGGTAATGACGATGCCCGAATAACGGATGGAGAAGCGAACCAGTGTCGAAAGCATGATGTCGGTGTCGATAAAAGCGGTGGCGGTTCCGGAGGTCGATATAGCCGGCTAGTTTAACCCGGAATCGATGGAAACCGCGCGCCGGGTCGAGGCTGCGGTTAATCACGGCACGCGGCTGGCGTTATTGCTGCTGACAAAGGGCGTTAATGGGGATATGCTTAACCCGGCAATTCCATTCCAGTCGCCAAATATCCGGCTTGGCGGGCGCCAGCATACGCGCGATCGGGTGGACTCGCGGCCGGGTTGGGCCGCTAGGGACATGGACATCGGCGGTTTTTGCGCTATTCTTCAACAAAGCCCTTAGACACGGAACCCATCATGCAGTGCGGTACGCATATTCTGATCGTCGACGACGTCGCCGACAACATTCAAGTCGCCATGAACATCCTGAGGGAAGACGGTTACGATTTTTCGTTCGCCACTCAGGGCGGCGAAGCGCTCGAACTGGTGGAGCAAGGGACGGAAAAATTCGATTTGATCCTGCTCGACATCATGATGCCGTTGATGGACGGTTTCGAGGTTTGCCGCCGGCTGAAACAAAATCCCCAATGCCGCGATATTCCGGTTATCTTTTTAACCGCCAAAACCGACGTCGATTCGATCAGCAAGGGGTTTGCGTTGGGTGCGGTGGATTACATCACCAAGCCGTTCCACGCCGACGAACTGCTGGCCAGGGCGCGAAATCACGTCGAGTTGTATCGCGCCAGACGCTTGCTGCAGCAGCACAATATCGCGCTGGAAACCAAGATCGAATACGAGCATAAACGCTTGTTGACCGAATTGGAGGAAAATCAGAAGGAACTGATTTTCATGTTGACCGAGCTGATGGAATCGACTTCCGACGAGACCGGCAAACACATTCGCCGGGTGGCCGAAATTTCGGCCTTGCTGGCGCGTTACCACCCCACTTTGAACGACGAGGATGCGGAAACTCTGTTTCATGCGTCGCCGATGCACGATATCGGCAAGATGACCGTGCCCTACGAAATCTTGCACAAGCCGGGCCGCTATACCGAGGAAGAGTTCGAGACCATGAAGAGCCATACCAGTAACGCGCACAAGCTGCTGTGTTGCTCGGACCGGCGTTTGATCAAGGCGGCCGCGATCATTGCCCACGAACATCATGAAAAATGGGACGGCAGCGGTTATCCGCGCCGGCTAAAGGGCCCCGAAATCCATCTGTTCGGCCGCATCGTCGCCTTGGCGGACGTGTTCGACGCCTTGAGCCATTCGCGTTGCTACAAAAGCGCCTGGAAGATGGACGACGTTCTCGTCTACATTCGGGAGCAAGACGGCAAGCACTTCGATCCCGAGTTGGTCGCAATACTCATGGAACATGTCGACGAATTCATCGAGATCGCACGAATCACCTAGCTCTTTTCGCAGCCGCCCACTCGCTCATGCCGGCTCCTCTTGCGGATTTGTTGTTCGCCGTTGTTCGAATCGCTTCGTTGCTCCGTTGCCGGGCGCGGTTCGCCGGGTATAGCGCGTTTCCCATGCTGCGCCTGTTCATGCTGGCGGCGTTCTTATGCTACGCCGCACCGTCGCCGGCCGAACTCGAAGCGGTCAGCATCCAGCTGAAATGGCGCCACAGTTTCCAGTTTGCCGGCTATTACGCCGCGCTGGAGAAAGGCTACTACCGCGCTGCCGGGCTCGATGTCACATTGCGGGAGATCGATTTTTCCAGGGATCTGGTGGAGCAGGTGTTGAGCGGAGAAGCGGACTACGGCGTTTCCGACAGCGCCTTGCTGGTTTATCGATTGCAAGGCCGGCCGGTGGTATTGCTCAACCAAATCTTCCAGCACTCGCCGCTGGTGTTTTTGTCCCGCCGCGACTCGGGTATTGTCAGCCCCTACGAAATGGTCGGCAAGAGCGTGGCCTTCAACACCGGCAACCTCGGCGACGCCTCGCTGAACGCCTTGTTGCTGATGACCTTGGGCGACCTGTCGAAGATCAGGGAAGTGCCGTTCGACGACGCGCATTTTCGCAATTTCGTTGCCGGCAAGATCGACGTCATTTCCGCCTATTCGACCTCGCAGCCGTTTATGCTCGAGACGCAGGGCGTCGAGGTCAATATCATCAATCCCCAGAATTACGGGATCGACTTTTACGGAGACAATTTTTTTACCTCCAGGGAGGAGCTCGAACGGCATCCCGATCGCGCCGAAAAAATGAGCCGCGCCAGCGTCGAGGGTTGGCGGTACGCCTTGGCCCACCCGGATGAAATCATTCGCTTGATCCGCGCCAAATACGCTCCCCAGCTGTCGGAAGCCTATTTGCAATACGAGGCGCGGATGACGCGGCAGATGGTGATCCCCGAGTTGATCGAGATCGGGTCGGTCGACCCGAGGCGTTATCGGCAAGCCGCCGAAGGCTACAAGCGCCTGGGATTGGTCGAGTCCGCCAAGGTCGATTCTGGCTTCTTTTTCCGGCAACGCGATCGGCAGTCGCAGACGACGGTCGAATTGAGCGCCAGCGAAAAAGCCTGGCTCGAGCGCCACCCCAAGGTCGTGGTCGGCGGCAGTCCCGACTGGATGCCCTTTAATTTCGCCGACGAGCGCGGCCGTTACAGCGGCATCGCCAACGATTATCTGCAACTGATCGCGCAGAAGACCGGCCTCGACTTCGATGTGGTGATCGATCAATGGAGTCGTAATCTCGAGCGCATCCGCGACGACCGGATCGACTTGCTGGGCGCGGTTTATTACACCGAGGAACGGGCAGGTTACCTGAATTTTTCCGAGCCGTACTTTGAGATGCTGGATTATTTCTTCGTGCGCGACGATCTCGCGGTCGAAACGATGCAGGACCTGGACGGCAAACGGGTCGCGATACCGAAGAACTACGCACATGCCGAATTGATCAGGCGGCATTTTCCCAAGATCAAGATCGTGCTGGTCGACAGCTTCAGCGCGGCCATCGAGGCGGTGTTGGAAAACCGCGCCGATATGCTGTACGACACCTATGCGTCCTTGACCTATACCTTCAAGAAGGAAGGCATCAATACCATCGTGCCGTTCCGTTCCACCCGCGAGTTGGGCAGAAAACACATTCATATCGCAACGCGCAAGACCGCGCCGGAATTGGCTTCGATCGTACAAAAAGGCTTGGATGCGATAACCGAGCAGGAAAAACGGGAGATCTACGACCGTTGGCTGGGCAAGATGCCGGACGCGGAGCTCCACCGATTGAAATTGACCGCCAACGAACGGCAATGGCTGCGCCTGCATCCGCGGATACGCTACGGCGCGGAAAAGGACTGGGAACCGTACGATTTCGTCGATTCCTCGGGAGCGCATGCCGGCGTCGCACGGGATTTCTTGGAGTCGATATCCGCAGCCACCGGGCTGCAGTTCGAGGCGGTGGTCGACGCCTGGCCAACCCTGCTGGAAAGCGCCGAGCAAGGCCGGCTGGATCTGTTGCCCGCCGTTTACTTTTCCGAGGAGCGCGGTAGATATTTGACCTTCACGCGGCCCTACCAATTGATGTTGGATTACATCTTTATCCGCGACGATGTCGAGGCCGAGACGTTGGCGGATCTGGACGGCAAAACGGTCGCCATTCCCAAGGGTTTTTTACACCTGGAAACGGTCCGGCAACGCTTTCCGCGCTGGAAAATCCTGGCGGTCGACTCGTTGATGTCGGCGCTGGAAAGCGTGATCGAACACAAGGCCGATATCCTGGTCGAGTCGCATTCGGTAATCAGCCACGTACTGAAGAAAAACAGCATCACGACAATCCGGCCGTTCAAGGTGTTGCCGCCCGGGGACGCCCGGAAATTACACATGGCCGTTCCCAACGATCGTCCCCAATTGGCGGGCATCCTGGACAAGGCGTTGGCCGCCATGACCGAAACGGAGCAAGAAGCGATCCGGGACAAATGGTTCGGCATCGAAGCGGTCGAGACGGTGCCGCAGATCGAACTGAGCGAAGCCGAAAGGCAATGGTTGGGCGAGCATCCGCAGATCCGCGTCGGCGGCGATCCGAACTGGCTGCCCTACGAAGCGTTCGACGCCAACGGCCGCTACCTCGGCATCGTTGCCGATTATCTGCACCTGATCGAGCAAATGTTGCGGATCGAATTGGAGATCGTGCCGACCGCTTCATGGAGCGAATCGATCGCCAAGGTCAAGGCGGGCGAGATCGATGTCTTGTCGGAAACCGTCGATTCGGATCTGAAGGCGGAACTGCGCTTTACCCGGCCTTATCTGTCGAGTCCCGTGGTCATCGTCATGCAGGAAACGGAGGATTATGTCGACGGCATCGAACAAATCGAGCGCCGCAAACTGGCCGTGATCAAGGATTACGGTTACCTGCCGGCCATCCGGCAGTCCTATCCGGAGATCGAGTTTGCCGAAGTGGGGTCGATACGGGAAGGACTCACTGCGGTGTCCACCGGCGAAGTCGACGCATTGCTGTGCACGTTGGCCCAGGCCAGTTACCAGATTGCCGAGATGGGCATCAACAATATACGCATCGTCGGCAAGACCGAATTTACCACGCAACTTGCGTTCGGCGTGCGCAAAGAGTTCGCGCCGCTGGTGCCTATGTTCGACCGCGCCCTGGCCGCCATCGATCCGAACCGCAAACAACGGATCCTGGAAAATTGGGGCAAGGCGAAGTTTGCCGCCCGGACCGATTACACGTTGTTGGCCGGGGTCGCCGCGGTATCCGTGCTGGCGTTATGGGTGTTCTGGTATTGGAACCGCCGGCTGGCCAAGGAAATACGCCAGCGCAAACGCAGCGAATATCAGCTCAATAGTCTGAACCGGCGATTCACGCTGGCCGCCGAGGCGGTGTCGCTCGGCGTCTGGGAGTTGAGTTGCGGCACGGAGCCGAACGACGACTCGTTATTTGTGTTCGACGACAAAATGTATCAAATCTACGGTCTTCGAAAGTCCGCTCCGGTTACCTGGCGACGTTGGCTGGAGATGATACACCCCGACGACCACGGGCTGGTTCGCGACGGTTTCGCCCGGCTACGGCGCCACGGCGGGCAGCAACATCTGGAATTTCGGGTATATCATCCCGACGGCGAACTGCACACGGTCTACGCCGGCATGAGCATGGTCGATCACGACCAGGCCGCCTGCAGGTTCGTCGGCATCAATTGGGATATCTCGCAGATCAAGAAGACCGAATTGGACTTGGAGCGGGCCCGGCAGCAGGCGGAACAGGCGAGCCGGGCCAAATCCGAGTTTCTTGCCAACATGAGCCATGAAATCCGCACGCCGATGAACGCCATCATCGGTTTTACCGAGCTGCTGGACGAACAGCTCGAAGAACCCCGGCTCAAATCATTCGTCAAAACCATCCGCTCGGCGGGCAACAGTTTGCTGGCACTGATCAACGACATTCTGGACTTGTCGAAAATCGAGGCCGGCAAACTGCAGATCGTCAAGACACCGTGCAATCCCCACGATTTGTTCACCGAATTGGGCGATATCTTCATGATGAGGATGCGCGAGAAGAACATCGACTTCGTGCTCGATATCGATCCAATCATTCCGCAAAATCTGCTGCTGGATGCGGTGCGCCTGCGCCAGGTGCTGTTCAACCTGATCGGCAATGCCGTCAAGTTTACCGAGCGGGGGTATATCCGGGTCAAGGCCCGCACCGTTAACGAAGACGAGATTCACAGCAAGCTGGATCTGCTGATCGAGGTCGAGGACAGCGGTATCGGAATTTCCGAGGACCAACAGCAAACCATTTTTCAGGATTTCGAGCAATCCAGCGGCCAGGACGTCAGAAAATACGGTGGCACCGGATTGGGTTTGTCGATCAGCAAGCGGCTGGTGGCCATGATGGGCGGGCGGATCGATGTGCGCAGCCGTCAGGGCAAAGGGTCGACGTTCGGCGTTAAACTGGTCGATGTCGCCATCTCTTCGCTGGCGTCCGAGGTCGAACAGGGCGAGCGCGGCGAGCAGCGCCGGGTAAGATTTCGCTCCGGAAGCATCTTGGTGGTGGACGATGTGGCGGACAACAGGGATCTGTTGTTGGCCGCTTTTGCCGACACGGAACTTCGGGTTGTGACGGCGGAAAACGGCCTGCAGGCGGTCGAGTTAACCGGCAGGCAGGCGTTCGACCTGATTTTGATGGATATCCGCATGCCGGTCATGGACGGCTACCAGGCGGCCGAAAAGATCAAGGCATTGAGCGCGACGCCGATCGTCGCGTTGACGGCGTCGGTGATGACCGACGAATTCGAGCGCATCCGCAGCGAACATTTCGATGGCTATCTTAGAAAGCCGGTGCTGAAATCGGATCTGTTCAACGAGTTGAGCAAATTTCTTCCGTACGACGAGCAACCGCCAGGCGAACGGACGGTGGCGGGCATCGATTTAAGCGACGCCGAGCGGCAACGGCTTCCCGGCCTGTTGCCGCTGATGCGGGGCTTGGAGGCGCGCTGCGTAGCCATTTCGAAAAACAACAACATCTCCGACATCCGGACATTTGCCGACAACTTGAGCCGCCTCGTCGAGCAGCACCCGATGCAGGCGGTGGAGCAGTTCGCGTTGCAGCTGCAACGGCAGGTCGACAGTTTCGATATCGCCGCGATCAAGCGCTCCTTGAACGAATACTCCGGCCTGCTGGAGAAGTTGCGGCAACTGCACGACGGCGAGAGCGGCTGACTCAGTCGTCGTCCTCGTCGGGAATTCTGGCGCGCAATTGCTGCGACAGCAGGGTTTGGGCGCCGCTGCTGACGATACGCTCGCCCGGGTGGATAGCGGCGGGAACGAAATAGCCGTCGCCCAGGTCCAGGTAGTCCTCTATGCTGCGGCGTACGAAGCGGCCGTCGTCGACCTCGACGAACACGAAGGCCAGGCCCAGATGCCATAATAGGGCGCCTTTGGGAATCATCGCGCCGTCGACGCCCTCGCTCCGGTCGGGGATCCAGGCAAATACTCGCATTCCTACCGGCAGATCGCCGCCGTCGGACACGAAGAAATATTGCCGGCCTTGAGTCGCCGGGTCGACCTGGGGCGCGGCGCCGACCAGGCGGGCCGCGACGGCGGTTTGTCTATCGCCGCCCGGCGCGATACGGATGTCGTCGACATTAGGCGGCAGCACGGCCCCCGGGGGCAGGACGATTTGTAATAATTGCTTTCGACGGCTGATGATATCATCTGCTTCGGGCGACGCCGAGCGGGTAAACCAGTCGGTCAAGGTTTGACCCCAGCGTTGCAAGCTGGAAAACACCACCATGCGGTGCTGCAGTTCGGTTTCGTTGGCGACGGCGCGGTCGGTTTGCCATTGCGCCAGTTGTTCCTGCAGTTGGCGGGTGGAGACGGCATCGTTGCGGTGCAGGTCCTTCAGCCGGGCCGTGCCGGCGCGAGACAGCCGGTTTTTTTCCGCGGCGCTGCTGTGGCGCACCTCGAATGTCATCGATTGCAGGCGCAAATCGAGCAGCGGAGTAATGTCCAGC
>JBNLFT010000017.1:15758-26788 GCA_050305675.1 Methylococcaceae bacterium
TGCCGCGGCGGCGACAGTTTCGATGCCGCTGTCTCGGCGGGCGTCGGCGTTTAATTCGACGTACGCCGGGTTTTCCGCGTCGTCGTCGGCTGGGGCCGTGCATGTGCCGGCAACAACAAGCAACAAGGAAAAGACAAAACGGCGAAAGACAGTCATCGATTGGCGAGTGGAGCAGGGCAAATATGCAATTATACGGTTTGGGGCAAGGTAATTGAATTTTAATGGCTACGAATTCGTCGCGGGCCGATTGCCGTCAGGTTTTCAGGATAGTCGATCAATGCTTTCTTGCCGCCTTGACGAGCGCATCCCTGCTGTCGACAATCGACTCGGGTCGCGTGAAGTTTGCAGATAGCCGTTTAAATTTTTGTTGTTTTTCAGCCTGAGGACGTTATCCTTTTTAACATCCAAGGCCGCTTCTAATTTGAGAGAGATAATATGACTGACATGCCGGAAAACCTGAAATATGCGAAAACCCACGAATGGGCGAAACTGGAGGCCGACAATATCGTGCGGGTCGGGATTACCGACTTCGCCCAGTCCGAGTTGGGCGATTTGGTCTTCGTCGAACTGCCGGCGGTGGGCCGGACGCTGGCGCAAGGCGAGCAGTGCGCGGTGGTGGAATCGGTCAAGACCGCCTCGGATCTTTACAGTCCGGTCAGCGGCGAGGTGGTGGAAGTCAACGAAGAGCTGAACGACTCGCCGGAACGGGTCAATGAAGACGCCTTTAATTGCTGGATGTTCGCAATTAGGGCCAGCGACCCGAGCGAGCTCGATCGATTGCTGGATGCCGCCGGATACGGCCGAACGCTGGAAGACTAACTCGATTTTAAACCCGGGCGTCAGGGGGAGGCGCCTGTTATTTCAATTTTATAAACTGTTATGGCAAATCAAAACGCGAAGGGAATTAAACGAATCTTCAATGCTTTTTTCTTCTCCCTCGCCGGGTTCAAGGCGACCTGGCAACATGAGGAAGCATTCCGGCAGGAAGTGCTATTATTTGCGGTAACCACGCCGCTGGCTTTTTGGTGGGGACACAACACCGTCGAAATCGTGTTGCTGATCGGCAGCATGGTGCTGGTGTTGGTAACCGAATTGCTGAATTCCGCCGTGGAATCGGTGGTGGACCGGGTCGGACTGGAACACCACGAGTTATCCGGCCGGGCCAAGGACATCGGTTCTGCGGCGGTTTTCCTGACCTTGGCGTGGGCGGCCTTTACCTGGGCAATGATTTTACTTTAAGAGGAATACCGATGAGTGCATTAATTTGCGGATCCATGGCGTACGACACGATCATGGTTTTTCATGACAAATTCAAGAACCATATTCTGCCCGAGAAAGTCCATATCCTCAATGTTTCGTTTCTGGTGCCGATTATGCGCCGGGAGTACGGCGGTTGCGCCGGCAACATCGCCTACAATTTGAAATTGCTGGGCGAGGAACCCAAAATCATGGCCGCGGTCGGCCACGACTTCGAGCCCTACGCGCAATGGCTCAGTCAATGCGGGATAGGTTCCGAATACATCAAGATTCTGGACGATAACTACACCGGCCAGGCCTATATCACCACCGACGAGGAAGACAACCAAATCACTGCGTTTCATCCCGGTGCGATGAATTTGTCGCATCTGAATTCGGTACCGGAAAACGCCGGCATCAGTATCGGCATCGTTTCGCCGGACGGCAAGGAAGGCATGCAGCTGCACGCCGAACAGTTCGCCGAACTCGATATTCCGTTTATTTTCGACCCGGGCCAGGGCATGCCGATGTTCAACGAAGTCGAATTGTTGCGCTTCATGGATTTGGCGACCTATGCCACGTTCAACGATTACGAGTCGGAGTTGATGCAGGAGCGTACCGGCTTGACGCTGGAGCAAATGGCGGAGAAGGTCGAGGCGCTGATCGTCACCCTTGGCAGCAAAGGCGCGAAAATCTACACCGGCGGCCGATGTTTGGAGATACCCCCGGCCAAACCCAAGGCGATAATGGATCCGACCGGCTGCGGCGATGCCTTCCGCGCCGGCTTGTTATACGGGCTGATGAACGAATACGATTGGGAAACCAGTGGACGAATCGCATCGTTGCTCGGCGCGATCAAGATCGAACACAACGGTACGCAAAACCATTTCTTTTCGCTGGAAACGTTCCGCGAGCGCTACATAGACAGCTTCGGCAGTTCGTTTTGAGTTTACCCAATACGGAAAAACTGCTGGCGATCATGGCTCGCCTGCGCCACCCGCTAGACGGTTGCGCATGGGACCTGAAACAGGATTTTCATAGCCTGATACCGTATACCATCGAAGAGGCCTACGAGGTTGCCGACGCCATCGAACGCGATGATCTGGAGGATTTGCCTGCGGAATTGGGCGATTTGTTGTTGCAGGTGGTCTTTCATTCCCGGATTGCCGAGGAACGCGGGCTGTTCGATTTCGAACAGGTGGCCGCAACGATCGCCGATAAGCTGGTGCGCCGCCATCCTCATGTATTCGCCGATGCCTCCTACGACAGCGACGAGGAACGGCAACGGGCCTGGGACGAGGCCAAGGCACTCGAACGAAGAACCAAACGGGCGCCGGGTGAGGAGGAAAGCGTACTCGACGGGGTGGCCAAGAGCCTGCCGGCCTTGGTGCAATGCGAGAAGATCCAAAACCGCGCGGCGTCCCACGGCTTCGATTGGCCGCAAACCGAGCCGGTTTTCGACAAGGTCATGGAGGAACTGCACGAGGTCAAGGAAGCCTGGCAGGCCGGTGACCAGCCGCATATCCAGGAAGAGGTCGGCGATTTGTTGCTGGTCGTGGTCAATTTGGCCCGCCATTTGAAGGTTAACCCGGAAATCGCCTTGAAAGAGGCGACCCGCAAATTCACCCGCCGTTTTAATTATATCGAACGCCGGGTGGCGGCAAGCGGTCGCGAGTTGCGCGACTGCGAGCTGGCCGAGCTCGACGGCCTTTGGAACGAAGCCAAGTTTCGGCTAAAAAGCAAGGCATGAAAGCGCACGCCGCCGTTGTTGAATTGGCGGCGGTTCGAATCAATAGTCATCCGTTGAGGGGGCAGAGGTTTATGAAGCGACAAAACGATCGGCGGTGTTTTCGATGGGCTGCCCGTTGGGCGGCAGGCGTGCTTTTACTGGCGGCGAATGCGGCGGCGGCCGACGAAGACGGGCGCTACCGGGCCGTCGTGCTGCACGAGGGGGGCCGTACCGGGCAAACGGGCGTGTTCTTGCCGAAGGTGTTCATTATCGACTCGAGGGATGGGCATATGTGGACTTGGGAACAAAAAGCCAAGCTTCCCGGAGCAAAAAGCGGCTTTGTGCTGGGGACGATATTGACCTATCAGGGCCGCGTCAGGCCCGGTAAGAACATGGGGGAAGTGGTCGATCAGGAATCCGAACAGTGAAGCAAGCGTGTTTCGGGAGCGGCGGTTTGGCCGCGCGCCAATCGCTCGGCTTCATCGGTTTGCCGGTTTACGCCATGCCGGTTCGATTGCCCGCGCCGCCGTTCATTCCCTGACCGGCCGTTTTTCCAGTTTGCGCTGCAACGTTCTGCGGTGCATGTTCAAGGCCCGCGCGGCCGCCGAGATGTTGCCGTCGTGTTGCATCAGTACTTTCTGCAGGTGTTCCCATTCCAGACGTTTGACCGATAATGGGTTTTCGCTGATCGGAACCGAGGAATCGCCCTGGTTCTTGTTCAAGGCGTTGACGATTTCGTCGGCGTTGGCCGGCTTGGTCAGATAATGGATGGCGCCTAGTTTGATCGCCTCGACCGCGGTGGCGATACTGGCGAACCCGGTGAGCATGACGATACGCGTGTTGCTGTCCAGGGAAATCAATTTCTTCACCATCTCCAGGCCCGAGTCGTGGCCGATACGCAAATCGATGACGGCGTATTCGGGATCGGTCTGTTCGGCCAGCGTAATTCCCGTTTTGACGTCATGGGCGACGCTGACTTGAAAATTACGTTTTTCCAGGGCCGGTTTGAGTACGGAACAGAACGTCTCGTCGTCGTCGACCAATAACAAATTCGGTTTATCCGTCTCCATAGGCATCCTCGTTACTCTCTGTCGGAAGTAGGGGCAGGGTGATTTCGACGCAGGCGCCGCCGGTTTGCAGATTGCTGAAAAATATTGTACCGCCTAAGCGTCTGATCGTGGAATAGGTTAAGAACAGGCCGACGCCCATGCCCTGCTTCTTGCTGACGACCGGCTGTTGACCGACCAGGTCGAGGTATTCCGCCGGCAGGCCGGGACCGAAATCGCGAATCCGCAAATTCAGCTGCGCTCGGTCCCAGTCGGCGTGGAATTCGATGCCTTCTTCATCGGGCGTGGCCTGCGCCGCATTGTTGAGGATGTTGATGATGGAATGGGTCAGGGTGCGATCGGCGACAATTTGGGCTTCCAGGTAGATATCGGTGGAAACGTAGAGATTGAGCTTGGTCGCCGGGTTGTGGGTGCGCCATTGATTGAGCACTTCGTCGACATATTCGGTTACCTGCATGACCTTGCCGGACTCGGCGCGCAGCTCGCCGGCGGACGCCGACATGACGGACAGCGCCTCCTTGCAGCGGGCGATCTGCTGATCGACGATGTTCAGTTTATCGTGCAGATCGGGAAACCTGTGCTCGGGAAATTCCTGCTGTATTTCATGGGCCAGAATCGCGATGGTGCCCAACGGTGTGCCCATGTCGTGCGCGGCGCTGGCGGCCAGCGTGCCGAGCGACACCACCCGTTCGTCGCGCAGGGCGCTTTCCCTGGCGTCGGCCAGATTGCGTTCCCTCTCCTTCAGCGTATTCGATAATTCGACGACGAAAAAGGCGACCAGACCGGCGCTGAAAACAAATCCGAACCACATGCCGAAAATATGCAGGTTGAAGTAATTCTTTTCGGTCATGGCGTGCAGCTGGTGGCTCATTTCCGGAGTCAGGAGTTTGGGATCGGGGATATGCGGTTCGATCGCCGGCAACGGAATGTTGAAGCCGATCAACACGGTATAGATCGACGAGGTCAGAATCACCATGTTCCAGGCGTAAGCCTGCGGCAACATGATCGCGGTTATGATCAGCGGCAGCAGAAACACCCAGATAATCGGATTGGAGGCGCCGCCGGTCAAGTACAGCAGCGAAGCCATCGCGAACACGTCGATCGAAATCTGGGAAAATATTTCCAATTCGGTGACGACCTCGTCGGTTTGCAGGCGCATCCAGGTGTAGAGGTTGACCGCGCCGATCGAGAGGATCACCAGCCAGAGCTGTTCCTGGGGCAACTTGATTCCGAGACCGTAGGTGGCCAGGAAGATCAGTAGGGCTTCCGCGGAGATCATTAAGTTTCTTAAAATAAACAGCCACTTAAGGTTTTCCCGGATGGAGATTTCCGATTTGGGTAGGACGTGAGAAAGCATTCGGATTTGATTAACTAAACTATTGAAAATACCGATGTAATTATAATTATTTCCGATATCGTATCTGCGACAATATGTCACATTTTAAATTGTTATATGCGTTGCTAATATAAATCATAGCTTTTATGTTGTTACAGTTAAAAGTTGCGTTAATTTCTTCCTAAATCTTTTCGGCAGTTAATGGTTTATTAACTGCTTTTTTTTGCCTGTCATCCTGGCTTTTTCTGCCATACCGGCCGTTTTTTAAGCTGTTTCAGCAAACGGTATGTTAGCAGAATAATAATAATATCCGCATAGATTAACGGTTCCGTCAGGTCCGACTTGACCAATAGAATATAGTGCAGCACCGCGGTGATCGCTGCCGGATAGATCAAACGATGCAGCCTGGTCCAGTTTTTTCCGAGCCGTTTTTGCATCTTCTTGCTGGAAGTGACGGCCAACGGCAACAACAGTGCGAACGTTAGCATGCCGAACACGATATAGGGGCTTTCTCGTAACTCGTCGAGCAAGGCCTGCCATGAAAGGGACAGGTCCAAGACCAGGTAAACCAGCAAGTGCATGCTGGCGTAAAAAAAACAAAACAGTCCCAGCATGCGCCGGAAGCGGACGACCCAATTCTGGCCGGTCAATTGACGATACGGCGTCAGCGCCAGGGTCAGGCATAAGAAGCGCAAGGCCCAGTCGCCCAGCGTGACGTGCAACGTTTCGATCGGGTTGGGCCCGAGATTATTTCGCCAGGTGTCCAAACACAGGAGCAGAAACGGCAGCAGGCTCAATAAGAAGACGGCGACTTTGATCCAACGTTGGGTTGTTGAGTTGCTTGCCATCAGAAGTACTTACGCAAATCCATGCCGCTGTAGAGCGAGGCGACCTGATCGGCATAACCGTTGAACAGCTCGGTGTCGCGTTTCGGCGTGAAAATACTGGCGCCGAGAATTCGTTCCCGAGCCTGACTCCAACGCGGATGGGGAACCGCCGGATTGACGTTGGCGTAAAAACCATACTCCCCCGGAGCTCTCCTGTTCCACGCCGTAGCCGGCATGGTTTCCTGCAAGCGTATCTTCACGATGGCCTTGATACTTTTAAAGCCGTATTTCCACGGTACGACCAAACGCAACGGCGCGCCGTTTTGTTTGGGAAGTTGGTCGTCGTACATCCCTGTCGCCAGCAGCGTCAAAGGGTGCATCGCCTCGTCGATGCGCAACCCTTCGGTGTAGGGCCAATCGAGCGAAGAGCTTCGTTGTCCGACCATCACCTCGGGCCGGTACAAGGTGGTGAATTGAACGAATTTCGCGCGCGATGTCGGTCCGAATTTGCTCAGCATTTTTCCCAGCGGGAAACCGATCCACGGCACCACCATGGACCAGGCTTCGACACAGCGAAAGCGATAGATGCGCTCCTCCAACGGGTTTGCCTTCAGGATGTCCTGCAGATCGTAGACGCCGGGTTTTTCCACTTCGCCTTCGATCGCAACTTGCCAGGGCGACGTCTGTAATGCTTGCGCCAGCACCGTCGAGTCGCTCTTGTTGGTGGTGAACTCGTAATAATTGGTGTAGCGGCTGACGTCTTCGAAGTCGGTGACCGGAAGATCGGCCGAAAACGGCCCGGAAGGAACGTCCCGGTATCGCTGCTCGCCGGCAAGCGCGCGGCCCGACAGCACCGCCGACGCCGATAGTCCCGCAGCCGCCTTGATCAGCTGCCGCCGTTTCTGAAAAATGGATTTATCGGTGATTTCGCTGCTGGCGACAGTCGAGGTTGATTTGATGAGCATGCGCAGTTCTCCGGTCGGTTGGCGATATTCGGTTAGTGGGCTATTTAGGCGCAGAGTTCAAACCGTGACGGGCTTGGCGGAGGACGCCGGCCAACAGTTTTATCGCGGCCAATTCCATAGCAAAATAAGGGATTTAACATAGCTCGCCGAGTCTTGCCGAAGTTGAATTGTGACATGAAAGTGATTAAAGTTCAGTCCGAGGAGTGAAATTACAATAATGAGGCTGACTATGAAAATTACAAAATGCTTACGACTGACGGTTTTATCGGGAATGATGCTGGTTGCCGGGGGAGCCTTTGCTTACGGTTCCGATAGCGAGGAAAAGAAATGCAAGAAACCGAAGTTTCGGGAATTCGAGCCGGTGCATATGTCCGAAGTCGATCCCGGAACCGAAATATCATTTCATGTTTCCAATTGGGCCGATCCCACGACGATAACGGCGGAAGCGAGAAAAGTACCGATGCAAGTCGAGGTGGTCGATAAAATGAATTTTTTTGTCGCGACCGCGAAATTGCCGGCCGAGGTCGCCGGAAAATATGCCCGCGTACATGTGACTGCGTTAGCCAACGAGGGGCGTTGTCTGGGCCAGGACGGTTGGCTGCTGAAAGTCAAGAACGCAACCGCCGGGGCCAAGGCCGGCGAGGGCGCGGCGGTGCAAACCGAGCAGGCCGCTCCTTAACAAGATATCGAGGCGATAATAGTTTTTCGCAGTACCGGAGCGGCGCTGAGAACTCCGCACGGATCTCGGCGCTGCCCCGGGCGTTTGACATAACCCGGCACCGCAAACTGCGCCGTTCCGCTCGACTCAATACAAAATCTTATCCTGCTGGGCGCGCCACAGTTCGAACGGCGCCGATGCCGATTCCAGCGCTAATTGCCGCATCGGAATCGCCCGCTGTTGCGGTTGTATTTCCAGCTCGCGGTAAATGAAGTCGTCGTCGAAGCCCGCGGCCGCGGCGTCGAAACGATCGCTCGCATAATAGACCGCCGCCAGTCTGGCCCAATATACGGCGCCGAGGCACATCGGGCAGGGCTCGCAGTTGCTGTATAAAACGCAGTCGCTCAGCTGAAAATCGTTGACCACCCGGCAGGCTTCCCGGATCGCCACGATTTCGGCGTGCGCCGTCGGATCGAGAGTTTGGGTCACCCGGTTGCCGCTGCCGGCGATTATGCGGCCGTCCTTGACGATAATTGCGCCGTAGGGGCCGCCGCTGCGCTCGCTGACGTTGCGGCACGCCAATTCGACGGCCTGCCGGAGAAACCGTTCGTGCATTTATAACCCCAGCGGATTGTTGGGATCGATGCCTTCCATAAAGGGCAGGCGCCGGTCCTGATTGGTGACCTGGTAGACCTTGCCCAACCAGTTGTTGAATACCGCCTTGGCCGAATCGCGCCAGGTATTGTCGAGATATTCCAGGATCGCGTCTTCGGGAAACGGCGGTAAATCCTGACCCGATTTCTTGGCCGTTTTGACGTGCACTTCGTAATCGGCGAATACATGGCGCACCGTTTCGTTGAAATAGTGCTCGGGATAAGGCGGATAGTCGTGGCGTTCGTCGTGGTAATAGCGGAGGACTTCGCGCTTGTATTCCTTCAGCAGGCTGATGTCGTCGTACTCCGGATGGCCCTGGAAGAAAACGATGCGAAATCCATCCTGACTGACGGCGAGATGGACTCCGGCTTCATGGCTGACCACCAGAACTTTCAGCCCCCTTTCCTCCATGTCGTTTTGAAAGATTTCGTTGAAACGGGAATGGGGAACGTCGAAGCGGGTGTTGATTTCGGCTACCAGGGGATGTTTGCGGTCCACCACCTTGTGCGAGAAAACCCCCCAGCGCTTGCTCGGCAGGCGCGTGCGTTCGATGCCGTAACAATACTGGATCAGCGCGTGGGTAGCCAGGCACGAACACAAGATCGAGGTGACGTTTTCCTTGGCCCAGGCGAACACTTCGGTTAACGGTCGCCAAAAATCCTCCTCCTGCAGGTGATTGTGGGTGACGTTGGCGCCGCTGATGATCAAGGCGTCGAGGCCGTCCTCCCTGATTTGCTCGAACGATTCGTAATAGCGGTCGATATGGGCTTGCGCTTGCGGCCCCCGTTCGATGCCGCGCACGGTAAACGGATGGACGTGGAACTGGGCGATCTGGTTGCAGGCGCCGACCAGCCGGAAAAATTGCCGCTCGGTCGCTTCCAAGGCGGCGTCGGGCATGATGTTGAGCAGCCCGATATGGAGTTCGCGGATATGCTGATGGATGGCGCGGTCCGGTGAAAGAATATCCTCGCCTTCTTCCTTTAGGCGCTGGAACGTGGGTAGCGGTGTATGGGCAACCAGGGGCATGTTCTGACCTGTTAGGATTGTTTCGCGACGGCGTCGGCGATGATTTGCAGGAAATCCTGTTCGCCCCGGACATGGGCGATATCGTCGGCCGCTACCGTATAGCCGTGTTGGTCGGCAATCGCCTGATAGCGGGGGACCCGCGATTTGAACAATTCGGGGAATACCCAGGAAGCGAAATGATCCGGAGGAATGAGGTCCGGGCTGCTATGGTGAAACTGCTCCATGTATTCGGCCAATTTCTGGTCCAGAAACGCCTCGCGGTAGTACAGCGGTTTGGGATCGCTCTTGGCGCGTTGGATGATGGTCTGTTCCATTTCCGGCGGAATTTTGATGTAGACGATCAGGGTATGTTCGGCCAGACGTTCGATGACTTCCGGGCAATCCAGTTCGCAGACGCTGCCGCCGGCGTCGTTGAGAAAATGTTTGTAGCCGTAGATGTCTTCGGCTTTATGAATGAATTCGGGAACGTCGTTCATCGCCGCTATTTCCGCCTGGCGGTGCAGGGCTTGGCGGCGCTTGAATTCGCCCAAGGGCAAGCCGCCTTGAGCGGGATCGCCCAGTTTGCCGAGAAAGCTGGAGACCGGCGATAGGTTTTCTACCGTGATGTTGTTGCAGATGTAAATGGAGTCGGTGAGCAACAGGTTGCGTAGGAACGGCACTTCCATTGCTTGGCGCTTGATGTTGTCCAGAATGGGTTCGGATAGATATTTGGTGCCGATGCGGTAGTCGCCGGAATAGTGGAACCATCTGTCCTTCGGGAGCTTGTTGGCCAACGTGGTTTTGCCGGCTCCGGACATGGCCAGCAGGGTAATGCTCTTGGATTCCCAGTCAAGGAATTGCCGGGGGCTCATTTTCATAAAAAACTCGGTGTCCTAATCGTAGTAGTCGGAAAAATCGAGGTCGTCCTGATCCGGGTTGCCGTGCAGGTCCGGGTCGGTATAGCCCAGATCGTCCATCTCCAGGTCGTCGTACGGGGCGCTCCAGTCTTCGGGGGCTTCGATATAATCGAACGTGGAATTGTACCATGTCTCGTTATCGTATTCGCCGATGTCGCCGTTGAGGTATTGGACTTCGATGAAGTCGCTGTCTTCCTCTATGGCGACCACGGTGAAGGTCAAATTGTTTACCACGTCTTTGTACCAGCGGCCGATGACTGGATCAGTGATTGTCGTCATGTCGTCCTCCAAGAAATCAATTTAGCAACATGCCTAATCATATCCAAAAAACGAGGATTGTGTGCCGACCTAGGTTAAAAAAGTGTGTCCTTGCCGAAAGCTTAAATAAGGCGCTTTATTTGCATGTTGGGGCGGCTCTCGACGAATAGCAGTTGCCTGCTATCGGATTTTTGAAATAGGCAGGCCGACGCGAAGGGGCGAGCGGAACCCGAACGGTTTATTTGCGCGGGCCGCTCCGCCTATAATGGGGCTCTCGGATTAGGGAACAACACCATGGACAACGACACGCTGATCAATCAGGCGCGGCGTCTATACGCCGCCTTGTCGGTCGAACAATACGTTCGCTCGCTGGACAAC